>JAYKIX010000165.1:0-8880 GCA_035286005.1 Synechococcus sp. | reverse complement strand
GGCCTTTCACCATGGGTCCTCGCGCCGAGGAGAAACTCTCTGCCCGCCAGGACAAGGTTCCGAACTGGTATCTCGATGTGTCGCTCCTCAACCAGTACTGGGGAAGCAATCGTGTGTACCACCACACAGCTCCTGTGAACATGAATTTCGGCATGCGTGAGGCGCTTCGCCTGCTTGCCGAAGAAGGGCTTGAGCAGTCATGGGCCCGCCATCGCAGCAATGCTGAGGCTCTTTGGGCCGGTCTTGAAGGGCTAGGGCTGGTGATGCACGCACCTGTTGAGCTGCGCTTGCCCACGCTCACCACCGTGAGGATTCCAGAGGGCGTTGACGGCAAAGCCTTTACCCAGCATTTGCTTGATAACCATTGCATTGAAGTCGGTGGTGGTCTTGGCACCCTCGCCGGCAAGATCTGGCGCATCGGCCTGATGGGTTACAACTCCACCCCAGACAACGTGAATCGTCTGCTCAACCTCTTTGAGACCGAGCTGCCGAAGTTCCGCCAGGCCACCGCCGCCGCTGCTTGAACCATTGGGCCAGCATTTGACTGGCCTCCTCTTCAAGCACGCCCCCCCTGACAATCATGTGGTGGTGGGCACTGCAATGGGTGGTGAGGTCAATGGTTCCTCCCATGGCACCACGCTTTGGATCCCGAGCGGCAAAGATCACTTGCCCAACTCTCGCCTGCACCAGCGCTCCTGCGCACATCGGGCAGGGTTCCAGCGTGACCATCAAGGTGCAGTCGTTGAGGCGCCAGTCTCCCCTCAGTCGACTGGCCTGACGCATGGCCACAAGTTCAGCGTGGCCGAGTGGATCTTGATCCCGTTCCCGGGTGTTGGTTCCAAAGCCGATGCAACGTCCTTTCCCATCCAGGATCAGAGCACTCACAGGTACTTCACCGCTCTGACCCACGGCTTCAGCCCGTCTCAGCAGCAGACCCATCCAAAAACGCTGCTCGCTGTCGGTCAGGTTCAGAGGGGCCTCCACGCCGTCAAATTCCGTCCTCACTTCGGTCAATGTGCCATCACGGTGGAGAATGAACGCTGTTGATCGCGAGTCCTTGGTCGGCGAACGCAAGCCAGCAACGACCGAGCAACTCGCTCCTTTTGCGTCTCCCGTGGGATTTGACCCCGCGTTGGAGCGCTTCCTCCATGAGGCCTCAACTCAGCTCGGCCGCTGGTTGGGTGATGCCGGCCGTTCTGCACCGATCCCCAATCTGTCCGTTTTGCCAGGTGTGGCTCCTGAGCAGGAGGGCCTTTCCTCTCCCCGATTGCTGGAAGACCTTCAGCAGGTCATGGATGGTGCTTTTCAGCCATCCCATCCCGGTTCCCTTGCCCATCTCGACCCCCCCCCGCTGACGGCATCCATTGCTGCCGATCTGATCTGCGCCGGACTCAACAACAACCTGCTTTCAGAAGAGCTTTCTCCAAGTCTCACGCGCCTTGAGCGACTGCTGTGCCGTTGGTTTGCCGAACGCCTTGGCTTGCCAGCTACCGCCGGTGGTGTCCCTGCCAGTGGCGGCAGCCTCAGCAATCTGAATGCGCTCGTGGTGGCACGCCACCACGCGGGTTTGGCCCATGACCCGAATGCTGTGGTTTTTGCCAGCGAGGATGCCCATGTCTCCCTGGCCAAAGCCGTACGGGTGATGGGGCTGCGAGACGACGCTTTGCAGGTCATCCCGGTGGATGACAACGGGTGTCTCCAAATTGAGCACCTCCAGGAACGCTTGACCCTGCTTCGCAGTGAGCGGCGTCCCTGTTTGGCGGTGGTGGCAACAGCAGGCACCACGGTGCGTGGTGCCATCGATCCCTTGCCGGCCTTGGCTGAGCTCTGCAACCGCGAACGGCTCTGGTTGCATGTGGATGGGGCCATTGGTGCGGTGTTTGGGTTGGCGGCATCCACAGCTCCCCTGATGAAGGGGCTCGCGCAGGCCAGTTCGATCACGATCAATCCTCAGAAACTGCTTGGGATCACCAAGACCTCCTCGCTGTTGTTGGTGGCCGATCGCATGGCTTTGATGCAGGCCTTTGCCACTGGTCTTCCCTACATGGAGCCTGCATGGGGTGAGAGCCATGGTGGCGAGCTGGGCTTGCAGGGCACCCGCCCCGCCGAAATCCTCAAGCTCTGGCTGGGTCTTCGCCAACTTGGGGAATCCGGTATCGCCCATGTGCTCGGTTCGGCTCTCGAACGCCGACGGATCTTGGAGGACATGCTCGATCCTGTTCAGTTGAAGTTGCGAGGTGGTCCTTTGCATCTTCTGGCCTGTTGTCCATTGCGCGGTTCTGCTCCCGAGATTGAGGCCTGGTCACTGGCAACGCGCCAACGGCTGCTCTCCCATCAGCTGATGGTGTCGCGACCGCTCTATGCCGGCGTGCATCACCTCAAAGCTGTGCTCGGGAATCCCCACACCCAGATCTCCCACCTCCGCCAGTTGGCTGAGATCCTGAACACATCTGCGGCCGAGGTTCATTGATGGCAGCCCCCCAGTCACCGCGAGGCCGTTGGGTGGCCATTGTCACCGGTGCCCTGTCCGTTGCGATCGGGGTGATTTACCTGGCCCTGATCACCGTGCTGGATGCCCGGGGTCCGATGCGTCCGCCCCCGCCCGAGGCCCTGGTCGCGGTGGAAGCTGTCGCTGCACCGTCCGCTGCAATGGCTCCACCACTCTCCGTAGAGCCGTCTCCAGAAAACGCTCCAGAGCTGATTCCCGCCGGTTGAGGTCGTAATGGCGTTGGACCACGTCCTGAACACCACCATCTCCCCAGTCTTGGTCTTGTTGGAAGTAAGTAATGAAGCTGGCGCCGGCGATACGCGTCAGCCAGGCCGCCGCCACGCCCTGTACGGCGCGTCCTAGTAGCAGGGTGGGCAGATTGAGGCTCAGGGCGGTTCCGATGAGCGACACACCACCCTTGACCACACCGACTCCAGCCAGGGTGCGTCCGACGGACACCGCTAATTCCTGGGCTCGGTTTCGGGTGAGGGTGACGCCATACACCCCGGCTACTTCGATCACCATCTGGGCATTGACTGCCGCCGTGCCCAGGAGATCAATGCCAGGAAGAGGGGTCGCAGCGACGAGGCCGCCGCTGATCCAGCTGTAACGATCAACGCAGCGTCGGGCTTCCGTCTGGCGCTGCTGGTCCAGCAGTTGTCGTCCGGTTTCGCCCAGATGGCGGCATTGCAGGAGGATGTTGTCAGCAAGCAGTTCCTCCCCGTCGGCGTGCAGGACGCTGGCCAGGCGACGCAGGAGGGCCTCCACCTCTGCTGGCGGCTGGATGGGCTGTTGGCCTGGTCGCGGAAGCGATTGGGGGCAAGCGCTGGTTGGAATCACATCTGCAGGACTGAGGAGATCGGCGCAACGCTGCTGAAGCAGTGCCATCAAGCGCTTCTCCTCCTCTTCGCCGCGCAGATCGCATTTGTTCAGCACCAACAACAACCGCTTGCCCAGGCTGGCGAGATGGCGGGTCACCTCCAGCTCTGCAGCGCGCAGATCTCCATCCACCACCACCAGCATCAGATCGGCCCGGCTGGCCCGGCGGCGAGCCTCCTGCTCCCGTTCGCGCCCATCGGCTCCACTTTCGAGAATCCCTGGGGTATCCACCAGTTGCAGTCCTCGCTTCAGACCTTTGAGGCGTAGTCGGTAAGCCTTGGTGGCTGTGGTGGTGCCCATGGCTGCACCCACATCACCAACAATTTCATTCAGCAGTGCCCGGATCAGTGATGTCTTGCCACTGGAGCCGGTTCCGAACACCACCACAGTGAGGTCACCTCTCTGCAGCTCACGGGCCACCCGCTCCCTTTCCTGCCGCAGACCTTCACGGCTGACGGCGTCATCAAGTTTGTCGAGAAGCCGATCGATGCTCTCGAGGCTTTGTTCGGCGGCCTGGCGGCGGGTGTCGGGCAGGGGAGGCTCAGTGAGAACGTCTCTTTGGACCTGATTCTGCTGACGCTTCCAGGCCTGAAACCATGGCCAACCCACCTGGCTGATCACTCCTACCAGTAGGGCCGTTCCCAGCAGTAGCACCGGGCCCACCATCCACGGGGGCAACCAGTAGCTCAAATCCCACAGCAGGTTGCGCACGGCCTGGAGCACCATGCCGATCACCACCAAGGTGATCAGCGCACCACCTGCCCAGAACAGCCAACGTTTCTTGCCTTTCACCTGTTGTGCTTCACCGTTGGTTCATCAGCGCGTACCGCTGCTCCCCCGACCTGCCGCTCGCATGATGTCTCCCCAGAGCGTGGCTGCCAAGGCGCTTGAGGCGGATGTCGGGCGGTTATCGTCGTTGCCCAGCCAGATGCCAAGCACCCAGTGGCGGCTGGGCTCATAGCCCACAAAGAGCAAGTCACGGCCGTCGTTGGTGGTGCCGGTCTTGCCACCTTCTAGGCCCCCCAAAGAAGCATTCCTTCCGGTGCCAGACCGCACCACGCTGCGCAGCAGCCCCTGCATGGTTTGTGCAACATCCTTGGAAACCGCCTGGCGGGAGCCCGAGGTGGTTGTGGAGGATCCGCCAAGGCTGCCGCACCCTTTGATGGTCTCCACGCGGCAGGTTTCGGCATCCAGCAGCCTTCGAATCGTGCTTGGTTGGTGCCACAGTCCGGCGTTGGCCACGGCGGCGAAGGCACCCGTGAGCTCAACGAGCGGCACTTCGCTCTGCCCAAGAACGAGCCCTGGAACAGGATTCAGCGGGGTGCTGATGCCGAGTTTGCGCGCTTGCTGCACCACTTGCTCCAGTCCCACCCGTTGGGCCAAGCGAAGGGCAGCCGTATTGCTGCTGGAGGCAAAGGCGCTGGTGAGGCTGAGTCGGCCACCACAACCGCTTTCAAAGCGTTGACCACCCCATTCGAGGGGACCGCAGTCGACGCTGTCGCTGGCTTTCAGTCCTCTCTGGAGTGCCGCCAGGTAAGTGATCAGCTTGAACGTGCTTCCCGGTTGGCGCAGGGCCATCGAGGCTCTGTTGAACTGGCTGCTGCGGTAATCACGACCTCCCACAATCGCCAAAATTCCACCGGTGCGGCTGTCCATCACCACTGCTGCTCCTTCGCTGACACCCAGCCCTTTCGAGGCTTCGAGCAGGTCGCGCAGCTGTTGCTGCACCACGTCTTGCACAACGGGATCGAGATGGGTCTCGATGAGGAAATTGCCTTCTGCAGCCACATCAGGGCCCACCAAAGTGCTGAGATCTCTTCGCACCTGATCCGTGTAGAAGGGCACGGCTCTCCTTTGCGATTGAGAGGTGCAGGCGGATGGATTCAATTGAACGGGGCGCCGCCGGGCTTCCCGCGCTTGATCGAGTGGAAGGCGCCCTGCATCGGCCATTTTGTTCAGCACTTTGTTGCGTGCTTCCAGTGCCCTCTGTGGGTTCTGGCAGGGGTTGTGGCCGTTGGGAGAGGGCAGTAGCCCGACCAGCAATGCGGCCTGATCGAGAGTCAGTTGGCTGGCGGAGCGGCCGAAATAGGTTTGTGCTGCATCTTCGAACCCCCAGCCCACGCCGAGGTAAACACGGTTGAGATAGCTGAGGAGCAATTCCCCTTTGCTGAAGCGGCTCTCCAGTTGCAGGGCCACCAGAAGCTCGCGCCACTTGCGTCCCAGGGTGTCCCCTTGGCCCACTTGGTCTGGATAGAGGCTTCGGGCGAGTTGCTGCGTGAGGCTGCTGCCTCCCTCCCTCAGTTCTCCACCATGAACGTTCGTGAGCAAGGCCCTAAGCGTTCCAATGGGGTCCACGCCTGGGTGCCACCAGAAGCGGTTGTCTTCGCTGCTGAGGAGCGCGTCGACCAAAACGGGCGAAAAGCTTCCAAGATCCGGAAGCTCGCGATGTCTGCTGGAGTCGACTGATTCCAAGGGGACGTTGTTGCGGTCGTAGATCGCGATGGGGCCTTGCACCGTTGCCAGTCGTCCACGGACTGGAACGGTGAGTGCGGCTAGAAGCAGGAGCAGTCCACCACTGCCCAAGCCACCAAGCAGCGCCGTGGCTACTCCCCGTTCCAGCCGATGGAGCCAGCGTTCCCTCGCGTCGATAAAGCGCAGCACCGGCGCTCCGGTCTCAGAAGCAGGCGCCAGGCTCACACGATCACCATCGCGCAGTTCCAGCCCTCGCACCCGTCGTCCCTGCCACCAGAGGCCATTGGTGGATTGAAGATCTTGAAGAAACCAGTGCCGACCGCGGCGCTCGAGCCATGCGTGTTGGCGACTCACGGCGCGATGGTCAAGAACGATCTCGAGTTCGTGGTCCCGTCCGATCCGATAGCTCTCGCCGTGCAAGACCAAGACCCTGTCGGTCTGACCGGCTTGGTGGATCAGCAGCTGCCATTGACCGAAGTCGCTCTGCTGGCTTTCGCCTGAGATGAGGTCAGCGGGGAGGTTGCTCATGGCGTTGGGTCAGCGCATCGATCGCGAAACAGGCAACGGCGAGGTTGATGGCCACATCAGCTCCATTGAAGATCGGGAAGGAGAACGGCACCAGCTTCAAAAAGTCGGTCACCACGTGCAGCGGAGGGCTCCAGCGATCGATCCCATTGCCGATGGTTCCTCCAAGAAGCAAGGCCAGGGCTAGGCCCTGCCAAAAGGGTTGATGGCGGTTTTTTGAGATCCAGAAAACGATTCCGATTCCCACCAAGAAGCTCAGAAGACCAAGGGGCGCTGTTGCTCCACTGAACAAACTGAAGGCCGCGCCGTCATTAACGGTCCAATGCAGTCGAAGCAGTCCGGGAATCAGCACACCTCCATCTTGTTGAAAGGGCAGGTGCGCGCGGACCCAGGTTTTGCTGCCCTGATCGATCAGAACGATCAGCAGACTGATCATCAGGATCGATCGACGGTTCAGGGGGTTCGGAACGGGCATGCGGCGATCGACGCGACTCATTCGACCAGCAGGAGCCGACGCAGAGGAAGCGCTAAGCAGCCCGCTGCGACACAAAGGGCCAACTGGGAGGGCAGAGGGCCAAGGCTGTAACTGAACAAGAGTTGGGCCAATGGATCACTCCAGCGCCCCACAGCAGCGCCGATCAAGAGATTCAGCAGCCCGCAGACCTGAATCATCACTAGTCCGGCGATGGCCGATAGGGTCAGCCGCCCCAGATCATTCATGCCGTCCTGTTGGGAAAGACGTCCGCAGAGCCAGGCTGCGGGAAGAAAGCCCGCCAGATATCCAAACCCCGGGTTCAGCAAATACCCCAAGCCGCCACCGTCGTGGAACACCGGCAGATCCACCAGGCCGATGGTGAGGTAAGCCACTGACGCGATCACCCCGGAGCGGGGGCCGCACACCATGGCGCAGAGGAGCAGGGCTGGAACCTGCCAAGTACTTGGTAGGGGCAACACCTGCACCGGAACGCTTGGGAGCACAAGCGCTGCAGGAATCAGGCTGCCTACGAGGATCAGCATCAGACCGGCGAAGGCGCCGCTCCAGGTGGCCAGTGCCCGCACGGGCTGCAGTCAACTCGCCCCATCCTGCAGTAGGAGAGGGTGATTGCCCAGGGCCATGGACGTTTCGATTGGTGATCAGGTGCGCTTGGCACGCCCGCTGCCTTACCTGAAAACAGCAGACCCGATGCCGATGCTTCGTCCCCCCGATCTTGTTGCGGGTGATGAGATCGGTGAAGTGGTGGGTCTCAGGGCCATGGAAACGGCCGCGGTTCGATTTCGCCGCGGCACCTTTTTAGTGCCGATGGCGCAGCTGGTTCGGCAGGACGGAACGTTGCTTAAGGCCCCTGAAGCTGCGGATCAGTCGAGTTCAGCCACTGACTTTCAAGCGCCTTAAGCGCGTTCTCTGGTCCGCAAAGACTGAGTAAAGGCTTGCTGAGGTGCTGGGCCGCGGCGTGTTGAAGCGTCGCGGCATCGAGATCTTCCATGACCTTCAGACACTGCAGGTCATGGTCGTCGGGAAGTCCCAGCCCCCTGAGTTGGGCACGGCGTTCAGCTCTTTGCCCGGTTGTTTGGGACCCATGGGCCAGTTGTCCGCGCACTTTCACTCGGGCCAGCTGGAGATCCTGATCGCTCAGCGGTTGGTGCTGCATCTCGCGCCAAGCCTCGAGCAACAACGTCAGCGTGAGCGATGCTTTTTCAGTGCTGGTGGCGGCATGCATCACAAATGGACTGCCTCCAGCCCGGGCAGGATGATGGACGCCAACGTCGTAGGCGACGCCGTGGTCCTCGCGCAATCGGCGGAATAACAGGCTCGACATGCCCTGACCAAGGTGGGCCTGAAGAAGTTGCAGGGCAGGGTCGGCAGGGTGGGCATGGGGCAATGAGGGCTGGCCAAGCATCAACACCACTTGTTCCGTGTTCTGGTGTCTCAGGCTGAGATTGGATCCGCTGCGGTGGCGGTCGACCGGAGTGTTTGTCTTTGCCTCAGTGGGAGCCTGCAGCCCCTGGTGCTGGAAAGCTTCGTGTGCATTTAGCAGGGTGATCAATTGATCGGGGAGGGTTCCAGAGAGGGCAAGCACAGCAGCCTCTCCATGCAGATGGTTGGCCAGTTGAAGGAGCTGCTCTCGCTGCAGGGCTTCCAGTTCTTCACTGACTCCGAGAGGGTCGTGGCCATAACCGCCCCGTCCATAGGCAAGCGAGCGCCAACCGTCGTAGGCAAGATGGAAGGGGTCCTCCTTCTGACGCTGCAGTGCCTGAAGGCTCAGATCTTTCTCCAGCTCCATCTGTTCTGTGAGGAGATGGGGCTGGTGCAGCATCCATCCGATCACCGGCAGCAGCGTTTCAGCATCGCTGTCGCGGCATTTGAGACTGATCAGAAGCCCGTCTTCGTTGGTGTCGCAGCGAAGACCTGCTCCACAGCCTTCGACGAGATCGGCGAGTTCCATCGGCCCATAGGGACCACAACCACGACTGAGCAACGATCCCAGCAACTGATGGGCACCGCGTTGGCCAGGGGG
>JAYKIX010000164.1:0-2828 GCA_035286005.1 Synechococcus sp. | reverse complement strand
TAAGCCGGGTTCTGTTCTCCCTTCCAAAGAAGGGGGGTGATCATCTATCTGGGATCGCCGTTACCGACGACCTCGAGCGGCGCACTTAAGCGGAACGGGGCAGATGGCCAACCGTCGTTCCTCGGCCTTGCTCCCAGCCGGGGTTTACCGAGCCAGCACCTCTCGATGCTGCTGGTGCGCTCTTACCGCACCTTTGCACCCTTGCCTGTGCCGGCAAGCCGGCCATCGGCGGTGTGTTTCTGTGGCACTCTCCTCACGGTCACCCGCACTGGGCGTTACCCAGCAAGCCTGGCCATCGGGGAGCCCGGACTTTCCTCAATCAGGCGCTCTGCTGCCCGAAGGCAGAGATGCCCTGATCGCGATCACCTCGCCTGCTTTCAAACCCCATAATGGCCGTTGAGGGGCTGTAGCTCAGCCGGATAGAGCGACGGTTTCCTAAACCGTAGGTCGTGGGTTCGAGTCCCGCCAGCCCCGTTCTGATTGGTTTGTGATCCCGTAGCCGCCACTACATCTGGGGGGGTGGCGCGGCTGCACTCTGCAGCTAGCGTTGATGAAGTGGACCCGGTGCCATGACCCAGCTTCACGATCTTCGGCTTCGGTTGTTGGTGCAGCAGGAAAGCGAGCGCATCGCAGATTCCCAGCCCACTGATCTTGATTTATCCGTGGTGCAGGCCCGTTGCCTGTGTTGGCTGGCGTTGCTGGCTGAGGCCCATGAGGATCAGGCCAGCGACGCTGAGCGGCGTGGCGATACCGAGCAGGCCATGGGCTGGTTCGCGGATTCGATGCGGTTGCGGGATGTGATCCAGGTGGTGTCTTCGATCGAGATTCCCTTGCCAGGGATGTCGGATCTCAGTGACGACGAAGAGGGTGACGGCCCGTCGGGCTCCCCATCGGACGGGGACGGATTTTCCGGTGAGCCGCCACTGGCTGCTTAATCAGATGTCATGATGGGAATTGATCTTGAGGGTCTGACGTGCCTGAAGAGCCCTGTCAATGCCCTGACTGCCAGCGTTTTTATCGCGAGCACGATCGATTGATCCGGGAATGTCCCACCCTGCGTCAGCAGCAAGAATTGAGCTGGGCCGCCCTTCAAGCGTTCCGAACCCTGTCGGGTCGGGTGTTGGAAGATCTTCAGAAGCAACAAGGATCCCGCCCTGCCGAGACCCAGCCCCATGCCACTCCCGTTGGAGCAACGGAGGAGCCTGTGGATGCTCTTCAGCAGGCGATGGCTGATCTTGAGAACATCAATGCCCATCTGTTCTCGATTGAAGCCTTGATGGAGCGCATCTTTGATGTGCGCGTTCCGGAAGAGATTGAGCAGAAGTTTCGTGAGCTCGCCGGGGAACTGGCCCCCGATCCCCTCAATGCAGACCGACTGCGGTTGAATCGCTTGCTCCATCAAACCCCTGACTTGCCAGATCGCGGCTGAGCGAAGGCTCCGGTTGTCCTCTCCTTCAGCCTCAGCTCAGGTCAAGGGCATCAGCGAACGTCACAGGTGATGTCCACCTTCAGCGGTTTCACATTCCAAATGTGATCGCAGTACTCACGGATTGACCGGTCTGAGGAGAAGAATCCACTGCGAGCTGCATTTAAGACCGACATGCGGTTCCATTTGGTGCGATCACTCCACGTCTGGCTCACAGCATCCTGTGCACGCAGGTAATCGGCGAAATCGGCCATCACAAAGAAGGGATCACTGCCGGTGAGGTTGTCGAGTAACGGACGGAAGAGCTCGGCATCACCGTTGCTGAAGTGGCCATTTTCGATGAGGTGGATGGCCTCGGCCAGTTCAGGGAGGGCGTTGATCTCATCCCAGGGGCGATAGCCCGCGTGCTTCAGGGCAGCAATGTCTTCCACCGTCTTGCCGAATAGGAAAAAATTGTCGGCACCCACCCGTTCGCGGATTTCCACATTCGCCCCATCGAGGGTGCCGATGGTGAGGGCTCCATTCATGGCGAATTTCATATTCCCCGTGCCTGAGGCTTCTTTGCCGGCCGTGGAAATTTGTTCCGAGAGATCGGAGCCTGGATAGACCTGCTCCCCCAGTTTCACGGTGTAGTTGGGTAGGAACACCACCCGCAGGTGACCATCCATATCTGGATCGGCATTCACCATCTCAGCGATGCCATTGATTAAGCGGATGATCAGCTTGGCCATGTAATAGCCAGGCGCTGCCTTGCCTCCGAAGACCACCGTGCGGGGTGCCATTCCTTCGGCCTGACCATTTTTGATGCGCAGGTATTGGGTGATGATCTGCAGGGCATTCAGGTGCTGGCGCTTGTATTCGTGAATGCGCTTCACCTGCACGTCAAAAAGACTGGCCGGGTCCACCAGCACATTCGTGTGGCGGTGGATGTAGTTCGCAAGCTTGCGCTTCACCGTCAGCTTGGTGGTGCCCCACTGTTCCAGGAAGCCACTGTCGTGCTGGTGCTCTTCCAGCTTGCGCAGCTTCTCCATATTGGAGATCCAGTCGCTCCCCGCGTATTGGTTGAAGAGGGACGACATCTCTGGATTGGAGAGTGCTACCCAACGACGGGGGGTCACCCCGTTGGTGACATTGGTGAATTTTTCGGGCCAGAGGGCTGCAAATTCGGGCAGCAGCTGGGTGCGCACCAGTTCGGAATGCAGTGCGGCAACACCATTCACGTGGTGGGCGCCGATGGTGGCCAGGTGCGCCATGCGAACGGCTTTCGAGCCCTCATCATCGATGATCGAGAGCTTGCTCAGGATCGTGTCGTTGCCAGGGAAGCGCAGACGCACCTGTTGCAGGAAGCGGCGGTTGATTTCGTAGATCAGCTCCAGATGCCGGGGCAGCAGGTCGGCGAAGA
>JAYKIX010000163.1:0-3476 GCA_035286005.1 Synechococcus sp. | reverse complement strand
CTCCCCATGCCGAAGGGCTCAGCGGGGCCCTGCTGACGCTCGGGCAACTCAGCCTGGGCCGGGTGTCGAGCTGGGTCGCCCAAATCGAAGGCGACAGTGGTCTTCCCTGTGGGCTGCGCTCCACTGGCATCGTGGTGCCATTCCGCAGCGAAGACGCACGCGATCGCTATCCCACAGCTGGCTTTGGGGAAGCGCTGAATCGCGACCAGTTGTCGCAGGAAGTGCCCAATCTGGGCCCGCAGTGGACCGCCGGGCTGCTGTTTGCCCAGGACGGGCAAATCGACAACCGACGTCAATTAATGCGGGCCCTGGAAAGCGCCTGCGTGGATCGCGGCGTGCAGTTCCAAGAGGGTGTGGAAGTGCTGGAACTGCTGCACGACGGCCAGCAACTCCAGGGCGTTCGCACCCAAGATTCCGAAGGCACGCACGCCACTGTTCGGTGCACCAGTGCCGTGCTCTGCAGCGGGGCCTGGAGCGCTCAACTGCTGCCCCAGCTGCCCATCTTTCCGGTCAAGGGGCAAATGCTGTCGTTGCAAACACCCCGTGGTGCGCTGCGGAGGGTGATCTTCGGCCCTGGGATCTACATGGTGCCCCGCGAAGACGGTCTGGTGGTGGTGGGAGCCACATCTGAACCGGAAGCCAGATTCAGTGAGGGGCTGACGCCCGATGGGCAGACCACCCTGAAGCAAGGCATCGCAGACCTGGTACCGGAAGCCATGCACTGGCCTCCGATGGAACGCTGGTGGGGATTCAGGCCCTGCACCCCTGATGAGGGGCCATGCCTGGGGGCAAGCCCTATCGATGGGTTGTGGCTGGCCTGCGGGCATCACCGCAATGGCGTGCTTATGGCAGGCGCCACCTCGGAATTACTGGCCGACCTGGCCAGTGGCATCCAACCCAAAGCCGACCTCGCTGCCCTGCTGCCCAGCTTTCGCTGGGATCGATTCAACGCAGCCACCTCCTGAGCAAAGCAAAGCCCCCAAGACCTAACGGTCCCGGGGGCTGAGTTCCTCAACGGTGGGATTGGGGCCGATCAGGCCTCAACGCGCCAGCTCTGATCCGAAGGAGTCCAATCGTTCAGCTCAGAAGGTTGGAACCAAAGACCGATCTCGAACTGGGCAGTTTCAGCAGCATCGGAACCGTGAATCACGTTGCGGCCGATGTTCACAGCCAGGTCGCCGCGGATGGTGCCGGGCTCGGCTTCCAGGGGCTTGGTGGCACCGATCAGCTTGCGGGCGCTGGCGATCACACCGTCGCCTTCCCACACCATCGCCACAACGGGGCCCGAGGTGATGAAGTCCACCAGGCCGGCAAAGAAGGGACGCTCCTTGTGAACGCCGTAGTGCTGCTCAGCAAGGGCCCGGCTAGGGGTGATCTGCTTCAGGCCCACCAGCTTGAAGCCCTTGCGCTCGAAGCGGCCGAGAATCTCGCCCACCAGCCCGCGCTGGACACCATCGGGCTTGATGGCGACGAATGTGCGTTCGGTGGCCATGAAAAATCAAAAACAGTCTTAACCGGGCCATGCTCCGTGCTCAGCCTCCCCCTTGGCAAGCACAGCCAGCACAGGTGGATGACTGCTCAACGGATTCACACTCTTAGATTTGCTCCAATTCCCCCAGTGCTTCGCTCCGCATGGTGCTCGCCGACCCCAACCGTCCGGGCCAACAGGCGACCACCCGTGATGCAGCACTGAACGCGGCTTGGAGCATCCAAGACAGCGCTGAGCTGTACGGGCTGGAGCGCTGGGGAAATCCCTATTTCGCGATCAATCCACGTGGCCATGTGAGCGTGCAGCCCCGAGGTGACCGCGGGGGCAGCCTTGATCTCGTGGACCTGGTGGAGGGCCTGCAGGGCCGCAACCTCAACCTGCCTCTCCTGATCCGATTCGACGACATCCTGGAAGACCGGCTGGAAAGTCTTCATGCCGCCTTCGAGCGAGCCATCACCCGGTATGGCTACAGCGGCCGCTATCAAGGCGTGTTCCCGGTGAAGTGCAACCAGCAACGCCATGTGGTGGAAGAGCTGGTGAGCTGCGGCCGGCGCTGGCATTTCGGACTGGAAGCCGGCAGCAAAGCCGAACTGCTGATCGCCTTGTCATTGATCGATGACCCCGAAGCCTTACTGATCTGCAACGGCTACAAGGACCAGCGCTACATCGAAACCGCGATCCTGGCGCGGCGTCTGGGGCGCAAGCCCGTGGTGGTGATTGAGCAAGCCGACGAGGTGCAGCGGATCATCGAGGCCAGCAAAGAACTCGGCGCCGCGCCGCTGATTGGCATCCGTGCTCGCCTCTCCAGCCGCAGCACGGGGCGGTGGGGCAGCTCGGTTGGGGAAAAAGCCAAGTTCGGCCTGCCCGTTCCTGAAATCCTGTCCACCGTTGCAGCGCTGAAAGACGCCGGCCTTCTGCAGGAACTACGCCTGCTGCATTTCCATGTGGGCAGCCAGATCAACGACATCGCCGTGGTGAAAGACGCTCTCCAGGAGGCATCACGGATCTATGTGGAGCTCCACAAACTCGGGGCACCGATGGGCTATCTCGATGTGGGTGGGGGCCTTGGCATCGACTACGACGGCAGCCGCACGGCGACAGCAGCCTCCACCAACTACTCACTGCAGAACTACGCCAACGACGTTGTGGCCACAGTGAAGGAAGGCTGTGAACCCCACGGGGTGGCGGTGCCCACGCTCGTGAGTGAAAGCGGGCGGGCCATCGCCAGCCATTTCTCCGTGCTGGTGTTCAACGTGCTGGGCACAGGCGGGCTGCCCCAAAGCACACCAGCAATCGGGGATGACGAGCCTCTGATCGTGCGCAATCTGCGCGACACCCTCGAGGGAATCAACACCCTGCCGCCCGATGGCTGTGCCGACAGCTCCCGGCTGCAGGAAGCCTGGAACGATGCTCTGAAGTTCAAGGATGATGCCCTGGCCGCCTTCCGGCTGGGATATCTCAGCCTGACGGACCGCAGCAAAGCGGAGCAACTCACGTGGGCCTGTGCGAGAGCTCTGCTGAATCGCTTACCCCAAGAGGGGGTCCTGCCCGATGAGCTCCAATCACTCCCTGGCGTGCTGGCCCGCACGTACTACGCCAATCTTTCGATCTTTCGCTCCGCCCCAGACACCTGGGCGATTCAGCAGCTGTTCCCCCTGATCCCCCTGCATCGGCTCCACGAGAAGCCCACCGAGCTGGGGCACTTCGCAGACCTCACCTGCGATTCCGATGGACGTCTCAACCGCTTCATCGCTGATGGCCGCAGCAAACCGTTACTGGAACTGCATCCGCTCATGCCAGACCAGCCCTACCTGATTGGCATGTTCCTTGGCGGTGCCTACCAAGAAGTGATGGGCAACCTGCACAACCTGTTTGGCACCACCGATGCGGTGCACATCCGCTTGGCCCCTGGTGGGAGTTACCAAGTGGATCACGTTGTACGCGGTGACACCAATGCCGAAGTGCTCACGGCCATGGAACATGATCC
>JAYKIX010000162.1:0-16477 GCA_035286005.1 Synechococcus sp. | reverse complement strand
TGATAGAGCTCCTGGAGCTGCTGGATGTTTTCGTCGGAGGTTTCCCAGTAGCCACGACCGTTCACTTCCAACAGCGTGCCGACAATGCGGCGGAAGCTGTGGGGGTTCAGTTCCAGCAGTCGCTTGCGCATCTCTGGATCATTGATGAAGGTCTCGTTCGCTTCTTCGTAGACGAAGTTGTCTACGGCACCGCTGGTGGCGCTCCACCCGAGGGTGAAGTTGAGGCGCTTGGCCACCTCGCGAACGCCCTCATAGCCCGAATCGAGCATGCCCTCATACCACTTGGGATTGAGCAATTTGGTGCGGGAGTCGAGACGGATGGTTTCGCTCAGGGAGCGCACCTGGGCATTGGCCGTTGTGGTGTCGGCGATGTAGCTGGTGGGAGCTTTGCCGTCGTCCCGCAGGCCTTTGATCAGGTTGGTGGGATCACTGTCGAAGTAGTGGCTCACATCGGTGAGCGAGATCTCCGCGGAGTCGAGGTTCTGGAAGGTGACATCAGCGGTCTTCATCGCTGACTCGAACACTTCGCGCTTCTGGTTCATTTCGCCGGGATTGTCGGCATTGAAGGCGAACGTTTTGCGGGAGAGATACATCTCCTGCAGTTCTCCTTCCTCTTCCCAGGTGCTGTTCTCCACCGCCAGGTTCACATTGGAGCTGTAGCTGCCGCTGGCGTTGGAGAACACGCGGCAGGCGGCATCGCGAAGGCTGGTGCCATCTTTTTCGGCCTGCTCCATGGAGTGCTTGCGCACGAAGTTCTGCTCGAGAGGTTCCTCGGCTTCGGCGGCCATCTTCACGCCCTGATCGATCAAGGCCATCTGGTTGATGAACAGGTCACGGAACACGCCGGAGCAGTTCACCACCACGTCGATGCGGGGACGACCCAACTCTTCAAGGGGAATCAACTCCAGCTTGTTCACTCGGCCCAGGGAATCGGGCACGGGACGAACACCAATGAACCAGAGGATCTGCGCCAGCGATTCGCCGTAAGTCTTGATGTTGTCGGTACCCCAGAGCACGCAGGCGATGGTTTCAGGCCAGGTGCCCTGCTCCTCCTTCTGACGCTCAATCAGTTTGTCCACCACTCCCTTGGCGGCTGCGACAGCCGCACGGGTGGGGATGGCCTGGGGATCCAGGGCATGGATGTTCTTGCCGCTGGGCAACACGCCGGGGTTGCGGATCGGGTCACCACCAGGGCCTGGCAGCACGTATTCACCATCCAGGGCCCGCAGGAGGCTCTCCATTTCCATGTCTGCGCAGACCTGCTCGAGGCAGAAGCGCAGATAGGCGAACAGCTTGTCGAGTTCGACGGAATCGATGCTGGTAAATCCGGCGCTGCAGCAAGCGCGAAGCCAGGGGGTGGGCAGTTTGAAACCGAACTTGGTCAGCAGATCCATCAACCAACCAAAGTTTCCGCGCAGATTCACGCGACCATCCAGACCAGTGAGGGACCTCACCATGGCGCCGATGGCAGCACGGCTGGTTTCCGTGATCTGACGGTTCAGCTCAACATCGGCCAAGACGCCTTCGTCGTTGCCCTTGTAGATGTCTTCAATCTTGCGACCGAGGGCTTCAGCCAGCAGTCCAGGCAGCGAGCGGATGCCTTCTTCCTCACGCTCGAGCGCGGCGATGCTCACCAGGGTGGCCACTGCCTCTTCAGCCGTGGGGGGTTTGCCGATGGTGTGCAGACCACAGGGCAACAGACGGCTTTCGATTTCCATCAGCTGGCGGTACACCGCCCCCACCACACCGTCACGGCCGTCTTGATCGAGTGAGGCCGCGTCGTCTTCGGGGAGCTCGACGTCTTTATCGAGGTTGCACTGACGGGCTGTCTCAACGATGGCGTTGACGATCTGAATGCCGCGTCCGCTTTCGCGCAGTTGCTGATAGGAGCCCACCAGCTCACCCAACTCTTTCAGACCCTTGTACAGACCGGCGTTCTCGGCAGGCGGGGTGAGGTAGCTGATGGTTGAGGCATAGCCCCGTCGCTTGGCAATAGTGGCTTCCGATGGGTTATTGGCGGAGTAGTAGTAGAGGTTGGTCAGGGCGCCGATCAGAGAATCGGGATAGCAGGTTTCGCTCATTCCCATCTGCTTGCCGGGCATGAACTCGAGGGAACCGTGGGTGCCGAAGTGGAGCACCGCATCGGCTTTCCAGATTTTCTCGAGATAGGTGTAGTAGGCGGCGAAACCGTGGTGAGGGCTGGCGCTGCGGGAATAGAGCAGGCGCATGGGATCACCTTCGTAGCCGAAGGTGGGCTGCACTCCAACGAAAACGTTGCCGAAATGGCGGCCGTAAACCAGCAGGTTTTGGCCATCGCTGTTGAGGTTTCCGGGGGGTTTGCCCCAGTTTTCTTCGAGGCGCTCGGAGTAGGGGGTGAGTCGTTCGTATTCCTCAACGCTCATGCGGTGGGCGATGGAGAGCTCGGGTGCGCCCTGCAATGCTTCGGGATCATTGATCACCGCCTCCATCAGGGCCTTGGGATCACGCGGCAAGTTCTGCACGTCGTAACCCTTGGCTTTCATCTCTTCGAGAACCCGATGGATCGAGCCGAAGACATCCAGGTAAGCCGCGGTGCCAACGTTGCCTTTGTCAGGGGGGAAGCTGAACACCGTGATGGCCAGCTTTTTGTCTTTGCGGGGCTTGATGCGCAGTGAGGACCATCGGATGGCTCTCTCAGCAATGGCATCCACCCGGTCTTGAAGCGTGTGGGCTTTGCCAGTGGCGTCGTCACGGCCTGACAGGACGATCGGTTCGATCGCACCATCCAACTCGGGGATGGCAATTTGCAGCGCCACCTGCACAGGGTGCAGGCCGAGATCGCTGTCTTCCCACTCTTGGGTGGTTTGGAACACCAAAGGAAGGGCCACCATGTAGGGGCGGTTGAGGCGCTTCAGGGCGTCGATGGCCTTGGGATGATCCTGGCGGGCAGGACCACCCACCAAGGCGAAACCGGTCAGCGACACGACGCCATCCACGAGGGGCTGATCGGGGTTGAGGGGGTCGTAGAAGAAGGTGTTGACGGGCTTGGAGAAGTCCAGGCCGCCACAGAAGATGGGAATCACACGGGCCCCACGGAATTCCAGCTCCTGGATCACGGCCACGTAATGGGCATCGTCTCCTGTGACGATGTGGCTGCGCTGCAACACCAGACCGATCATGGGCCCCTCGCGCGCTTCTTCGCTGAGGTCATTGCGGCTGGTGGTCCAGTTCAGGTACTCCTTCAGGTCCTCAAACATTGAGGGGGCCATCGGGTGCCAGATGCCGAGATCGGGGAACACCTCAGGATCAGCCACCTCCAGCTGGGGCCGCTCTTCGCCTTCGACCGGTGGGAAAACGTATTTATCCGCAAGCATCAGCAGGAAGTTGCGGAGATTGTCCGGGGTACCACCGAGCCAGTACTGGAAGCTGAGCATGAAGCTGCGTGCATCCTGCGCCTTCTCCACCGGCAGGTACTTCAACACCGTGGGCAGGGTGTTGAGCAGCTTGAGCATGGCGTCTTGGAATCCGGCACCACCGGACTCCTTCCGTTTCTTCATGAAGCCCGCAATGGCGCTCTTGCTCTGACCAAGCTGTGCCATCGAAAAGCTGCCCAGCTTGTTAAGGCGCATCACCTCGGGCATGGAGGGGAACACCACCGCAGCCTTGAGGCGATCCCGGTGGGGCGTGACGGCATCCACCACTTTCTGGGCCAGATCTTCAATGAAGATCAGCGAGGCCACGAAGACGTCCGCGGCCGCCACATCGGCCTGGAAATCAGCGTAATTATTTGGGTCTCGCAGTTCTTCGATCAGATAGCCGCTCAGTTCAATGCCGAGGGGACCGTTCTGGGCATTGAGACTCGTGGCCGCCTGGGTCAAGGCGTTCTGATATTGCGGTTCAAGCACCACATACACAGCCTTCATGACTGATCGGTGGTTGTTGGGCTCAGCAGGAACGACGCGGCGATCGGAGGAACGGACCTGCGTGAACATCGGCGGGCATTGAGCTATGTGAAGACACTACGAGAATGAAGGCCCCGTCGCGAGTTTCGGGCTTAACGCGTTACACAGGCATCGCTGTGCGTCGCATGCATCTGCGTCAGCTCTGGTGTCGACAACTGCCGCCACGGGATCGGGCATGATTCGACCTCAGTGGAATGCTTGTCATGTCTGAGGTTGTCGCCGCTGATCCAATCCATGTGGTTGTGGCAGGTGCCTTGGGTCGGATGGGTGCTGAGGTTGTCAAGGCTGTTGTGGGTGCTGACGACTGCCAGCTCGTGGGTGCGATTGACACGACCCCTGGCAAGGAAGGCGTTGATGTGGGTGAGGCCCTGGGCCTGGGAAGCCTTGATGTGGCGATCACAGCTGATCTTGAAGGCTGCCTCTGCGCTGTCAGTCAGGCGGTTCGGGATCGAGGGCCTCGAGGCGGTGCAGTGATGGTGGATTTCACCCACCCTTCGGTTGTGTACACCAACACCAGGGCTGCCATCGCTTACGGCGTTCACCCTGTGATTGGCACCACAGGCTTGAGCCCAGAGCAGCTCCAGGACCTGCAGGCGTTTTCCCAGAAGGCCTCGGTCGGGGGGGCGGTGATTCCCAACTTTTCCGTGGGCATGGTGTTGCTCCAACAGGCAGCGGCGGCTGCGGCTCGCTTCTATGACCACGCTGAGCTCACTGAGCTGCATCACAACCGCAAGGCCGATGCCCCCAGCGGCACCTGCATCAAGACCGCTGAGTTGATGGAGGAGCTGGGAAAAACATTCAACCCTTCTGAAGTGGAAGAGCATGAATCCCTGGCAGGGAGCCGCGGGGGACTGCGTCCGAGTGGCTTGCGCCTGCATTCCCTGCGCTTACCCGGTTTGGTCGCCCATCAGCAAGTGATGTTCGGCGCGCCTGGGGAGACCTATACCCTCCGTCACGACACGATCGATCGATCGGCCTACATGCCGGGGGTCTTGCTGAGCATTCGCAAGGTGCGTCAGCTTGAGGCCCTTGTGTACGGCCTTGAACGGCTGCTCTGATCTGTGTTGACTAGGCCCAGTTTCCTTTTTCCATGCTGATTCCCCTCAGGCCCGGAGAATTGCAACGCCTGATTCCGGCAGTGGCGACGGGAAATCAGTTCTCTGCGGCTCTGGGAGATCCGCGCAAAATCTTGCAGCGGGTGATGGTCGCTGCCATCGGTGGTGTGATCACGTTGCTGATCAGCCAAAGCCAGCAGTCGAACGGTTGGGGGTCGATCTGGTTACTGATTTCAGTGGTCTTGCTGTTGTATGTGCTCTGGGGGCCGATCCTGGAAGCCAGCCGCCGCAATGCGACGTTGCGCCGTTATCCATCGGCTGCACTGTTTGATGGCGAAGTGGCTGATGCTTTCACGCAAGAGCGTGTTGAGAGTCGACGCGAGCAGGCCAATCAACGTGGTGATCTGGAGATGGTGGAGAACCGCCGTACCTGGCTGGTTCTGGAGTTGGCTGACGAAGACGGTTACCTCGGCCGTTTGAGTTTTCCGATGGCCAAGTCCCATGGGTCGATTCGCCCAGGTGCTCGGATCCGATGTCTGGTCCTGAGCGATCGGAAGGACTTCTCTCGCGTTGCCGCGTTATCCGACGCATGGTTTCCTGGCCTTCGTCTCTGGGCTGGTGAGTATCCCTTTTTGCTGCGTCCGGCCTTTGAGGAGCTTTGTCAGATGCGCTTGGAAAGGGGGAGACAGCGCTGATCCGACAGGAGAGAACCACTTCGCAAAAGTTCGTAATATTGGGTTACAGTGCTTAAAGAAGCGAAACAACTCCCATGACTCAGGCTCCTTCCTCCAGCGCTCCCTCCATTCGCGGCGCCACTGTTACCACCGAAGACGGTGGACGCTTGAACGCCTTTGCCACTGAGCCCCGCATGGAAGTGGTGGAAGTCGAGAGCGGCTGGGGCTTTCATGACCGCGCTGAAAAGCTGAATGGACGCATGGCCATGCTCGGTTTCATTGCTCTCTTGGCCACTGAATTCGCTCTTGGTGGTGAGGCCTTCACTCGCGGCCTGCTGGGCCTCGGCTGATTGGATGGTGGGAGTCTGAGCACCTTTGGTGCCTATTCCTGCGTCCATGGCTGCGTCGTCTGTGGTGATCAGCCAACATCCAGTCACCGACAGGGAGCCCAATGGCTCCCTGTCGGTCTTTGTTTATGGGGCAGGACCCACGGGTGCTGTGTTGGCTCTGGGGCTAGCTTCCCTGGGTTGCCAGGTTGATTTGCACGATCCCCTTTCAGGGGAAGAAATTTGTCGTCGAAGCCGCGCCTACGCGATTACCCAGTCCTCTCGGCGGCTGCTGGAGCGTCTTGATCTCTGGGAGGCCCTTCAACCCCATCTGATCGGTTTCGATCAACTTCGTCTTGAGGATCAGGCGGTGGGCCCTGTGGTCTGGTTCAGGCAGGGCGATCTGATCCGTGCCAATCGCCACGCGGGAGCGATCGGTTGGATCCTTGACCATCAAGCTCTGATGCAGCTTCTGCTTGAACGCTTGCGTGCAGCGCCGGGTGTTTCTCTGCATCTCGGCAGTCGCCGGGGCCTGGATGAACTCACCTTGAGATCAGCCCCGGATCTTGAGGTTGCAGCTGATGGCCCTCAGTCCTTGCATCGCAAGACCTGGCAACTCCCTCTCTGGTCTCTTCCCTACCGCCAGGGATGTCTCACAGTCAAGGTGCTACTGCGCGGTGCAGACCCAGCCACTGCCCACGAGTTTTTTCGCTCTGAGGGCCCTTTTGCTGTTCTTCCCCTGGGTGGCCAGGCCTTTCAGCTGGTTTGGAGTGCTCCCTTGGATCGCTGTCAGGAGCGGGCAGCGCTGAACGCCTCGGAACTACTGGATCTCCTCGCCACAGTTCTTCCGGCTGGGCTGATTCCCGATGCCTTGCTGGATCAGCCACGGGCTTTCCCGCTGGAGCTGAGCTTGGCTCCCCGTCTCACCCACGGATCGCGCATGCTCGTGGGTGAGGCTGGTCATCGTTGTCATCCTGTTGGCGGCCAAGGGCTCAACCTCTGTTGGCGTGACGTCGCCGATCTTTTGGATCTTGTTTCTCAGCATCATCGACATCCCAAGTCTTTACGACATCTGGTTCGCCGTTATACCCGCCGTCGCCTCCCGGATTTGATTTTGGTGGCTTTGAGCACCGATGGCTTGCTGAGACTGTTTTCCAACCGTTTGGCGCTGCTTCTGCCACTTCGCTCCATGGCCTTGGGTCTTCTCATGCGCATCAGACTCCTGCGTCGCCTTGCTCTGCAGGCGATGAGCGATGGACCGATGACATTTGTTCAGGCCCCGCCAGAGTGGAGAGCAGGAGGCCGCTGCCATGGTGCAAAGCACTGACCCTCAACCCCAGGCTTCTGCGCAGTTGCTGCGTTTTCTCCGTGAGAGGCTTGGTCTGAGTGATAACGCACTCCAACTTGGTCAGCGTCAAGCTGATTTGGAGCAGGCGCCTTTGCCCGTCGTTCTTTGGTCCTTTGGCCTGCTAAGCCTCTCCCAATATCAACAGGTTCTCGACTGGTCTCAGGATCAGGAATAAACCACCAGCGAATCCACAGAAACTCCCTGTGGGAGCTGTTGGCGGCCTTCCAGGCCAGCGAGTTCGATCACAAAGCTGCAGCCAACGAGTTGTCCGCCTGCTCGCGCGACAAGCTCTGAGGCGGCAGCTGCGGTCCCCCCGGTGGCCAAAAGGTCGTCCACCAGAAGCACCTTTGCCCCTTGAAGAGCATCGGCCTGAATCTCGAGGCGATCGGTTCCGTACTCGAGTGCATAGTCGATCCCGATCACGTCACCAGGCAGTTTTCCCGGCTTTCGGATGGGGACAAAGCCAAGCCCCAGGCCTGTGGCCAGGGGTGTGCCAACGATGAAACCGCGCGACTCGATCCCAACAATGAGATCAGGCTTCAGGCGTTGGCAGATCGCTCCCAGCTGGTCCATCACGGTTCGCCAGCCCTTGGCATCCCGCAACAACGGGCTGATGTCGCGAAACAGAATTCCCGGTTTCGGGAAATCAGGAATATCTCGAATGTATTGGCGTAGATCCAACGAAGGGTGACGCGAAGGCCTGAGTGCTGGCATCATCGCAGCCATGACCAATGCCACAGCCACCCCTGACCTCACGGCCGACTCAGGCATGGTGGAGCTCCAACCCACCACAACACTGAATCGACGTGGTGTTGAGCGACTTGATCTGCTGCTGCTCACCGTGGAGGCGATGGATCTCAATGGCGGGGAGGCCATGCTCTGGGCCACGCAGCAGCTTGGTTTTGCTGAATTGTTTCCCAATCGCGTGGAGCTCTGGAAACGCCGTTGCACCAATCCATTGCGCCGGTCGACCCGTCGCATCCCCCTGAGTGCGGTGGAGATTGAGGCGTTGATTCGAGTGGTTTGTGCCATGGCTGATCGGCTCTACCCGATGCTTCACCAGTTGCTGTCCAGCAAGGAGCCCGCGGATCTGAACCAACAACGTTGGGGACTGGTGGATCAACGCTTGAAGGATCTGATCCTGGAGCGGATGAATTTGCGACGTGGTTCTGTGCAACGCCTTCTCGACAGCGAGAAATCAGCTTCGTTGCAGCGGCAGTTGGTGTTGACGTTGGCCCTGGCGGCTGGTCCTGGCGGGATCGATCGATTGCGCGCCAGCCTTCAGGATTCAACCCCCTGACGCCTCAATTCTCCCGTTTCTGAACCCTCCGCCTCCCTCTCCTGATCGAATGCTCAAGCTCGCCTATCGCTACGACCAGTCGGCGGCACGTCTGATGCTGGAGGGACTGCCGGACATTTCCGCCAACCATGGACAGGAGGTGATTGGAATCCTGTCTTCCTGGACCCTGCAGTTCGTTGGCTCTCCACCGTTGGAAGGCAAACGGGAGCACTTAGAGGCCATGCTTGCCACTGTGCTCCCGTATGCCCGCTTCCAGATTTCAGGCCTTGGTCGTCACTGCGGGACTGCGGATTCACCTGTGACGTTGTCTCCTGCTTCAACTGGTGGACATCAACTGGAATTGCGGAGCAGCCAGCCCGGAGTCGAACCGCTCACCATCAACCTTGATGACGCCGAGCTGGCTGATCTGGTGCGTTGCCTGGATGCCATGCGACTCGACCCTCGGGTCCAAATCAATTGGCCTCATCCACAGGATCGCCCTTTGGCACGTCGGGAACTGGCCGAACGCATTCCTTTGATGAAACGTCTTGCGGCCCCAGTCCTTGGGGGTGTTGCCTTGGTTGTGGTGGCGGGTCTTGCCTCGGTGCTTCCCCTGCCAGAGCTCAACCCCAAGAAACCTGTATTGGACCCGACGCCTCCCACGCAATCCACCACTTCCGAAGAGGGCAGCTCTGACGCAACGGCGCCTCAATAGATCGAAGTGGCGTTGACGTTCTCCCTCCGCGGGCGAGAATGACCCCATCGGATTTTCAGGCCTGAATGGCAGCAAGTTGGTCAGATCTGAGGCGGCGCGTGGCTCGGATCGGCGCTTCACTCGATGTGGTTGTTCGGAGTGATCCTGAGGTTTGCGGTTTGAGCGGCACTGGCTACCACCTCACTCTTCACCACAGTGGCTATGGCGATTGCACTGTGGGCGATCTCACCCTGATCGACTGCCCGAATGAGTTGGTCGTGCAGGAATTTGAACGTTGGATGCGTGGGGCTGGCCACTCGCTGGTTCCATGACCGTGGTGCGCTTATCAGATTCGCGAAGGAAGAGGCGTGAGCAACGGGTTTTCAGTCGCTCACGTCCGCGTCGTTTGCCTCCCTGGAGGCAAGGATTGGAAGGCTTCTTGATGGTTTCCCTTGGCGTGGGATTGCTGGCCTTTCTGGCCTGGTTGCCCAGGCGTTTTGATGCGTTGGTGTTTGTCAGTGAGATGCTCGCTGAATTGATTGGGGGACTCACCAAGCTGCTCTCAGCACTGATGGGTCTTGGATCGGTTCTTCTGATCGCTGCAGTGTTGCTTGCAGGGTTGGTGTGTGTTCTCGGTGGAAGCACGCGGATGGTGCGTGCCACGGTGCGCTTGTTCAGCGCCTCCCAGAGCTCTGCCCGTCGCCGTCCTTTGGCTGGCGAACGAAGGCCTGTTGTTGGTGCTCCGCGCCGCTAAGTCTCAAGGTCGCAGTCGCGGGGCCAGGGCTTTCTGCAGCGCCCACATTTCCCTCAGGCTGATCCGGTGGTCGCCGTTGAGGTCAAGACTGTCGAAATGGCGATACACCCATGGCAAGGCTTTTGCTTCCTGCCGATCCAGCCCTCCGTCGCCGTTGCGATCCGCCACGAAGAAACGCTGCTGCAACCTGGCCCCACTGTGGTGAGGTGAACGCGTCTGCAGATCTTCCAACAACAAAAAGCCACGGGAGCCTGGCCTGCGCAGGCGTTGCTCGAAAT
The DNA here is from genome assembly GCA_035286005.1 of Synechococcus sp. Classification (GTDB taxonomy): domain Bacteria; phylum Cyanobacteriota; class Cyanobacteriia; order PCC-6307; family Cyanobiaceae; genus Synechococcus_C. The sequence continues at coordinate 6,128 of JAYKIX010000162.1, read as the reverse complement.
AGGGCTGCCCCTGCACCTCCGTTGGCACCAGGCGTCCGTCCCCGTTCGCATCCATGCGCACGAACATGGCTTCCATGCGTTGGGTGTATTGACGAATTTCTTCCTGCGCTGAGGCTGAACCGGTCCACCCAGCGACGGGCAATAGCGCGGCAGCGAAAACCACGCCAATGCTTCTGCAGTTGCTCCGGATGCTCTGGCTTTGCATGAACCCAGTCTATGAACCGTCTCAACATCAGGCATGACTGAATCATGACTGTGGCGCGCACAGCTGTGACAGGGTCCGTGTTCTGCAGACAGGTGCTCTGACGCTGCATACGATCTCAGCAGTCGGTGCCTTCGTGAACGCCATGGCCAAGACGTCGATGATCTGGGTGGTCGATGACGATCCAGAACTGCGCAAGATGGTCGGGACCTACCTCATCGACCAGGGGCACGATGTGCGCTGCTTGAGCGATGTGAAGCAGTTTGAGGCGCGACTTGAATTTCAGCGCCCCGATCTTGTGGTGCTGGATTTGATGATGCCCGGCGACGATGGCCTGACGGCCTTGCGCCGATTACGGGATGCTGGCGATGATCTGCCGGTGGTGATGCTCACCGCGCGAGGTGAGGGTGTGGATCGGATCATTGGGCTTGAACAAGGAGCTGACGATTACCTTGGCAAGCCTTTTTTGCCGCGCGAATTGTCTGCCCGGATTGACGCGGTGTTACGGCGACGGAGCGCCATGCCGGCTGGCACGCCGATGGCCGAAGGTGGCGATGTGAGTTTTGGGGGCAATGTGTTGAATCTGGCGGCACGAACGCTGACCCGTGATGGAACTCCAGCTGTGATCACTAGCGGTGAGTTCAGTCTGCTGGCTGCGTTCGTGCAGCATCCCCATCGGCCGTTGTCTCGCGAACGCTTGATTGAGTTGGCCCGTGGCCCTGGATCGGATACCGACAGCCGAAGCATGGATGTGCAGGTGTCACGGGTGCGCAAGTTGGTCGAGCCTGATCCAAGTCGTCCGCGCTATATCCAAACAGTGTGGGGCTACGGCTATGTGTTCGTTCCGGACGGAACACCACGCACCCGATAGAGGTTTTGCTCCATGAAGCATCAACGTGGATGGTCCTTCCTGCTTGGGGCACTGCGCTGGTGTGGGGTTGGTTTTGGAAGTTGGGCGCTCTGGCTTCTGGTTTTGCAGGTGCTGTTTGGCCGGCAGGTGGAGTCACTGCAGACGGTGCAATTGGGACGCGATCTGGCCCTCAACGTGCGTCTTACAGAGTTGGCTCTTGAACGCTATCCACCCCACCTGATCACGGAACTCACCGGTCTTGATCTGGCGGTGGTGACCAAGCCCCCAGCTGAGCCTCGGCCTTCAACGGTTCTCACTCAGCAAGCCACCGCGCTCCAGGAGGAACTTTGCCGGCGTCTTGCCCACTGTCCGATGGTGGTGGCCAATGGCCGAAGTTGGACCGTTTGGGTCGAGTTGATCTCACCGCTCGAGCCGATCTGGTTGCGGGTTCCGCTGCGCTCGCCGATGGCGTGGCCACCGGAGCCGATGTTGATGTTGCTGGCGCTGCTTGGGGCCGGGATTAGTTGCGGTGCTTTGTTTCTGCTGCTGGAAGTGGATCGCCCTTTGCGCAGTCTGGAGAAGGCTCTCTCTCGTGTTGGCGATGGGGATGACCCCGAAGCTGTTCCCGCTCATGGTGCGCAGGAGGTGCGTCGGATCACCCGCCACTTCAATGCCATGTTGGGCCGCTTAGCCGCAAATCGCCGTGATCGCGCCACGATGCTGGCCGGGATTGCCCACGATCTCCGTGCACCAATCACGCGTCTGCAGTTTCGTCTCTCGATGCAGAGTTTGCCTTCTGATGAGAAGGACAGATGGAGTAGCGATCTTCAATCCCTGGAACGCATCACAGGACAGTTCCTGCTGTTTGCAGGCGGTGGAGATGAAGAAGTAGCCGTACAAGTGCCATTGGATCAATTGTTGGCTGAAGTGTCGTCCAGCCACCCGCCGGAACAGCTTCACCTTGATGTTGACCCTGTTGAGGCCTCCGTAAAGCCGGTTGCTCTAGGCCGTGCAGTTGCCAATTTGATTGACAATGCCTTCACCTACGGCTCTGAGCCCGTTGTGTTGCGCTTGCGCAACGACTCAAGGGAAGCTGTGATTGAGGTGTGGGATCGCGGCGATGGGTTGCCCACCTCGCAATGGGAGCAAGCATTGCAACCCTTTCAGCGGTTGGATGAATCACGCGGTGCCCAGGGCCACTGCGGTTTGGGGCTGGCGATTGTGGCCCATGTGGCACGCAGTCATGGTGGCCGTTTGAGTTGCGGCTTTGGCGACGATCGCAGTCCTGGCTGCTTTGTGATTCGTTTGTGCCTGCCACTTCAGCAGTCTGTGATGGGGGGCGCTAAAGGTTGAGAAAACCTGTTGTCATGAATGGTTCATGTCAGTCATCGCCACACAGGAGATGGGGCCTGATGGCGTCAAAGGAAAACGTTGACAACGCAATTCCAGGAGTCGGGGGGAGGTTGAATGGGAAAGAAGCGCAGTCGTGAGCGGTCTTCCAAGGCGAACCAAGAGACGCGGCGAGCTCAAGTGCAGGAGAGACTTCCTGACCCGTTGCTGGCAGCCCTCGATGGCAGCGAGCAAGACATCCAGCATCCGTCCGAATTGCTCGACGATTGCTTTGAAGGCAGCCGACGTCAAGGTCAGCGGCTGAACAAAAAGCTCTATGAATCGGAGTTGGAGCGTCTTCAGATTGATTTGGTCAGGATGCAGTACTGGGTGAAAGCCACTGGGTTTCGTTTGATCGTTGTCTTTGAAGGGCGTGATGCTGCGGGGAAAGGCGGCACGATCAAACGCTTAACTGAACCGATGAATCCACGTGGATGCAGGGTTGTTGCTTTAGGGACTCCTTCAGATCAAGAGAAAACCCAGTGGTATTTTCAGCGCTATGTGGAGCATTTCCCCAGCGCTGGGGAGATTGTGGTGTTTGACCGAAGTTGGTACAACCGCGCCGGAGTGGAACGGGTGATGGGTTTCTGTACGGCGGAGCAGGTGGAGCATTTTCTCGAGGATTGCCCTCGCTTCGAGCAAATGTTGGTCAATAGCGGCATTCTCTTGCTCAAATATTGGTTCTCTGTCAGTGACTCAGAGCAGGAGGCTCGTTTTCAATCACGGATCGACGATCCCACACGTCGTTGGAAATTAAGCCCCATGGATCTGGAAGCGCGCAATCGCTGGGTGGAGTTTTCCAAGGCCAAAGATGCCATGTTTGCTCGTACGAATATTCCGGAGGCTCCTTGGTTCACGGTTGAGGCAGATGACAAACGACGCGCGAGGCTCAATTGTCTCCGTCATGTTCTCAGCAAAGTGCCTTGGGACGATATGACCCCTCCGGCCTTCAAGTTGCCAGAACGTCCTCATCAGGGGGACTACACCCGGCCCCCCATCAACGAGCAATTTTTTGTTCCGAACGCTTATCCGTACTGATTGGGATCCCTTCAGCGTCATGCTGGATCATGACTGGCTCGATTGCAAAAGGTTCAAAAACACTGAATCACATTGCCGTTCTGCAGGTTGCGTAGGGTGAAGCCCCCTTTGGTTCTGTGGTCGTAGTAGTTCCATCGGCCGCCCAAGGTATCGGTGATATTCCAGCGGTCTGCGTTGGACCCTCTCCACACGTAGGTCATCCTTGGGCCATCCGACCATTGAAGCGTGAAGGCTCCTCCGTTGTCCGTGTTACGAACGGAGATCGATCGACCGCCGTTGAACTGACAGTATTGCGACCAGCTGCGGGCTGAGGCATCAGGAGCAGCCGTGACAAGCATGGCGATTGCGGTAGTGAAAAGGAAGTGGCGATGCATCCTTGTCTCCCGAATTGATTGTTAGTTGCCCAGCTGGTGTGGGTCACTCACAATCTTATATCTGTGTGGCTACCTGACCTGATCTGTCGGGGACAGGGGGTTGATCATGGATGCTTAATAGGAGTCTTGATGAATGTTGTTCTCCACTCACAACCGCCCTTGGATTTTAGTTTCTTCAAGAGGATTTCGGTGATTCAAACGGATTGAAGCCACCAGGGGCCCTATTGGGTTGCCATGGTGGCTCTGCTATCAGTGCCCTTCGATGTGAGCGCTTCGCTGATGCTCACAGTCGTTAAATCCACTCACTGGCCCTTACGCGATCAGTATCGCCATTGATTCCGTTGGTCTTGCGCTTGGTGATGGAACAATCGATGCGATCCTTGTCGGATGGCCCATTGCCGCTTCCGCGTCATGGTGTCTATGGCTTGATTGAAGCTCTTGTGACATCTGTTGAGTTCCCAGCGCGATCGGGCATGGCGAATGCAGCGCTCGTGATCCCGCACGATCGAACGCAGTTTGTGTGTGTTCTTGAGTTCCCAGCTTTTTTGTGCGTTGAATTCGGGCTGATGGCTGTTGGCTGTGGACATTGCCCAACCTGAGTTCATCACCGGTCGTGCCGAGGCCGCAAAAGCACTGCCGAAGAGAGAGGCTGACGCAAGCGCGGCGCATGGGCCAATCATCAAACGCTGAATGCAAGGGGAGGAGGAAGACATCCGTGTTCGTCACTGGGCCCGCCAATGCTGGGTCTGATCAGCCGTCAACTTCTGACTATTCCTCGCGTCAGTCGTGACAGGATTTGTCGCTCGACTGGGATGGAAGGCTCATCCATGGAGTTGTGCGAACCAGAATCCCGCCAGCTGCCAGGAGGACCAAAGGAAGATGACCAGAAACACCCAGTTGAGCCATGCCGGGCGTTTGTTGTTTTCAAACATGCAAAAGGCCTCACTGCGTCCGTTGGTCAATTGTGCCGTTCATGGCGTTGGATGATTGATCAGGGATGGGTTTGGTGTGGTTACCGGCTCTGGTTGTCTTGGATCTGTGCCGCTTCGCCAGGGGGTGAAGAGCAGAAAGTTCCCCAGCACCAGTCCAACGGTTATCACGACCGCGAACAGCTGTTCCAGTCGATTGATCACGTTGCGGCTTGACTGAAACTCAATGAATCATCGGCTTTGGATGGCCTGGGTTGTCCACGAGGCCTCGTTTTGTTGCGTATGGGATTTGGGCTCCGCTCCAGCGCGCTCTTGGGAGATCAGCTGGGGGCGGCCTGGTGATGGGGCAATCAGACCAGTGCCAACCATTGAATGCGTCTGTCAGGCGGTGGAAGGGCAGCGCGACGCTCGTTCAGGACCGCTGCTTTCGGCATCGATCAGCCATCAAGCCAGTCATCGACGCCCAACGACGAGGATTGCGAACCTCAGAATTTTTAAGGTCTGCTACCCATCACCTGGCACAGATCAGTCGTTGTTCAGAAGGGTTGGGTTCGAGGCACTCCAGTCAGCCGAGCGAAGAGAAACTCCCTGTCCACCAGCTCGCTTCAAATCGTGAAGCCCTTCCAGTTGGTTGTAGACCGAGACCAGCTGTCGGCTGATGTGATCGGCATGGGGAAGTCCACTCAAAGTGTGCAGTGCACGTTCAAGATGGGCTTTGGCATCGATCAGAAGGCGGCAGTCGGGACTGCCCGGTTCGTAGGCCATGCATGGCGTTGAGATGGGCCTATTCAGCCTTGGCAACCAAGGTCTTGGTGTGCCAACGGACACCATTTTCTTTGTTTCGACCAGAGTGTGGTGCAGAGATCAGGCCGTTCGCGTGGGTGGTAATCGCAGGCTTGTAAGCCATGACAGCAGCACTAGCAATGACGAAGCCCACAGGCATGCCTGCATCCCCGCTGCTTCGGTGCGTCCCAGCATGAACACGGCTCCGGAGAGCAGCGTGCCCACCAGTCGGCCGGCCGCATTGGCCATGTAATAGAAGCCCACGTTGAGGCTCACGTTCTCCTGGTCGGTGTAGGCGAGCACCATGTAGGAATGGATCGATGAATTCATCGCAAACACCACGCCGAAGGCGGCAAGCCCCGCGGTGATCGCGACGGTCACATCCGCTTCCCGCCACAGGGCGACAGCGATCAAGGCAGGGATGGCAGTCAGCAGGGCCGACCAGAACTGCACTGCAGAAGCACCTGGGCTCTGGCTCTGTCCCCAAAGTCTGCGCAATCCCGGGGCCGAACCCTGCACGATTCCATAGCCAATCACCCAGAGGCCCAGAAATCCACCGATCT
>JAYKIX010000161.1:0-4517 GCA_035286005.1 Synechococcus sp. | reverse complement strand
TGAGGTCGGCGCCGGTGAGGCTGGCCAGGGAACGCTTCGCCATGGGGTTGTGTCGTGCGGTAAGAAAACGAGGGGAGATTAACCCGAGTTGTGCAGATCTGGCGCTAGACCGGCGGTATCGGTGCGGTTCAAGAGGAGGAACGCATGTTCAACACCGTTCTGTTCCCGATCGATCAAAGCCGCGAGGCGGTGGAGACCGCCGGCAAAGCCTTGGAGCTGGCCCGCAGCCATGGCAGTCGCATGGTGCTGCTGTCGGTTGTGCAGCCTGAGCGGCCGGAGATGCATGACCACGCCACCGTTGCCCCCTTGCTGGAGCAGGCCCGCAGTCGCTTCGAGCAGGCCGGAGTGGCCTGCGAGGTCTTGGAGCGGGAAGGCAAGCCGGCTTTCGTGATCTGCGATGTGGCCGACGAGTTGAATGTGGATGTGATTGTGATGGGCACCCGCGGCGTGAATCTCGAAGACGACACGGAGAGCACGGCTGCGCGCGTGATTCAGTTGGCGCCTTGCCCTGTGCTGGTGGTGCCGTGAGTACACCCCCGATTCAGTGGTACCCCGGCCATATCGCCAAGGCGGAGCAGCAGCTCAAGCAGAACCTTGACAAGGTGGATCTGGTGATCGAAGTGCGTGATGCGCGCATTCCTCTCGCCACCGGTCATCCCCATCTCAATCGCTGGCTGAAGGGAAAGCAGCATTTGCTCGTGATCAATCGCCGCGACATGGTCACGGCTGAGGCACGGGAGGCCTGGCAGCAGTGGTTCAAGAGCCAGGGGCAGCCCACCGTTTGGTGTGATGCCAAGGCCGGCACCGGTGTGAAGCAACTGCAGCAGGCGGCGATTCGTGCAGGCAATCAACTCAATGAGCGGCGTCGCAACCGTGGCATGCGTCCTCGGCCGGTGCGCGCGCTCACCCTCGGCTTTCCCAATGTGGGCAAATCAGCTCTGATTAACCGCTTGGTGAAGCAAAAGGTGGTCGCCAGTGCCCGTCGTGCTGGTGTGACCCGCACACTGCGTTGGGTGCGCTTGGGGCAAGACCTGGATCTTCTGGATGCTCCGGGCGTGCTGCCGCCGCGGCTTGATGATCAGCGGGCCGCCCTGTTTCTCGCCCTATGCGACGACATCGGCCAGGCGGCCTACGACGGTGAGCTCGTGGCTCAGGCTTTTTTGCGGCTGCTAGCCGCCATGGACCGCCGTCCAGCAGCTGGGGTGTCCCTGGCCCGGGTGGAGGAGCGTTATGGAGTGCCCCTTGTGGGGGAGACGGCTGATCCAGCCCTTTGGATGGAGGCGGCTGCGCAGCGGCATACCTCGGCGGATACGGCCCGGATGGCGCAGCGCCTGATGGATGACTTCCGCAAGTCGGCTCTGGGCAGCATTTCTCTGGAGCTGCCGGCGGTGCAGGCGGCATGAGCGGTTCGGGTCAGCGCCGTCCCCGTCCTCCCCTGCCTGAGGAGACCTTCACCCAGGGATTTGGGGAGGGCGAAGGTGACTTGGTCACCCTCACCTATCCCAAGCCCTTGCCCATGCGTCTTGACCGCTGGCTGGTCAGCCAGCGGTCGGAGCAAAGCCGCGCCCGGATTCAGAAGTTCATTGATGCCGGCTATGTGCGGGTGAACGGCAAAACCGGCAAAGCCAAGACGCCCCTGCGGGAGGGCGATCAGGTGCAGCTGTGGATGCCGCCACCGGAGCCGCTGCCTTATCTCAGACCCGAGCCGATGGATCTCGATGTGCTCTTTGAAGACGAGCATCTAATCGTGATCAACAAGCCGGCGGGGCTCACGGTGCATCCCGCTCCGGGTAATAAAGACGGCACCCTGGTGAACGGGCTGCTCCATCACTGTCCGGATCTGCCGGGAATCAGTGGAAAGCTGCGCCCCGGAATCGTGCACCGACTCGATAAGGACACCACGGGTTGCATCGTGATTGCCAAAAGCCAGGAGGCCCTGGTGAAGCTCCAGGTGCAGATTCAGAAACGCATTGCCTCCCGGGAATACATGGCTGTGGTGCACGGCCTGCCCCAGGGGGATTCCGGCTCGATCGTGGGCGCCATCGGTCGCCATCCAGCCGACCGCAAGAAATATGCGGTGGTGAGTGGCGAGAGTGGCCGTTATGCCTGCACCCACTGGACCTTGGTGGAGCGACTTGGGGATTACTCCCTGCTGCGCTTCAAGCTCGACACCGGCCGAACCCATCAGATCCGGGTGCATTGCGCCCATATGAATCATCCGGTCGTCGGCGATCCCACCTACAGCCGCTGCCGCAAGTTGCCGATCGACCTGCCCGGCCAGGCCTTGCATGCCTTTCAGCTCGGCCTCGACCATCCGATCACCCGCGAACGGATGGTGTTTGAGGCGCCCCTGCCGCCCGTGATGCAGAAGCTGTTGTTGGTGCTCAGGCGGCGGGCAGGCGTGGACACGCCTCCACCAGCAGCTGAGTGATGGAGGCTTCCGGGTGGGTGAGCAGCTGATCTCCCGGACCCTGCTCCACGATCCGGCCCTGATCGAGCACGATCACTTGGTGGCAAAACCCACTGGCCACTGAGAGATCGTGGGTGACGAACACCATGGCTAATCCGAGCCGGGTCTGCAGCGAGCGCAACAGCGTCAGCACCTCCGCCTGAATCTCAGCGTCGAGCATGCTCACGCTTTCGTCGCAGATCAGCACCTTGGGTTCTAGGGCTAGGGCACGGGCAATGGCGACCCGTTGTTGCTGACCACCGGACAGTTGCCGTGGCAGACGGTTTTGGAATTGCTCCGCTGGCGTCAGGCCCACCAGCTCCAGCAGCTCGCGAGCCCGCTCCCGGGCGGCTGCTTTGCTGCAGAGGCCATGGATCAGGAGGGGGTCGGCAATGGCATCCGCCACCTTCATGGCGGGATTAAGGCAAGCGAGTGGGTCCTGGAAGACCATCTGGATCGATTGCCGCAGACGCTGCTCCTTACGCCCTCGTTGGCGCAGCAGGTTGATTCCGTCGAGCCACACCTGCCCGCCGCGGATTGGACTCAACCCCATGAGGGCGCGGCACAGAGTGCTTTTACCGCAGCCCGAGCCCCCCACCACGCCGAGCGATTCACCTGCTTGGAGCACGAAGCTCACGCCATCCACCGCCTTGAGCCAACGGGGGGCCCAGGGGACGCCCCCGAGGTTGTGCCAGCAACGCAGTTCCTCCACCTTCAGCAGGGTCTGGGCTTGCGGAACATCGGGGGTCTGTCCGCCTTCCCGTTTCCGTGCGGCTGCCACCAGGCGCTGGCCCACGACGGAGCTGGGGCGGGTGAGAACCGCGGTGCTGCTGGCGCTTTCCACCACCTGTCCGCCATCGAGCACGGCCATGCGATCACACCAGCGATGGGCCATGGCCAGGTCATGACTGATCAGCAGCAAGGCACTGCCCAGCTCGTCGCAGAGTTGACGCAACTCCGCCATCACCTGGCCGGCCACGGCCACATCCAGGCTGGTGGTGGGTTCGTCGGCAATCACGAGGGGGGGCTCAAGGGCGATGGCCAGGGCGATGGCCAGGCGCTGGCGCATGCCGCCACTGAATTCATGGGGGTAGGCGTTGAAGCGGTCCGCGCCGATACCCACCCGCTCCAGCAGGCTGCAGGCCCTCTCGCGCCGGGCGGCCAGGGATTGTTCGGGTTGGTGGGCCTGCAGGGTGTCGAGTAGATGCCCGCCCACCGTTATCAGCGGGTTGAGCCGGGTCATCGGGTCCTGGAAAACCAGCCCAACGGCTTCGCCCCGAAGGCGGCGCAGTGCCCCTTGGTTGAGGGTGCGGGGGTCCTGCCCATTCAGGCGCAGTCCTCCACGACATAGGCTTCCCGCGGGCAGCAGTTGAAGCGCCGCCCGCGCCACGGTGCTCTTTCCGCACCCAGAGGGGCCCACCAGGGCGAGGTGCTCGCCGGCGTTGATGCGTAGATCCAACCCGTTAAGGGTCCAGTGGTCGCTGCCGGGGTAGCGCAGCTGCAACTGCTCCAGTTCAAGAACCGCTGCGGATGGGGTGTCGGTTCCGGGCCGTCGACTCATCGGGGGCGGTGCAGAACGCATGATTCCAATACCATGGTCAAACCCTGCCGGGTCGGATGCTGAAAGGCGCCTCTACGACAGAACCGACACAGACCGATGCGGTCCGTGCCGAGTTGTCCGCCGGACTGCCCACGGTTCGCGCCCATCCGATTCGCAGCATCGACGATTACGGCATCGACCTGCCGCATTGGCTGCAGGAGTGCCTCGAGCATGTGCCACCGGGGGCTGGCTACAGCTGCCCCACGGATTCAGAGGCGCTGCTAGCGGCCGCCTTCGATTTCGCCTTCCAGCTGCATGAGGGGCAGTTTCGTGCCAGCGGCGATCCCTACATCGTGCATCCCGTGGCGGTGGCCGATCTTCTGCGCGACATCGGGGCCAGTGCTCCGGTGATCGCCGCCGGCTTCCTGCATGACGTGGTGGAAGACACCGACCTCACCCCCGAGCAGCTGGAGGGGCATTTCGGCCCCGAAGTGCGGGCTTTGGTGGAAGGGGTCACCAAGTTGGGAG
>JAYKIX010000160.1:0-9769 GCA_035286005.1 Synechococcus sp. | reverse complement strand
TTGAGGGGCTCCGCACAATGAGGCCATTGTGTTTGTCGCCATGGCCTGGCCCCTCTGGGCGCGATGGGCGTTGGCCCTGCCGCTGTTCACCCTCAATCTCTATGCCTGCCGGCAGCTGTTGTTGCCTCTTGCGCCATTTCCAGGGCTGTTCCTCACGGCGGCTCTGATTGCTTTCCTGCTTGATCTCCCCAGCCGTTGGCTGATGGGTCGCGGCCTACCTCGTTGGGTGGCGATTCTCTTGGTCACCTTGATCGCGGTGGGTGTTCTGGTGCTTGCCGGCTTCACCTTGCTTCCGTTGCTGATCGATCAGCTGGCGCAATTGATCAATGCCCTGCCCAGCTGGCTGGCAGCCGGGGAAGGCTGGATCACTCGCGTGCAGGAGTGGGCGTTACAGCGCGGACTCCCGAGTGATTTCGGGGACCTCAGCAGTGATCTGCTGACGCGATTCAGTCGGCTGGCGAGCCAGCTCAGCCAACGTCTGCTGGGGATCCTCGGGGCCACCCTTGGCACCACCATCAACACGCTGGTTGTGTTGGTCTTGGCGGTGTTTTTTCTGCTGGGGGGTGATTCGATCACTGCTGGTTTGGTGCAGTGGCTTCCAGCGGCATGGCGCGAGCTGGTGGTCTCCACCATCACCCGCACTTTTCGTGGATATTTCGCTGGTCAGGTGGTGTTGGCTTTGATTCTCAGCCTGGGACAGATGCTCGTTTTCACGGCACTAGGGATTCCCTATGGCGTGCTGTTTGCGGTGCTGATCGGCTTCACCACGCTGGTTCCCTATGCCAGTGCTCTCACCATCGTGGCGGTTAGCACCCTGTTGGCTGTGCAGGACCCGCGCACCGGACTGGAGATTTTGGCGGCCGCCATCCTTGTCGGACAGGTGGTGGATCAGGTGATTCAGCCCCGATTGATGGGCAGCATCGTGGGCCTTCAGCCCGCCTGGTTGTTGATCGCCCTGCCTTTAGGGGCAAGGGCAGGGGATCTGTTTGGTATGGGTTCCCTGCTGGGGCTAGTGCTGGCCGTACCCGTGGCGAGTTGTGCCAAGACCTTTGTGGATGCCTGGCAGGCCCAGGTCAGGCCTGGGCCGGAATGATGCCGCGTTTGATCAGGGCGTTCACCACCTGATCAACGCAGACCTCCAGAGCTGCCGCACCGGTGTCGACCTCCAGCTCAGGGGCCTCAGGGGCTTCGTAGGGGCTGGAGATACCAGTGAACTCCTTGATCTCGCCGGCCCGGGCCTTGGCGTAGAGCCCTTTGGTATCCCGCTGTTCGCAGACTCCCAGATCGGCAGCACAGAACACTTCAATGAAGTCACCGTCGTCAACCAGGGCGCGGGCTTTGTCGCGGTCAGCGCGGAAAGGAGACACAAAGGCGGTGAGCACGATCACCCCAGAATCGAGGAAGAGTTTCGCTACTTCGCCGATGCGACGGATGTTCTCCTCACGGTCGGCATCCGAAAATCCCAGGTCCTTGCACAGGCCATGGCGAACGTTGTCGCCATCCAGCACATAGGTGGCCAGCCCACGTTCGAACAGTGCCTGATTCACCGCATTGGCGAGGGTGCTCTTGCCGGCGCCACTGAGGCCGGTGAACCAGAGGATGGCGCTGCGATGACCGCGCTGCTCGGCCCGAGCAGCCCGATCCACAGAGGCGTGGTGCCAGGCGATGTTGGTGGAGGCTCCCTGGTTGGTGAGCTGGCCGTAGGTGGTTGATGCGGTCATTGAGATCGTGCGCGCGCGTCGCGCCATTGTCTCCCAGTCTCTGACCTCAGCCGCCCGCTCGTTTGGGCCGGTAGCCCTCTTTGGCGAGGAGCTCGAGGGCTAGTTCAACTTGGTCGCCCTGCAGCTCCACCACACCATCTTTGGCCGTGCCACCGCTGCCGATGCGGCTTTTCAGCTTTTTCAGCAGAGTCTTGAAACCGTCTTGGTCTAATTCCAGTCCACGGATCACCGTGACGGTCTTGCCTCCCCGGCCGCCGCGGGTCGGTTGCACGCGCACCATTTGCTGGGCTTTGGGGGTTGGCTCGCCACCAGGACCCTGGGGTCGCTGCAGGCTCTCGGCGCTACTGAATTCCTGCCACCCCCCTTTTGCCATCACTGGTCTCACAATCCCCACCATCCTGCCGGGCCTGGGATTCCGCTGACTGGCGTGATCGCCTGCTTACGCTGAGCCAACGCTTCAGCGGCCGCATGCGCGGTCAGTTGCTCTGTGACTAGCACCCTGCCCCCCCAGCCCAACGATGCGGATCTGGCCGTGAGCGCACGACCGACCGATCGTGGTCGTTTTGGGCGCTACGGCGGGCAATATGTGCCGGAGACTCTGATGCCGGCTCTCGCTGAGTTGGAGCAGGCCGCTGCCGATGCTTGGAAGGATCCTGCCTTCACTGCCGAACTGGATCGTTTGCTGCGCTCCTACGTGGGCCGCGCAACGCCCCTCTACGAAGCGGAGCGCCTGACGGAGCACTACCGGCGAGCCGATGGCGGTCCTCGCATTTGGCTGAAGCGTGAGGATCTCAATCACACCGGCGCCCACAAGATCAACAACGCTCTTGGTCAGGCGTTGCTGGCTCTGCGTATGGGCAAAAAGCGCATCATTGCCGAAACCGGTGCTGGGCAACATGGCGTGGCTACGGCCACGGTTTGCGCCCGGTTCGGCTTGGAATGCGTCGTTTACATGGGCGCGGAAGATATGCGCCGTCAGGCGCTGAATGTGTTCCGCATGCGTCTACTGGGCGCCACCGTGCAACCCGTTACTGCTGGAACCGCCACCTTGAAGGACGCCACCAGTGAGGCGATCCGTGATTGGGTCACGAATGTGGAAACCACCCACTACATCCTTGGTTCCGTGGCCGGCCCTCATCCCTATCCGATGTTGGTGCGTGATTTCCATGCCGTGATTGGTGAGGAGGCCAAGCGTCAGTGCCAGGAGGCCTTTGGCCGTCTTCCCGATGTGCTTGTGGCTTGCGTGGGTGGTGGCTCCAACGCCATGGGGCTGTTCCACCCTTTTGTGCAAGACAAGGGTGTGCGACTGATCGGGGTGGAAGCTGCTGGCGACGGGGTTGAGACCGGTCGTCACGCCGCCACAATCACCGAAGGACGGGTTGGGGTGCTCCACGGCGCCATGAGCCTGCTGCTGCAGGACAGTGACGGCCAGGTGCAGGAAGCTCACTCCATCAGCGCCGGTCTGGATTATCCCGGTGTTGGCCCGGAACACAGCTACCTGCGGGAAATCGGCCGTGCGGAGTATGGGGCTGTCACTGATGCTGAGGCTCTGAAGGCCTTGCAGTTGGTGAGTCAGCTCGAGGGGATTATCCCGGCGCTCGAAACTGCCCATGCCTTTGCTTGGCTGGAGACGCTCTGTCCAACCCTTCCGGATGGGGCGGAAGTGGTGCTGAACTGCAGCGGCCGTGGCGATAAGGACGTCAATACCGTGGCGGAAAAGCTTGGGGATGCTCTTGGGGGCTGATCCCTGACGCCCATGGCGCTCCTAAGCCAGCAGGCGATCGAGTGAACGGGCCACCGATTGCACAGCTGCCAATGCCGTTGCATAGGCCATGCGCATCGGTCCAATCAACGCCACTTGGCCCATGCCACTCCCGCCACTGCGATAACTCGCTTGCACGACAGAACATCGATGCAGCGCTCGCGAAGGATGTTCCTGCCCGATCCAAACACCGCCTTTCGGGCTTCGGTGCGTGGGAACGACGGCGCCCGGCTGCTCATCCATCAATTCCAGCAACGGCCTGAGCCGTGAGCTTTGGGCAAATTCAGGTTCCGCGATCAAGCGTGAAACCCCGTGAAAGAGGGCTGTCGCTTCCTGCGGTGTCTGGTGCTTTTTGTGGCTTTGCAGCGCATCCCTTAAGGCTTGGCCGCAGGCCTGAAGTTCACGGGGAAGGGTTGCCCAGTTGAGCGTGCCATCGCCATTCTGGTGCAGCTGTCTCCGGGTCCAGGCCTCCATCGCCTCGATCTGCCCTTCACTGCCGTAGGGCAGTCGAAGGTTGAGATGACTGGCCTGGCTGGAGTTGTCCACCAGCATCACCAGCAGGCGTTCATCACTGCGCACTAACCGAACCGATTCAAGGGAGGATTCGTTGCGTGTGGGATGGGTGATCAGGCTCATCAGACCGGTGAAATCGGTCAGCCTGCGCGCCATCTGCTGCAGCAGATCCTCCAGGACTGCCCAGCGCAGGCTGAGGTGGGTGAGTTCATGGTCGAGATGGTGGGCTGCCGCACTCGGTTCGGCTAAGAGACAATCCACGTAATGGCGGTATCCCCGGGCGCTTGGGACGCGACCAGCAGAGGTGTGCGGTTGGGTCAGAAGCCCACGTTGTTCCAGCGCACCCATGGCGGAGCGAACTGTGGCGGAGCTGGCTTGGAGCCCGAACCGCTTCACCAGGGTGCGACTGCCTACAGGTTCGATCGTGTCAACGTAGTGATGGACCGTCGCCCTCAGCACCTCCTGTTGTCGGGTCGGGAGGGGATCCAAAGCGTTAACGATTCCAGGGCGATCGTACGGGGGGTTGTTTCAGGAACGCGGTCAATAGCGCGGAACGTTGGGGTCCACCTGCACGCTCCAGGCATCAATGCCGCCCTCGAGATTCCAGACGGTCAGCTCGGGACGCTGGGCTAGCAGCCAGCAGCCGAACTGCCGGCTTCGGACGCCGGCATGGCAGAGCACCACGATCGGTTGATCGATGTTGAATTGATCAGGAAGACCTTCCATCCACTGCTCAGCCTGACTCAAGGGCAGATGTCTCACAGGTCCGGGGAAGGCGGCGAGGGTCAGCTCTTGTGACTCCCTCACATCCACCACCAGGGGAGGAGAAGGGGCCTGCAACATCCGTTGCAGATTGGGCGCTGACAGGGGCCTAGGAAGGCCGTTGAAGCTGGGGTCGGGCATCCCTGGATTCTGAAGCCAACCTGGCATTGCCCCCGGAATGGACAAAGATGACGTCAAGTGACCCGATTGCCGGCCCATGAAGGCCCGCTCCTTTTTTCTGGCTCTGGCTGCAGCGGTGATGGTGCTTCTGACCATCACCGCTGGGTTGTGGTGGGCGATGGCTCAGCAGAGCCCTCTGAAGCTGGCCCAGCAGCCACTTGAGCTTCCCCGCGCGGCCCGATTTATCCCCCGTCAGGCGACGCTCAGCCTGCACTGGCTTGTGGATCCGGGGCGTTTACCCGCCTATGCCCAGGCCGTGGCGCCCTCGAGCCAGCGGCGTGCCGCTCGTGACGTCGTTCAACAGCTTCGCGACGGCGCCTTCGGTCTGGCCGGTCTGGAGTTCAGCGATGAGCTCGCCGATTGGGTCGGCCCTGAGGTGAGCTTGGCGTTGCTCGATGGCCCTTCTGACGAGGGTCGCTTGGGTTGGGTGATGGCCCTCTCCAGTCGTGATCAAGACGGCGCCAAGCGCTTTCTTCAGAGGTTCTGGCAGACCCGCAGCCTGGCGGGCACCGATCTGCAGATCAGTCGTTACCGGGGAATGGGGGTGATCAGCGGTCGTGGTGCCCTTCTCGGGCGTGATCCCCAGCCTTTGGCCACTGCGCTGATCGACGATGACCTGCTGCTTCTGGCGTCTGGGCGGGGTGTGCTGGAGCAGGCGCTGGATGTCTCTCAGCTGCAAGACATGCATCAGCTGGGAGATGCCGATCTACAGCGTCGGGTGTCTCAGTTGGGAACTGGGGTGGCGCTGATCACGGCTTCGCCGCAGGCCCTCAGCACCTGGCTGGGAATGCCGGCTGATGTGGTTCGACAACCTGACCTCGAGGGGCTGGTGGCGGCCCTTGGTTTTCAGGGAGCCAATTTGAGTGTCGATGGCATGCTCCGGTTCCGTTCTCCTGTGGTGAAAAGCTCGGGATCCGCTGCTGCCGCAACAGCCAGTGGCCGTGAATCACTGTTGAGTTCGGCCGGTGGGAATGCTGAGGCCCTCGCCGTGCTCACCAATCCCGCTTCCCTCCTGGCCCCCGCGAGCGAGGACCCTCAAGCCCAATGGCTCGGCCCTGTGCTCTCTGCTCAGCTCAAAGCACTCTCGGCTCCGGGACTTGACGCGATCACCACCCACGCGGATGGCCCCTTGCTGTGGGCCCAACTGAAGGAGGGTTGGCTCCTGGGAACCCAGTCCGGTCATCCAGGTGCTGAGGCTGTGGATGAGGTCCTGAAGGGGCAGGGGCTGGTGGCGTCCTCCCTGGAGGCCGAGCGCGGCCCACTCAAGGTGTGGACCAAATTGCAGCGCAAGCGCAGCCATGGTTCCGATTCACTCCAGGCTCAGCTGGCTGTTGCTCTGGCCAAAGATGGGTCGCAGGAGTGGTGGGGGGAAAGCCTGGATGCCCTTCAGCAACGTCGTGATGACAAGGCCCTGCAACCCCGTCTGCAGCAATTGAAAGCTCTGGACGATGGGGAGGCTCCGCTCCCTCAGCAATTGGCCCTGGCAGCGCCGCTCAGCCGTGACCAGCTGCAGCGATGGCGGCCATGGACGCTGGTGCAAACCGTTGCGGGTCGGTCCTTGCTCGATCCCGTGCAAGGTCTGGCGGTGGGCGTTGGTCCAGCCTCTGCTTCGGACAATGCCCCTGGCCGTGAGCAAGCTGGCAGCAGTGACAGCCTCCGTTTGCGTGTCTTGCTCAACCTCGGTTGATGTGTGGTTGATGCGCCATGGCATTGCCGAAGCGCGTGTGAATGGCTGCGACAACCCAAGCAGGGCCCTCACTCAGCGGGGCCGCGAGCGCACCCAGGCTGTGGTCACTCGTTTGTCCAGCCTGGGGATTCGCGCCGATCGCATGTTCAGCAGTCCCTATGCCAGGGCTTTGGAAACAGCATGGTTGGCCCATCGGGGTGGGTTGGCCCCTGAACCGGAGTGCGCTGCAGAGTTGATGCCCGCCGGTGATCACCACGCGCTTCTGCCATTTTCTGAGCCCAGAGTGCTTCTGGTGGGGCATGAGCCGGATCTCGGTGATTTCGCAGCAGACCTGATCGGAGCTTCTCCAGGAACGCTCTGTTTGCGTAAAGCAGGCCTGATTCATCTCAAGCTTCCTGCCCATCACCGGGGGCCTTGGCGGGGTGTGGCGCAGCTTGAAGGGCTGATCAAACCAGGGATGATGCTCTTGACCTGAAGCCTGGGTGTGCGCAGCGCCGATTAGGTTGCTGGAGCGTCGCAGGCTGGTGGTGGCACAGGCTTCCGGAGACGAGATCCGCCACGAGCGGACAGGCATCGTGTTTCGCCCTGGGTTGGACGGTGTGCCTGCTACCCAGTCATCGATCTGCGATATCGATGGTCAGCTGGGTCGTTTGTCCTACCGCGGTTATCCCCTGGAGGAACTGGCGGCAGAAAGCACCTTTCTGGAAACTGCCTATCTGCTGATCTGGGGAGAACTGCCAACAAAGGACCAGCTCGCTGCCTTTGAGCACGAGGTGCAAATGCACCGCCGGGTGAGCTTCCGCGTGCGGGACATGATGAAGTGCTTTCCCGCCACAGGGCACCCCATGGATGCTCTCCAGTCGAGTGCGGCTTCCCTCGGGTTGTTCTATTCCCGGAGGGCGATCGATGACCCCAAGTACATCTACGCCGCGGTGGTGCGGTTGATCGCCAAGATCCCCACCATGGTTGCGGCCTTCCAGCTGATTCGAAAAGGTCAGGATCCGATTCAGCCCAGGGATGATTTGGCCTATTCAGCCAATTTCCTGTACATGCTGACTGAGCGGGAGCCGGATCCATTCGCTGCCCGCATCTTTGATCGCTGTCTGATGCTCCATGCCGAGCACAGCCTCAATGCCAGCACCTTCAGTGCACGGGTGACCGCCAGCACGCTCACCGATCCCTATGCCGTTGTGGCATCAGCCGTTGGAACCCTGGCTGGTCCGTTGCATGGGGGTGCCAATGAAGATGTGTTGGCCATGCTCGAGGAGATTGGGGCTCCGAATCAGGCGGCGGCCTATCTCGATCAGGCCATCGCCAACAAGCGCAAGGTGATGGGTTTCGGACACCGGGAATACAAGGTGAAGGATCCTCGTGCGGTGATTCTTCAGTCGCTGGTTGAAGACATGTTTGATCGCTTCGGGCATGACGAGCTCTACGACGTGGCCCGTGCCCTGGAAGCAGCGGCCGAAACTCGGCTGGGGCCTAGGGGCATCTATCCCAACGTCGATTTCTATTCCGGCCTTGTGTATCGCAAGTTGGGGATCCCCCGTGATCTGTTCACACCTGTATTTGCCATTTCTCGGGTGGCCGGCTGGCTGGCCCATTGGCGCGAACAGCTTGGTGCCAACAGGATTTTCCGCCCGTCGCAGATCTACACCGGCAGTGGCCAGCGCCGGTGGATTCCGCTTGAAAGCCGTCTTCCGGCTGCGGGCGCCTAAGTTGCACCCATCTCACCCGTGAACATGGTGACCCCCCTTGCCACCACAACGACGGCCTTGGTGAGCCCTGGTCTTGATCTGGAACGCAGTTTCAGTCAGGCCCTGGAAGGACTCGGCCTTGCCCCAGACCTTGCCCATCTGATCTGGCTGCCGCTACCGATGCTGCTGGTGTTGGTGGCGGCAGTGGTGGGCGTGCTCGTCACCGTGTGGTTGGAGCGCAAAATCTCTGCAGCCGTTCAGCAGCGCATCGGCCCTGAATACGCCGGGGCGCTGGGTGTGCTCCAGCCACTTGCCGATGGTCTCAAGCTGTTGGTCAAGGAAGACATCATCCCCGCCCGAGCCGACAGTTTGCTGTTCACCCTCGGCCCCGTTCTGGTTGTAGTGCCGGTGATCCTGTCGTGGTTGATCGTGCCCTTTGGCCAGAACCTCCTGGTCAGCAATGTGGGGGTGGGCATTTTCCTCTGGATCTCCCTCAGCAGCATTCAGCCGATCGGCCT
Organism: Synechococcus sp.; assembly: GCA_035286005.1. Classification (GTDB taxonomy): domain Bacteria; phylum Cyanobacteriota; class Cyanobacteriia; order PCC-6307; family Cyanobiaceae; genus Synechococcus_C. The sequence continues at coordinate 929 of JAYKIX010000160.1, read as the reverse complement.
GTTGATGAGTGGTTATGCCTCGAACAACAAGTACTCCCTGTTGGGTGGCTTGAGGGCCGCGGCCCAGTCGATCAGCTACGAGATCCCTCTTGCCCTAGCGGTCTTGGCGATCGTGATGATGAGCAACTCGCTCAGCACCATTGACATCGTCAATCAACAAACCGGTGCCGGTCTGCTGAGTTGGAACATCTGGCGTCAACCGGTTGGCTTTCTGATTTTCTGGATCTGTGCCCTGGCGGAATGCGAGCGACTTCCATTCGACCTCCCGGAGGCGGAGGAAGAGCTGGTGGCGGGTTACCAAACTGAATATGCGGGCATGAAGTTCGCCCTCTTCTATCTGGGCAGCTACATCAACCTTGTGCTCTCGGCCCTGCTCGTGTCTGTGCTCTATCTGGGTGGTTGGGGCTTCCCGATTCCTGTGGAGTGGCTGGCCGGCTGGATGGGGCAGTCGGTGGATGCTCCCTTGGTTCAGGTCATCACGGGTACTGTCGGCATCGTGATGACGGTGCTGAAGGCCTATTTGCTGGTCTTTTTTGCCATCCTGCTGCGGTGGACCACTCCACGGGTGCGCATTGACCAGTTGCTCAACCTGGGTTGGAAGTTCCTTCTGCCCCTCGCGTTGGTCAATCTGCTCGTCACGGCGGCTCTCAAGCTTGCCTTCCCCGTTGCGTTTGGCGGCTGATTTCGCTGCAATCCGTCCTCTGCTCACTGTTCTCTCCGCTCCCAGGCCATGTTCGGATTCCTCAAGCAGGTTGGTGACTACACCAGGGATGCGGTCGATGCAGCCCGCAACCTCACCCAAGGACTTGCGGTCACCTTTGATCACATGAAGCGCCGTCCTGTGACGGTGCAGTATCCCTACGAAAAACTGATCCCTTCGGAGCGCTACCGAGGACGAATTCACTACGAGTTCGATAAGTGCATCGCCT
>JAYKIX010000159.1:0-40412 GCA_035286005.1 Synechococcus sp. | reverse complement strand
GATCAACCCTTCGAAGACACGCCTGCCAACCGCCGCCGAGGTTGGGCGCGACTGGTGCTGTTTGCCTCCTACCTGAGGCCAGAGCCCCTCGAGGTGCCGGGAGTTATCGATGTGCTCCGTCAGGCGTTCAAGCCCGGGTTGCGCTCGATGCGAACCCACTTCGGGATTTATCCCTTTGCCTGGAAACCGGGATGGCAGGCTGCCGCCGATTCGCTGATGGGTGATGCTGCACCACGTCTGCAGGTGGCACCGGTGCTTGAGAGACTGGTGTTACCGCGGGCTCGGGCGGCTCTGCTGACCTGGTTGGATCGCCTTGCTGGCCATACGGAGCTGCGCTGGCTGGTGCCGGCCCACTATTCAGCCCCAATGGCCTTTACCCCTGAACGGGTTGCTGAATTCAAGAACCAACTGCTCGCCCGAGATTGGGCGCCCAGCGCTGGCAACTGGGAGTTCCTCGGCAGTCTTGATCAGCGACTGCTGGAGCTGGGGGTCGTTCCAGAAACTCCTTAAGAGTTCAGAGATTCAGATCGTCAGGTGTCACCGACATCTCGTCGTCGGCGAACAGAGCTTCTTCCAGTTCCTTGCGCTGTTCCATCTGGCGCAGGAAATAGCCCGTCATCATGGCCGAAGCCAGCAGGTTGGCCAGGTTGTCGCGATTCGCGGTGACCTTCACTTCGAAGTGTTCACCGGGGAGCATTCCCAGCAGACCTTGAACGTTGTGGCGAATGATGTCTTGGATGTCATTGCTGGCCGACTTGGCCACCCGCTGCATCACTTCCGGAGACTGGTCCTGCAGATACTGAATCAGCCCATTGACGGGCTGACCATCCTGACTGTCGGTCGTGAGGAACTCCGGGTTAAACATCCAGCCCGCTCTCCGTCAAGACACTGACCTTACCGCAGCCTCTGGGTTTGGCTCGACCTGTGATTGGAGGGGGAACCGTATCGGACCGAACCTCTTGAGGGGCCAGTAACGCCACACAGCGGTTCCGATCACGCGTCTCTGATCGAGGGGGCCCCACAGGTGGGAATCGAGACTGGCATTGCGGTTGTCGCCCATGACCCAGAGGGATCCTTCGGGCACTTGGATCGGAGGCATCGTGTAGTTGATCGGCTCACTGAGCCAGGGTTCAGCCACGCGGCCGCCGTTGCGCCAAAGGGCACCGTCTTTCACTTCCACCACATCACCAGGGCCTGCCACCACTCGTTTGATCAGAGCGGTGCTGGGGTCGTACCCGGCGTCGATCAGGGGGTCAGGCACGGAAAACACCACCACGCGACCCAGTCCCAGGGGATGCTGCTGCGTCTGCGCCAGTTTGGGGCGGATTTTTTCCACCAGAATTCGATCCTGCAGTTCCAGGGTGGGAAGCATCGAACCGGAGGGAATCCAGCGCGGCTCCAGCACGAACCAGCGCAGCATCAGGGCGATCAACACCCACACCAAAAGATCGCGCCAACCCTTCCATTGCTCTTGGGGATCCCCTTGGGTGCCGTCCTTTGCCATCGCCGCTTTGCCGTTCCACGAGAATCGCATTAGGCCCTTGCGTGCTTCGGATCCTTTGCCATCGATCACCCTGTGACCCGACCGATTGCCAACCTCCAGGCGGCGACAGGTTTATTGGATGCTCTGCGCAACAGAGGTCTGCAGCATCTCGTGCTTTGCCCAGGCAGTCGTTCCGGTCCGCTGGCGTTGGCGGCTGGGGGCTTGGCCCGGGCTGGGTTGGTCACGCTCTCCACGGCCATGGATGAACGTTCCGCTGCCTATCTGGCCCTCGGAGCCTCAAGGGCCAGTGGCCGTGCCACCGCGGTGATCACCACGTCGGGCACCGCGGTGGCCAATTTGCTGCCGGCGGTGGTGGAGGCGGATCGTTCCTGTCAGCCCCTGCTCCTGCTGACGGCTGATCGCCCGCATCGCCTCAAGGACTGTGGTGCCAATCAAACGGTGAATCAGGAGGCGTTTCTGAGGCCAGCTTGCCGTTGGGTTGGATCCGGGCCCGAGAACGGTCTGGATGGTGCTTCAAGTGCTGAGTTGCAGCTGCTGGCAGACCAGGCCTGGCATCACGCCCACCACTGGCCTGGCCCAGTGCATCTCAATCTTCCTTGTGAAGAGCCGCTGCATCCCTCCGCTGAGCAGCAGGCCAGGTTCTGGAACCTGTGGACAGCAGCGGATTCGAATCCACCCACGCCGGCTTCGCTTCCGTTGGGTCACGGCGAGCCACCCTTGTCGCTGGATCCCGACCGTCCTGGTGTGGTGGTGGCGGGCCCCTGGCGGGGGTTGGCGTCGGAGCGGAGTGCCTTCGTTCAGGGATTGCGTCGCTGGCAACAACGCAGTGGATGGCCTCTGCTGGTTGACCCCCTCGCGGGCGTCTCCTCGGATCTGCCTGGGCAAGTGCGTGGTTGGGATCTGCTGTTGCCCCACCAGTTGCCGCTACCCGAGGGCCTTGAGCTGGATCAGCTGCAGGTGCTTCGGCTTGGTCCGCTACCGGCCAGCCGACGGTTGGAGGCTTGGTTGCAGCGCTGCGGTGGGCCGCAGTTGTTGATCAGTGAGGGGGAGTTGCGTGGTCTTGACCCGCTCAAGCGCGCGCTGCAGTGGAGTGGGGGTTTGGCTGCTTGGCCCCAGCTGGCGGCCTTGGATGCGACGCAAGCATCGGCCCCATCGGCCTTGGATGCGATTTCTTCCGAGCTGCGTGCCGAATGGCAGCGGCGGGATCGCCAGTTATCGGCATGGTTGGTACAGCGTTTGCCCCAAGCCGGTGCTGTGACTGAGCCGGCCTTGATGAACCTCCTGGCGCGCTGTCTTCCTCCGGATTTGCCCGTCATGCTTGCCGCCAGCAGTCCTGTGAGGGATTGGCAGGCCTTTGCGATTGCGGATTCCGGCTGTCGCCAATGCGTCAGTTTTCGGGGTGCCTCCGGCATTGATGGAACGCTCTCGCTGGGGTTTGGGTTGGCGATGGTGCAGGGGAGAACACTTCTGATCACTGGGGATTTGGCCCTGCTTCACGACAGCAACGGCTGGTTGCATGCCGGCAGCTCCGGCGCGGCCCCTCCCTTGTTGGTGTTGTTGATCGACAACGGCGGTGGAGGAATTTTTCAGCAGCTTCCGGTTCCGGCCGACCCTGCTGATGCCTTTGATCAACTGTTTGCCATGCCGCAGACCGTGGATCCCTTGGCTCTGGCTGCAGCCCATGGCATTCCCGGACGCCAGGTTGCCTGTCTCGAGGACCTGCCCCATGCCCTGGAGTGGGGCCTGGCCCAACGGGGGCCGGCTTTGCTCAGGGTCTGCACCCATCGTCAGGGCGATGCGGCATTGCGGGCCAGGCTCCGCCAGGAGATCCAGCAGCTCACAATGGCTGCAACGTCGGCACCACCTTGATGAGCGCCCTCCAGCCCCGCCAGGTTCTTCCCGGCGATTCCGGCACGCCGTGGCAGCCCTGGGGTGATTACCAAGACATTCTTGTGGATCGCTCCGCTGATGGCATCGCGCGGGTAGCGATTAATCGACCGTTTCGGCGCAATGCCTTTCGTCCTCGCACCGTGGTGGAGCTGTGTGATGCCTTCACTCGCATCCGAGATGACAGCTGCATCGGAGTGGTGCTGTTCACCGGGGTGGGCCCCGCCGACGACGGCGGCTATGCCTTCTGTGCAGGGGGTGATCAAAGCGTCCGTGGGGACGGCGGTTATGTCGACGAGGAGGGCATGCCTCGCCTCAACGTGCTCGATTTGCAGCGCCTGATCCGCAGCCTGCCCAAGGTAGTGATCGCTTTGGTGGCGGGCTACGCCATCGGCGGCGGGCAGGTGTTGCACCTGCTCTGTGACCTGAGCTTGGCGGCTGAGAATGCTCGTTTTGGCCAGACCGGTCCACGGGTGGGCAGCTTCGATGGTGGATTCGGAGCTGGTTATCTCGCCCGCCTGGTGGGCCAGCGCAAAGCTCGCGAGATCTGGTTCCTCTGCCGCCAGTACGGCGCTGCGGAGGCCTTGTCCATGGGGCTTGTCAATGCCGTGGTGCCGCTTGAGCAGTTGGAGGCAGAGGGTGTGCGCTGGGCCCGCGAGGTGCTCCAGCACAGCCCCACGGCTATTCGATGTCTCAAGGCAGCCTTCAATGCGGAAACCGACGGAATGGCCGGATTGCAGGAGCTGGCTGGTCAAGCCACCCATCTTTTTTATCGAACGGAAGAGGGACAGGAGGGGCGCAATGCCTTTCTGGAAAAACGGGATCCTGATTTTTCCGGTTCACCGTGGCTGCCGTAGCTAGCAGTTGGTTAGCCCCACCTTGCTTCCGTGCGTCGTGATGCTCTCCCGCTTCTCCATTGCAACTGCAGCGGCCTGGCTGTTGGCCGCGCCCGCGGTGGCCAACCCATCCTCCACCCAGGTCGCGCGGTCCAATCGGCCGGCGGATCCGATCCCTCCGATGGCCGCACCCATCTCCCTGGAGGCATCCCTGGCTCGGGTGCCCATGACCCTGCGGCAGCAGCCTGGATTGCAGCTGGTGCTCGATCGCACCCATCGGCAGTTGTTGGTGTTGCGCGATGGAGCGATCCGCCGTCGCTACCCCGCTGCCGTCGGCACCGAAGGGTGGGAAACACCTGCCGGACAGCATCAGGTGCTGCAGAAGGTGCGTGAACCGGTGTGGACACACCCGGTGACGGGACGTCAGGTGAGCGGACCCAAGAACCCTCTGGGCACGCGTTGGATTGGCTTCTACCGCGATTGCAAAGGGCGCAGTGGTTGGGATGGAGAGAAATATCTCGATATTGAGGGCTGCACCGTGGTGGGATTCCATGGCACCCCCCATCGCTGGACCGTTGGTCGGGCTGTCTCCCATGGCTGCGTGCGTCTCTATGAAGAGAACGTGCAGGAAGTGTTTGATCTGGTTCAGGTGGGCACACCGGTCACGGTGCTGCCCTGAGCTGATTTCAGGTTTTGCATGGATTTCAACCTAAAGTCGCGGCGCCCTCTTGAGCCCCGTTGACCATGCGCGTGCTGTTTGCTGCTGCTGAATGCGCGCCAATGGTCAAGGTGGGTGGAATGGGTGATGTGGTGGGGTCTCTCCCACCGGCCCTTGCCGCACTCGGCCATGACGTTCGCCTGATCATGCCGGGCTACAGCCGGCTCTGGAGCAAGCTCGATATCCCCGCCGAGCCGATCTGGCGCGCCCAGACCATGGGCACAGAATTTTCGGTGTATGAAACCCGCCATCCCAGCAATGGCTTGCCGCTCTATTTGGTGGGTCATCCCGTGTTTGATCCCGAGCGGATCTATGGGGGAGAAGACGAAGACTGGCGGTTCACGTTTTTCGCCAGTGCCACATCGGAGTTCGCCTGGAATCACTGGAAGCCCCAGGTGCTGCACTGCCATGACTGGCACACCGGGATGATTCCGGTGTGGATGCACCAGGACCCCGAGATCAGCACCGTCTTCACCATCCACAACCTCAAATACCAAGGCCCCTGGCGTTGGAAGCTTGACCGCATCACCTGGTGCCCCTGGTACATGCAGGGGGACCACACCATGGCCGCGGCGTTGCTCTATGCAGATCGGGTCAATGCCGTATCACCCACCTACGCCCAGGAAATTCGCACCGCCGAATACGGCGAGCAGCTGGATGGCTTGCTGAACTACATCTCGGGCAAACTGCGCGGCATTCTCAATGGCCTCGATCTCGAGGCCTGGGATCCGGCCACCGACAAAGCACTGGCTGGCAATTTCAGTGCGGATGATCTTTCCGGCAGACCTGCCAACAAGCGTCAACTGCAGGAACGGATGGGGCTCCAGGTGAATCCCGACACCTTTCTGCTGGGGATGGTGAGCCGCCTGGTGGATCAAAAAGGTGTTGATCTGCTTCTTCAGGTGGCTGATCGCTTGCTCGCCTACACCGACACCCAGATCGTGGTGTTGGGAACCGGAGATCGCGGACTGGAGTCGGGCCTCTGGCAGTTGGCCTCCCGCCATCCCGGTCGGGTTGCGGTGTTCCTCACTTACGACGATGCCCTCTCGCGTCTGATTTACGCCGGTAGTGATGCCTTCCTGATGCCAAGCCGGTTTGAACCCTGTGGCATTAGCCAGCTCATGGCGATGCGCTATGGCTGCGTTCCTGTGGTGCGCAAGGTGGGCGGTCTGGTCGACACGGTGCCTCCCCACGATCCTGCCCAGCACTCGGGCACCGGCTTCTGTTTTGACCGTTTTGATCCGGTTGACTTCTATACCGCTCTGGTGCGCGCCTGGGAGGCCTATCGCCATCAAGACAGCTGGCGGGAGTTGCAGCTCCGGGGCATGCGCCAGGACTACAGCTGGGATCGTTCGGCCCTGGAGTACGACCGCATGTACCGCGAAGTGTGTGGCCTCAAAGAGCCCAGCCCGGACGCCGCCGCTGTGGAACAGTTTTCGCGTGGTCAGGACGCGGACCCCTCGCGGGGAGCGGCTGACCAGGAGGTTCTACCTGGGGCGCCGAGTCGGAACCCTCTGGCCCGTTTGCTCGGCAAGCAACGCTCCTAACGCGCTCGTTACGGCAGGGGGGTTCTGGCTTCCGAGGTCATCCAGGCCATGATGCGTCTGTGCAAGACCTTTCCCTGTCGTGGCCTTGGCGTTCCGCTCCTTCATTCCTGAGTGATGCAGGACTCTCGTGATGAGCGGTTGCTTCCAGCGCCCTATGAGAGTCCTTGGGAGGCATTACGCCGTGATCTTCCCGCTGCTTGGGCCGACATCAAACTTCGGGCGCAGGAACTTTGGCGTCGGAACCGGGAGGGGGATCTCGCAATCCCCTCCTTCTGGCCCCGTGATCTTGCCCCTTTGTTTTGGCCCCTGGCCCTCAGCATCGTTTTTTTAGTGACGGTGGCAGGCACGGTGCAGCTTGTGGGTCTTTGGCCTGTACGTGCCTCGCTCCCCCCATCAGCGCTACCGGTTTCAACAGAGCGATCCGAGCCCCCAACCGCTTCAAGCAACCAGCAGGAGGCCCATCAGCCAACACGGCCCGAAGAGCTGCTGATGCCAACTCAGGCTTCTGAGACAGCTGAGTTGGCGGATCCATTGCCGTCTGACTCTGCCCCGCAGCTTAAAGCTGCTGAGGTCGCTGCGATGGATCCGCTGTTGGAGCAGCTTTGGGAGACGATCATGGAGGCAGGGTTGGTCGGCAACGGGCAGGACCTGCTGCCAGTAGCCACTCGCCAACCGCAACACAACGCCTACCTGCTTACGATGGGTGAGGGCTGGGACGCTCTCGATGCAGCCCGACGTCAACGGCTAGCCGATCTTGTTTGGGAGTCCGTGGAGCGGGCTGGCTACAGCGAACTGCAGTTGTGTTCCAAGCAGGGGAACGAGCTTGCCCGCACGGCCCGGGTGGGGAAGGGGATGGTGGTGTTTGACAGCACTCCCTGGCCGTCTGCTTAGAAGATCCCCAGGGTCTTCTTTTTGCAATAGCCAGCGCCGATGTTCATCCAGCCTGAGGGGCAAGCTTTGCCGTTGGTTGGGGCGACCTCGTAGTAAATCGGCGACACGCAGGTGGAGCCAAGGGTGTTGACATAACCCAGTGGGCACTGGTCATGGCCAGGAGCTTTGGGAATTTCTCGTTGGCCCCAAGCCGCGTTGGGCGGCATCCCAAGACCTGCCAAAACCAGGCCAACGATCCAGGCGGTGGATCTTTGGCGCATGGACGAGGCCTGCCAGCTCTACAACCCATGCTCGGCATGGTGGGACCGACTGTCCACTGTCAAGGCAGAGGCTGGTTGCGTTAGCAGCCCTGCAAGCAGCAATGAGATAGGGCCACCAATGAGAAGCGTTTGATCAAGTTTGCGAGAGTTGCATGCAGAGACATCGAGTCATGATTAAGAGCTTTTGCTAGGCAACACAAAACAAGAATAGCTTAATTGTAACACAATTTAATTGTAGGCGGAGGTGTAACTGTCTGCAGTGAAAATCATAAAGTAATTCCAACGATAGAGGGCGAGTCTTTCATTGATTGCTATCGATGTCATTGTTTGATTTGCTGAGTCATGAAGCTTTCTCCTTTTCTGTTCTCTTCGTTGGCTTCTGCGTCTCTTTTGTCGACTGGTTTGGTTGGAGCGCCCGTCTTCGCAGATCTCAGTACTCAGCAGATGGATAGTTTGAATAAAAAGTCGGATTATGGTTTTTGCCCAGAAGATGCACCATGTTATGTTCTTACTACTAGGCTTGTGGCTGCAAAAGTCAAAAAGCCAAGTGAATATGGTGGGGATGAAAATTATATTTTGCCGATGTGGATCTTGATGGATGGAATGACTATGGATCCTCGAATGCCGGAGGAGCTAAGAGGCGAAGGTCATACTAAATTCAGGGTTAATGTGAGCCGTAAGACGATAGGAAATCTTGGCAGTTCTTTTACAAAACGAAAGGCTGCATCTTGGATAGAAGCTACTGATTCTCGCTCTGGAGGTTATCCATTCTTTGTTAACAGAGATATTGTTATTCCCATGAACCGAAATAATTTTGAAAGTGAAGGGGTTATCTTTTCGGTTAACATGATGGAGTACGACAATAGCAAGCGCTCATTAATTGATAGTAAATACTATAATATTGCGTCATCAACGCAGGCTATGCTGTCTCCCACGGCGCAGTCATTTCAAATCGCGCTAAGCACGCCTAGTAATGCCAAAAATGCAACATTAGCCTCAATTGATTTTCTGGCCAAAGCTGCTCCTCTTGCCGCAAAGGTTTACGCGGCAGCGCAAACTGGTGGTGGTAGTGAAGCCGCAAGTGCTGCTGCCGGTAAGGACACTTTCAAGGAAGTTGTAGCTTTCTTGAAAACTATTCCCAATTTATACGATCAGTTGAAAGCGCTCGATCAAGATGATGTAGGATCTAATGAAGGGATATTCATAAGGTTTAAAGATTTGACTTTGGGTCAGGAGCGTATTGATGAATTATGCGGAATAACTGATAAAGGTGCTTCTAAACAAGGGGAATTTTGCATTAAGATTGCGACTAAATTAGAGTTTGTAAGAGCTAAGCAAAAGCCCTCCTATTGGGATGAGCAGGTCAACACTGCTTCGAGCGGCTCTACTAATGCCACAGGAACTACGGGTGGAAATACCTCTACGGGTGGAAATACCTCTACGGGTGGTTCTGCGAGCACGGGAGGATCAGCTGCCTCCGTCAAGGCATGTGATGATCCCTCTTTGCTGCGTGGATTGCGCTCTTTCAAGGATTCTGCCACTTCCAAGTTTGCCAGAGGGGGTGTTCGGGCAGAAGGAAGATCCGGTGTCGTATCGGCTGTCTCTACAAGCGTTTCTAATAACCAACGATCTTGGGAGGTGTTTAAAATGTATAGAATTCCTGGTGTTGCAGGTGGTCGTAGACTGCAGTCTACAATCAGTGGTCAATGGTTAGAAACGGATAATCGAACGTCTACTCTCATCGCCCAGAGCTACAATGGATCTCCTCGTAGATGTACGCCTGGCTTGACAGATATGCAATGGAAGATTGTTCCTGTTGGCAGAAGGGGATTTTATAAACTTCAGAATCTACGTAATCAAAAATTTGTAACAGTTGGCTCTAATGGTATTTTGAAGGCCAACGGTACTGAATCTCAAGGTGCTGTATTTAGGTGGTTTGAGCATCGCTAAATGCATCAAAGGCTTGCTTTCTATGCTTCCTGGCAGCGTTTTCAAGGCCCTCTCCCGGAAGGGGGCTTTTCTTTTTTCAGAGGGGTTTGTTTTTGAAGAGCTCTCGACTATTGAGATTTTTGCTGATTGTTTTTGATGTGGATAGCGACAGCATTATGTGCTGATCAGGTTATAAGTGTTGGAATGCGAGTACAGTTGTATCCATTATTAGTTGGCTAATATCTGCCAATATGATGCATAGACAATTGATCCCCACGGTTGTGATGAACCTTGGTCAGTTGGTCCAGTTGTGGGGCGAACCCGCTGGAGTCCTTCCTGAACGCTGGTTGGATCTGCAGTCGCAGCCCCTGGGCCCGGTGTGCACCGATAGCCGTCGTCTGGCGCCTGGTTCACTGTTCATTCCCTTGGTGGGGGAGCAGTTTGATGGCCATACCTTTCTCGCCGATGCAGCGGCCATCGGTGCTCAGGCGGCCTTGGTGGGTGCTGGGTCTTCCCATCCCGTTCCCGCTGATTTGCTGCATTGGCGCGTCGATGACACCACTCTGGCGTATCAGCAGCTCGCCAATCTTTACCGCCGGCATTTGAGGGCGGCGGTGGTGGCAGTCACCGGGTCGGCGGGCAAAACCACCACCCGTGAATTGATTCGTTCGGCCCTGGCCTCGTTGGGGCCGATTCAGGCCAGTGCCAGCAATAACAACAACGACATTGGTGTGCCGCTCACCCTTCTTGGAACAACAGACGCGCATGCCGCTGTGGTGGTGGAGATGGGCATGCGCGGCCCCGGCGAAATCGAGCGTCTGTCCCGCTGTGCCCAACCTGACGTTGCGGTGATCACCAATATCGGCACCGCCCATATCGGTCGCCTCGGAAGCCGCGAGGCCATTGCTGCTGCGAAATGTGAGATCACGGCCGCCCTCCGTCCCGATGGTTTGGTGGTGATTCCGGCAGGTGACCCATTGCTGGAGGCAGCCCTGGCCCAGGTGTGGAATGGGCGGGTTCACCGGGTGGCGTTAACCGGTGATCCCGGGGTGCCGTCTGCGTCCTCGTCGCCTATTAATGATTGTGCAGATCTTGATCTCAACACCAACCAACTGAGCCTTGCAGGTCGCTCCTATCGGATGCCCCTGGTTGGTCGTCATAACGCGCGTAATTGGCTCCTGGCACGAGCCGTTGCATCTGAATTAGGTGTCGAGTCCGCGGCCCTGGTCGATCTGCACGTTGATGTTCCTGGCGGACGGAATCGTCGTTTGCAACTCGGTGGACTCACCGTGATGGATGAGACCTACAACGCCTCCCCCGAAGCCGTGCTGGCGGCCCTCGATTTGCTTTCTCAGCAGCCCGGTCGTCGTTTTGCGGTGTTGGGCACCATGCTCGAACTTGGCGCCGAGAGTGTGGCGTTGCACAGGGCCGTGGTGGAAAGGGCGGTGGCCCTGAATCTGGATGGTCTGGTGGCCGTGGCCAGTGGGGATGAGGCCTCCGCCATGGCTGATGCCGCAGCAGGCTTGGAACGCTTCACCGTGGTGGCCACCCCTGAACAGGCGGCGGCCCCTTTGCAGCATTGGTTGGCAGCAGGGGACGTTCTGCTGCTCAAAGCCAGTCGTGGGGTGGCTCTGGAGCGGTTGCTGCCAGATCTGGAGACACTCGGCCTTTGATGTGATGCAGAACACTGCAAGCCCAGCCTGCGGCGTGAGGGGCCGGGGCCAATTCGAAGCGGCCACTTGAGACAGCCGCTCTGAGTTTGGGGTGGGGGCCGTCAGGACCAGGCACCACCACGCTGTGGTCTCCAGCTTCCAGCAATGGCAGGTCGTTGGGTGAGTCCCCAAGGGCCATCACATGCACATGCGGTTGCCCGAGTTGGTGTTTCAGGGCCATGAGGGCTTGCCCCTTGCTGGTGCCCGCCTCAAGCAGATGGCACATGCGGTTGCCCTGGACCACCGTGAGGTTGAGCCGTGCAGCTTCCTGTTCCATCTGGCTGTAGAGGTTTGCCCCAGGGTTGAGAAAGGGCACACTCCAGCACCGGCGCTGGGCCATGACAATCGCTTCACCGTTAAGACCTGTCAGGTCGGTGACCTCTTGATCGGAGAGGTCTTCAAGGGCACGAAGGGGCGCACCGATCCGATCGGAAAGGGTCTGGAGTTGAACTTTCAGTGCTCCATGGGGGCTTCCGAGAGCTCGATGCCATGCCGTTGCGCCAATGCCGCCATGGATGGCTCCTCCGTTCTCGACAATGAACGGACCATCAAGATCCGCGTCGTCGCGAAAGCGACACACCTCTTCTGCGGTTTTGCTGGTGCATGGCACCACGTTGATGCCGATGGCTTTCAACCAGCTGAGCACTGGTTTGGCGGCGCTCCAGTCGTAGGCATGATCAAGGAGTGTGCCATCGAGATCGGTGACAACCCAGATGGAGCCCTGATGGCCTGCGGGTTGATTCAGCATGGTTGGAGCCAGTGCACGGCGTATGGGGCCAGGGTGAGTTGGCTCGGCATGGCGGCCGAATCTTGGAGACGATCGCACCATTGGGCGTGATTGGTGAGGCTACGCAAATTGAGATTGATGCGGTTGGGTGTGAAGTTATGGACGGCCCAAACCGTGTCATCCCCAGCGCCCCGCCGAATCACCACGCGATCCGGCATCGACTTGCTCAAGCAGGCCAACGCTGCTTCAGGGTGGAATGCGGGAAGGGTGGCCCGAACTCCCATGGCCTCTTCAACCGCCTTGAGGGTGAAGGATGCATCGCCGTTGGGGTTGTCGAGAAGACGTTCAACAGAATCGGCGCTGAAACGCTCGCGGTTGAGGTCACGTCTCTGCCCGCTGTGACGGAAGCTGCGTTCATCGTTGCCGGATGCCAACAGCGTGGGCAGATAAAACGCAGGAATCCCCGGTAGAGCCATCATCAGCAGCTGGCTGAGCCGGTAGCGATCCCTTTGAAAAAGGCTTGGATCCCTCCCCCCATCAGCCATGGCTGCCCACCAGCTGATGTTGATTTCGTAAGCCTGTTCGCTGCCATCGCTGAGGCGACGATGGCTGATCAGACCTCCGCGTTGCTCACAGCTCGCAAGCAGCCTGGCGAGCCGTTCCGGAGCCATGAGGCCTTCGAGGGGGCGCAGTCCGATCCCGTCATGGCTGGCGCTGAAATTCAGCAGGGTTGTGCCTCGGGGGAGGTTGGGCCACTGGTTGAGCCACTGGTTGAGCAGGTCCGCACGGTTGCGCACGACTGCATCCAACAGCAGGGGTGGCAGTGGAAAGTTGTAGGCGATGTGGGCTTCATCGCCGGGACGCAGGTAAGAGAGGTTTTCCTCCTCCGGCACATTGGTTTCCGTCACCACGACGCCCTGCTGGTGAAGGGTTGCGAGGGCGGCTCGTAGCAGTTTCACCAGCAGATGAACCCTGGGGTGGTGAATACAGGAGGTGCCGGGTTCTTTCCAGACGTAACCGATTGCATCCAACCGAAGCCAGCTGACGCCGTGCCGAACCATCTGCAGCAGCAGCTCTAGGTATCCCTTCAACACGGCAGCGCTCGACCAGTCCACGTCCACTTGATCGGGACCAAAGGTGGTCCACACCTTTTGGGTTCCTTCCTTGGTTTGGAGCGATGTGAACAGGGCCGAACTGCGTGGACGCACCACCTGGCTCCAGTCTTGATCAGGATCTGGAGCGAGCACGCAGCTCAGTCCGGGCTCACGTTTCTGACGAAATTGTTGAACCCATGGATGGGCTGCAGAGACATGGTTGAGCACTAGATCAGCCATCAGGGTGCGACCTCGACTGAGAGAGGCCAGGTCGTGCCAATCACCCAGGTGCGCCGCCATGGTTTCGTGACTGGCCACAGCGAAACCCCCATCACTGGTTGATTGCAAAAAAGGGAGCACGTGCACCACCTGTGCCGCTGTAGGCAGATGCTGGTTGAGAAATTGATTCAGGCTGACCAGGGCTGGCTCACCACTGCGCTGAATTCCATCCCCGTAGGTGATCACCACGCTGGTGGATTGGTCCCAGCGTTGATCACTGGGGGATGACTCTGTGCCCTCTTGCTCACATTGCAGCAATGGCGACATCAGCAATGCGATCTCCTCCCGATCGTCGTGAGGTCGCCACCGCCCCAGCAGCTCAGCCAGTTGTTCTCGATGGTTTCTCTGCAACCCCACCAGTCCTACCGATCCAACCTCAGGGTGCGCGGTGTGCAGTCCCTCATGTTGTCGCACTGATCACGGAATGGATTTTCAACAGGGTTTGATTACAACCATTCACGACTACACCCTGGCGCTGCAGAACCCTGAACTGTTGCGCCAGGGCCTTCGTGATCAACCCACCACCATCCTCATCCCCTGCTTGATGGAGGAATTTCGCAGGCCTGCATTGGGCTTGATCCGCTCTGTCTTGAAAGAGTTGGAGGGGTTGCATCAGTTGGTGATTGCCCTGGCGGCCACCAATGTTGAGGAGGTGAAGGAAGCGGAACGTTTTTTTGCTGAGATGCCATTCCCGGTGCATGTGCAGTGGACGAATGCACCTGCTGTGAAGGAACTGCTGCAGAGCTTTAGCGAGCAGGGGCTTGATCTGATGGGCCCTGCGGGGAAAGGTTGGGCGGTCTGGCAAGGACTTGGCGTCGCGACCCGCAGCGCTGAGGTGGTTGCTTTGTTTGACGCCGATATCCGCACCTTCTCGCCGGCGTATCCGCAGCGCATGTTGCTGCCGTTGTTGCTCCCTTCCAGTGGAGTTGCCTATGTGAAGGCGTTCTACAGCCGGCTTTCTCTGGAATCCCATGCGCTGCAGGGGCGGGGTACGCGTTTGTTTGTTGGCCCCCTGCTGACGGCGCTGTCTCAGTTGCTCGGAGACAGTCCATTTTTGCGTTACCTCAAGGCTTTCCGTTATCCCTTGGCCGGCGAGTTTGCCTTCACGCGGGATCTGGCTGTGAATCTGCGCATTCCTTGTGATTGGGGCCTTGAAATTGGACTGTTGTCCGAGGTGCATCGGCATGTTGCTCTCAGTCGGGTTGCCCAGGTGGATCTCGGCCTGTTTGATCACAAGCACAAAAGCCTGGGGACCTCTCCCCGGGAAGGTCTGCAGCGCATGTGTTCCGAGATCCTGGCCAGCGTGCTTCGCGGCCTGATGGAGCATCAGGGAACAACAATTTCTGCTGAACAGGTGGCCACGCTTGAGGTGCTGTTCCGGCGGGTCGGTGAAGACCGGATTCGCCAATTTGCGCTGGATTCAGCCGTTAACAATTTGCCCTACAACCGCCACGGGGAAGAACTGGCAGTGCAGGACTTCGCCAACTTGATCCGCCCGGGTGTGCAGCACTTTCATCAGGATCCAATGGCCATTCAGTTGCCCAGTTGGTCTCGCTTGCTGAGTTGTGCCTCTCAGCTGCAACATGATCTCGCGGAGGCCGGACTGGATCGCTCGGGTGAGGGGTCGGCGATGTCGCGCTGGTCGTCTTTGAGCTCGACCGAAGAGCTCCCATCCCTTGTTTAAGCGGCCCGCTGCTGAAGGGGGTAGCTCTCACAGCGAATCAAGTCGATCGCGTGGGGATGGTCGTGGATGTAGCGCACGGATTCCATCGCCAGCACGCGGGCTTCGTAGGCGTCTTGTGCGTAATAACAACGTTCGAGCATGGTGCTGTTCGCGTCGCGATAGCGCACCGTGTAGCGCTTCTGGGTAGGCATGGTTCGGCTAGCGACGCCCTGAACATCACACATGACTGGATGGATGCCATCCAACATGTGTGAAAACAATCTGAGGATTGCAGGCCAAAAGCGGTGTTGGCTGGCGCTGAATCAGCCCCAGTTTTCCTTGATTAATTGCTTGGCCCGGCCAAGCGCCAGTGCCTTGTCTGGCACATTTTTGGTGATGGTGGACCCGGCTCCAATCGTCACGTTGGCGCCAATGGTGACAGGCGCCACGAGCACCGAATTCGCCCCTGTTTTACTGCCATCGCCAATCACCGTTTGGTGCTTGTTCACACCGTCATAATTGGCGGTGATGGTGCCCGCCCCCACATTGACATTGGCTCCCAGTTGGGCATCGCCGATGTAGCTGAGGTGGTTCACCTTGCTCCCGTTGCTCAGTCGGCTCTTTTTCACTTCCACGAAGTTGCCGATTCTGCAGTCATCGCCGATGTCGGCTCCTGGGCGCAGGTGGGCATAGGGGCCGACGGCCACGCCATCGCCCAGCTGGGCTTCGCGCACGACGGAAAGCAACACGGTGACGTCGTTACCAAGTTGGGCGTTGTCCAACAGGGTGCCGGGACCGATCCGGCACCCATCACCAATGCTGCAGGCACCGCGCAGGTGGGTCTGCGGTTCAATCACCACATCGCGGCCAAAGCTGCAGTGCTCGCTGAGGGTGCAGCTGGAGGGATCCACGAAGGTGACGCCTTCGTTCATCCAATGATCGCGGAGACGTTCCTGGAGCACAGCCTCACACTGGGCAAGCTGTTTGCGGTTATTGATGCCATTCACCTCATCAGGGTCGGCTACTTCCACATGCATGGCCTTCTCGAGCATGGCCACCGTGTCGGTGAGGTAGAGCTCCCCTTGGTCGTTGTCGGTGCTGAGTTTTGGCAGGGTGGCAGCCAATTTGCTCCAGTTGAAGCAATAGATACCGGCATTGGTGAGGTTGTTGCCGCGTTGCTCATCGGTGCAGTCGCGATGCTCGATGATTCCACTCACCTGTCCGGAGGCGTCGGCAAATACGCGCCCGTAACCGGTGGGGTCGTCCAAGCGGGCGGTCAGCAGGGTGACGTCTGCACCACTGCTGCGATGCGCGCTCACCAATGCATTGATGGTTTCAGCCATTAGCAGGGGCACGTCTCCATTGAGCACCAGCAGTTCTCCGCTGAACCCCTCGAGGGCTGGCATCAGTTGCTGCACGGCATGACCTGTGCCGTTCTGAGGCTGTTGCAGCACGAACTCCAGGCCCTCAACGCCGCTGAGTTGTTGCTCGACCTTCTCAGCTTGATGGCCAACGATCAGCAGACGTCGATCGGGGTTCAGGTGGCGTGCGCTGGCCAGCACCCGCTCCACAAGGGTTGCCCCCGCCAGTGGCTGCAGCACCTTGGGTAGTGCGCTCTTCATGCGGGTGCCTTTTCCGGCGGCCAGGACGGCAACGGCGAGCATGCGTGCGGCTGAAACGGTTGGGCGGAATCTACCGGGACTCCGCCTTGAGATCGACTTCCCCTCGTTGGGTGGTGGTTTCCGCTTGAACCCGCATTGGACCGCCCACACTGGGATGGCTTTTGTTAGCAGTGACCTGACCCTGTGATGCGCGTTCTGTTCTGGGGCGGAGTGGCCATAGGCAGCGCCGTGGTTGTGGCGTGGCTGGCAGGGGGGATCCGGGCACAGCATCTTCGCGGTGAATGGTCTCAGCGCTGGGCCGTCTGTTATGCCGCGAGCCTGTCCTGGCATGAGCAGGCCAATCCCGGCTGGAGTGCTCAGCAGAGGCAGAGGGAGGCCGCCAAGCTTTGCGACGCCCAAGTGCCGCTCAGGGCACGATGAAGACAGTGGCTTTCAAGGGGGCGTCATCCACCGCCGTTGCCAGCTGGAAATCAAATACATATATAATGAGAGTAAAGATAAATTTTTAGTCCTGTGCATTCTTTGAAGCGAGTTCTGTCTTTAATTGCTCTTTTGGCTCCTTGCGCGCTTGTGCCATTGGACAGTAATGATGTCAAGGCTGGTGATTTCACTCGATGTTCGTTCAATTACCAAATCATTGCTTGCAAGCTTGATCGCGTGAATGGTGGAATAAGAATTACATGGATAGATGGAAAGCGGATGACTTATTATGGAAAGCTTCGAAATTCGGCCTTCTTGCAAGATACTCTTGGAGGATCTTGGCGGTATCTTGATTTTTCAATGGGCAGGGCTTTTAGTCTTAAAAATCCCGCCAATGGTAATGTTATTATATGGAATGGCACCTTCAAGAATTATGGTGGCTACGTGGGGCTTTAAAGATTCACATGTTTTCTCTTTTATTGCTTGCGCAAAATTTTTAAGGGATTAGCTTGTCTGCTCAGTATTGTTGCAAGGCATTGATTGTGCATGCTATTTGTATAGCATGTCTTTTCGATAATGCTGTTTAATGGTCTTAGGTCGGCCTTGGAATTCATGCTCGAATTTTATTTATCAGTAGCATTTGTGAGAGACGTTTCACTTGATTTTCCCTTAAATCTTTTTTGATTGGGAGAAAGGCAAGACCCACCGCCGTTGCCAGCTGCTGGTGCTCTCCAGCTCGCAATGTTGTTGCTCTTGTTGGCGCCTTTGTTGAATGGATGCCGCGTTGTCGCGACCACTCGGATCCCGGTAGGGAATGGCCGCCCGGGTGAGCAGGTGCTCCTTCTCCATCGGGCTCAGGGGGTTCCAGCCAGGGCCGTGATTGGGAAGAGGTCGGCCTGTGTCGGGTCTGCTGGCCAGTGTTCCTGAACTCCATTCCTTGCGTTGTCCTGGGGCTGGCAGCAGTGAGCGCAGCTCAAGGCCTGCCCGTTGAAGGCTGCCGCGAATCGCTGCGGCACGGGAATAGGTGAGCAACCGGCCAGCGGGTGCGAGTCGTTGGGCCAGGGTTCCCAGAAACTCTTCACTCCACAATTCCGGGCAATGGCTGGGTGAGAAGGCGTCCATCAACACCAGATCGAATTGCAAGCCCTGAGGTAACAGCTTCAACTGTGTGCGTGCATCGCCCCAGAGCATCTGGCCCTGGCAAAGGGGTGCATCCGCACGGCTGACTTCGTTCCAACAGCCAAGTTCTTGCAGAGCGTCAAGCCTGTTCAGGACTCTTGAAGACCACATCTTGCGGAACCCTTCATCGCTCAAGGCGAGATTGAGGGGTCGTGGATCCAGTTCAAGGCCCCACCAGTGGAGCGTGGGTTGGCCTGCTCGAGGCAAGGCATCCATTAGCGCAGCGCTGTTGTAGCCGAGCCCCACACACACATCCAACACGCGCAGTTGGCTGTCGCCATCGAAGCGCTGGAGTTCGGCAGGCGTCACAAATTTCGCTTTGGCTTCCGCAAGGGCACCAGCGGAACTGTGAAAGGCTTCCTCGAAATGGCTGCTGTGCAGGCTGAGGCTGCCGTCGGCCGTGGCCAGGGCACGAAGGGTGCCGAGGGGATGGGCGCCCGACGGCTCTTCCGCCTCAGCTGCGCAGCCGTTCAAGCTCATCCCAGAACGTGGGGTAGCTGACCGCTGCCGCTTCACTGCGGGCCAGGGAGGAATCGCCCTCGGCCATCATCGCGGCGATCGCCAGGCTCATGGCGACGCGGTGATCGGTTTCGCTGTCGAGAACGGCTCCCTTGAGGGGCCGACCACCACGAATCGTGAGGCCGTCGGGATGCTCCTCGATGTCTGCGCCCATCGCTTTGAGTTGACGCGCCATCACCGCCAGGCGGTCGGTTTCTTTCACCCGCAGCTCTTCAGCGCCACTGATGCGGCTTTCGCCATCGCAGAAGCAGGCGGCCACGCTCAGAATCGGCACCTCATCCACCAATCGGGGCATGATCTCCTCCCCGAAGTGGAACGGTTTCAGCGGTCCGTGGCTCACCCGGAGATCACCCACCGGCTCGCCCGCCACATCACGGCGATTGAGCACGTCGATGCGGGCACCCATCTGATCCAGCACTTCCAGAATGCCTGTGCGTGTTGGATTGAGGCCCACGTTCTCAACGGTGAGATCGGCACCGGGCACGAGCGCACCGGCCACCAGCCAGAAGGCAGCGGAGCTGATGTCGCCAGGCACCACAACATGCTGGCCTTTCAAGGTGGCACCTGGTCGCACGCTCACATGCCTGCCCATCTCGCCGCCAACCTCCAGATCAGCCCCAAACGCACGCAGCATTCGTTCGCTGTGGTCGCGGGAATGGGCTGGCTCAATCACGGTCGTGGGGCCATCTGCCGTGAGGGCGGCCAAAAGCAGGGCTGATTTCACCTGGGCGCTGGCCACAGGGGTGCCGACCACCGCACCCCGGAGTTTGCGTCCCTGCACGGCGAGGGGGGCAAGGTTGCCGCCGTTGCGGCCCCTCACCTCGGCCCCCATCACGGCCAGGGGTTGCCCCACCCGTTGCATTGGACGCCGCCGCAGGGAGGCGTCGCCGCTGAGCACGAAATGGCGACCGTCGCGACCCGCCAGCAGCCCCAGCATCAGACGCATGGTGGTGCCGGAGTTTCCGCAATCGAGCACTTCACCGGGCTCCTGAAGACCATCGAGGCCCACACCCTCCACGGTGATCAGTTTGCCGTTTTCGATCGGGCTGATGCTGGCGCCCATGGCGCGCAGGCAGGCGGCCGTGCTGATCGGGTCTTCGGCGGGGAGCAGCCCTTCGATCGTGGTGGTTCCTTCAGCGATCGCACCGAACAGCAGGGCGCGGTGGGAGATCGACTTGTCACCAGGAACCCGCACCTGTCCGCTCAATCGGCCTCCCGCCTTCAGTTCCCGCGGAGCCCCATTCGATCCGGACACGAGCAATCAGTCGGTTTGACTGCTCTCGATCCTATGGGCCTGATCTGACCCAGTCGCCGAGGCGAGCTCAGATCCGCTCAGCTCACGTCAGCCCAGCCTTGGAGAGAAGCGACTCCATCACATACCCGAACAGTGCTGGATCGGCTTCCTGGCCGGCAAGGTCATCAAGCCCCAGCTCGGCCATACGGTCGCTGACCCGTTGCTCCAGGTCGGCTGGTCGTCGAAGCGGTTCGCCCCACGCATGGTTTTTCTCAGGGCCGATCTTGGTGGTGGCATCGATGGCCATCCGACCCCCCAGGCCCAACTGTTCGCTGGCGAAATCCAGGGTGTCGAAGGGGGTGTTCTCCAGCACGAAGAGGTCCCTCTGTGGGTCGACTTGCCCGGCGATCGCCCACACCACCTGCCGGGGGTCGCGCACATTGATGTGGCTGTCGACCACCACAACAAACTTGGTGTAGGTGAACTGGGGAAGCGCGCTCCAGAAGGCCATGGCAGCCCGTTTGGCCTGGCCGGGGTAAGCCTTGTCGATGGAGATCACCGCCAGCTTGTAGCTGAGGGCCTCCATGGGCAGGAAGAAGTCTTTGATTTCCGGAATCTGCTGGCGCAGGATCGGCGTGTAGATGCGATTGAGCGCAATGGCCAACATCGCTTCTTCTTTCGGGGGGCGGCCGCTGAAGGTGGTGAGCATCACGGGATCCCGGCGCTGGGTGATGCAGTGGAACTGCACCAAGGGGGAGTCCTCCACGTTTCCGTAGAAGCCCATGTGGTCGCCAAAGGGGCCATCGGGGAGCACTTCCCCGGGGGTGATGGTTCCCTCCAGCACGATCTCGCTGTGGCTTGGCACGTTGAGATCAATGGTTTTGCAGGGGGCCAGACGCACACCCTCACCGGCATAGAGGCCGGCAAACAACCATTCGCTCAGCTGCACTGGGATGGGCGTGGCTGCTGCCATCACCAGCAGGGGGTGCACGCCGATGGCCACGGCCACTTCCAGTTTCTTGCCCATGGCTGCGGCCTTCCTCAGATGGCGTGCGCCACCACGAACGCTCAACCAATGCACGGTCATGGTGTTGACCGATTGTTTCTGCAGTCGATACACCCCCACGTTGGGAACCCCGGTCTCCGGGTCTTTGGTGATCACGAGCCCGAGCGTGATCACTCCTCCTGCATCACCGGGCCAAGGACGGATCAGCGGCAAGGCATCCAGGTTGACGTCATCCCCAATCCACACCTGTTGGCGGCATGGAGGCGTGAGGTCGCGATCGGGAACAGCCTTGATCAGATCCCAGAACACCCGTGCGAAGGCTTTGGTCTCTTCGAGCCCTTTGGGGGGTTTGGGCTGCTGCAGCAGGGCCAGGCGACTGCCCAGCTCTTCGAGTTGCTCGGCCCGCTCCAGACCCATGCTCCACACCACCCTCTCCACGGTGCCCAGCAGGTTCACCGCCACTGGCATGGAGGAGCCGATCACGTTTTCAAACAGCAGGGCCGGCCCTCCCATCGCCAGGACTCTGTCGGCAATGGCCGCCAGCTCCAGATCTGGATCCACCGGGGCTGTGATCCGGCGCAACTGGCCCTTGTCCTCCAACAGCTTGAGAAAGCCGCGCAGATCGCGTGTCGCCGGTCCGGAGCGGAACAGGGCCATGAAGGTTTCGGTGGCTGGTCGGGCGGTCTGGTTACTGTGACGCACGCCCTTCGCCCAGCGTGGCCATGAAGCTCAGCTATTTCCACGTTGCCGCCGATGTGCCCGACTGCGGTCCGGAAGTGAAGGCTGAGGCGAAGGCCGATGCCGCGGTGGTGATTGACGTGCTCCGCGCCACCACAACGATTGCTTGGGCCCTGCATCACGGCGCAGAAGCGGTACAGACCTTCAGCGACCTCGATGAGCTGCGCTCTATGGCTCAGCAATGGCCAGAGCATGCTCGCCTGATGGTGGGTGAACGGGGCGGAAAAATGCTGGAGGGGTTTGACCTCGGCAACTCCCCTGTGACCGTGACGCCGGATGTGGTGAAGGGCAAACGCCTGTTCATGAGCACCACCAATGGCACCCGTTCGCTGCAGAAAGTGCGCGACATTCAACGGGTGTTCACTGCAGCACTTCCCAATCGCCGGGCTGTTGCCGAACGGCTGCTGCAGGAAAAGCCCGCGCACATCTGGATTGTGGGCAGTGGCTGGGAAGGGGCCTATTCACTGGAGGATTCTCTGGCGGCCGGTGCTTTGGGGGCTCTGTTGATCGAGCAGGGTGCTGAGCTGGCCAATGACGAAATGCAGGCGGCTTTGGTGTTGTGGGAGCGATGGCAGCACGATCCTGAAGCCTGTCTGCGGACGGCCACCCATGGGCAGCGTTTGATTCGCATTGGAAACCACGACGCGGACTTCCGTTGCTGCGCGGGTCTCGACGAACTCACCGTGGTGCCTACCCAGGTGGAGAGGGGCGTGTTGCGAGCCGTTGGGGGTGCTGGTGCCCAGGCTGAATCCCCTTAAAGTTCGGTCTTTCCAGACACTCCTGTGAGCGACTTTCTGGCCGCCGCCGTGCAACTCACCAGCACTTCGGACCCGGAGAGCAATTTTGCTGCAGCTGAGGAGCAGGTCGAGCTGGCGGCCCGTCGAGGAGCGGAGCTGGTGGGTTTGCCGGAGAACTTTGCGTTCATGGGCGACGACTCGAGCCGTTTGGAGCAGGCCCCAGCCCTGGCTGACCAGTGCAGCCGCTTCCTGATCACCATGGCCCGTCGCTACCAGGTGGTGATCCTGGGGGGGGGCTTCCCTGTGCCATCGGGAGATGGTGTGAATACGTTCAACCGGTCGGAGCTGGTTGGGCGCGACGGCCAACTGCTGGCGCGTTACGACAAGATCCACCTGTTTGATGTCGACTTGCCGGACGGCATCCCCTATCGGGAGTCGACCACGGTCACGCCGGGTCGGGAGTTACCTCCGGTGGTGGATGTGCCCGGTTTGTGCAAGGTGGGGCTGTCCATTTGCTACGACGTGCGCTTCCCTGAGCTTTATCGCCACTTAGTTGGGGCAGGAGCTGAGGTGTTGATGATCCCCGCCGCGTTCACCGCCTACACCGGTAAAGACCACTGGCAGGTTCTGCTGCAGGCCCGCGCGATCGAAAACACCGCCTTCGTTGTGGCACCTGCCCAGACAGGGGTGCACGACGGTCGACGCCAGACCCATGGTCACGCCATGGTGATCGATCCCTGGGGCACGGTGATGGCGGATGCCGGCGTGGTGCCAGGTGCAGCCATTGCACCCGTGGATACCACCCATCTGCAACGCATCCGTCGCCAGATGCCCAGCCTCCAGCACCGCCAGCCGGCCCTGTTCTGAGCCATGTTTTCGGCGCACTCCCGACGCATTGCTGTGTGGGCCGCTGCCTTGCTTCAGGCGGCAAGCCTCGTTGCGGCCTTGCCCGCTCAGGCCGCCAGTGCTCTTGCGGCTTGGGAGTTCAACAGTGAAGGCATCCTCAAGCTCCGCACCGCCACGGGGGCTCGCTTGCAGGCGTTCTTCGAAGCCGGAGAAGGGGGGCAAGGCACCCGTGTCTGGATTGATTTTCCAGGGGAGTTGAGCCGTTCACGCACCATCCCCGGCAGTGGACCGGTCAAGGAAATCCGTCTTGGAAAACCGACCCCAGGATCGACACGCCTGGTAGTGGAGTTTCGTCCCGGGGTGGTGCTTGATCCGGGCCGCTTGAAGCTCAAGGGCACGGCGCGCGATCTCTGGTCGATGCGCTTTGAAGGCTTGTCAACGCAAGGTCTGCGCACCTTCGGCGAAGGAGATCTCAGCCGGAGCGGTGGCGACTGGACACCCGGCATTAGCATCACGCCGTCCACGACACCGGTGGATCCCTCAGGTTTGCCGCAAGTGCCACGGGGCCGTTACCGCGTGGTGATTGATCCCGGTCATGGAGGCCCTGATCCTGGTGCCGTGGGCATCCGCGGATTGCGGGAAACCGATGTGGTGCTCGATGTGTCGCTTCAGGTCGCCCAGTTGCTTGAGGCACGGGGGGTGCAGGTGGTGCTGACCCGCACTGCTGAAATCGATGTCGACTTGCCACCGCGAGTGTCTCTGGCGAATCGAGTGGGAGCAGATGCCTTCCTGAGCATTCACGCCAATGCCATCAGCATGTCTCGCCCAGATGTGAATGGCATTGAAACCTTCTATTACTCGGATCCCCGCTCGGCGCGACTGGCGGCCCATGTGCAGCAACAAGTGCTCAACGTTTCACCGGGCAGTCCGAATCGCGGCGTCAGACAGGGTCGTTTCTTTGTGATTCGGCGTACGACCATGCCTTCGGCTCTGGTGGAGACCGGGTTTGTAACCGGCAATTTGGATTCACCGCGTCTTGCCGATCAGGGGCATCGCCGCAGGCTGTCTCTGGCGATCGCCGCTGGAATCCTCAATTACCTGCGGGGGCAGCCATGAGCGTGTGTCTTGGCTTGTTTGACAGCGGGGTTGGCGGTCTGACGGTGCTGCGCAGCATCCTCCAGCGCCACGGCCCTGTGCCCACGGTCTATCTCGGTGATACAGCCCGTGTTCCTTATGGCAGCCGTTCTCCCGCTGAGATCCGTTCCATTGCTGCTGAGGTGGTGGCCTGGCTCAAGCGCCAGGAGGTGTCCACCGTGGTGATGGCCTGCAACACCACCAATGCCTTGGCCCGAGAGGTGACGGAAGGGCAGGCAGGCGTTCCCGTTGTTGGCCTAATTGGAGCCGCTGCAGCGATGGTGCGCGAAACCCGAGTGGGGGTGTTGGCCACTGCGGCCACGGTGGCTTCGGGTGCCTACCGCGAGAGCATCGAGGCGCTGCATCCCGGAACCCTGGTGGTGCAGCAGGCCTGCCCGCGCTTTGTGCCGTTCATTGAAAGCGGAGATCTCTCCAGTCAGGAGTTGCGCAAGCAAGCGATGCAGTACATCACTCCCCTGCTTGAAGCGTCTGTGGAGGCGGTGATTCTTGGCTGCACCCACTACCCCCTGTTGGAACCCTTGCTGCGCAGCCTCTTGCCTCCGGACATCCGCCTGATTGATCCTGCTGAAGGGGTGGCGCGTCAGCTCGATGCTTTGTTGGGGTCTCCGGATCCGGGGCGCCCCAGCTCTTCAATTTCCCTCGAGAACACGCGGGTTTGCGTGACCGCTGATCCCGAGGGATTTGCGATGCGAGCCACCACGTGGCTGGGGGCCCGCCCTCGCGTGGAGGCCGTCAGTCTGCGGTAGGAGGCCCGCTCCTTCTAGGATCTCCGCACCGAGGGGATCCATGACCACCGTCACTGAGCTGTTGCAGCCGGTCGAGCTTGATCTCGAAACTTTGCTCAGTGATCTGCGCAGTCTCATTGGTGCTGGTCATCCCATTCTTCAAGCTGCAGCAGAGCATTTGTTCAGCGCGGGTGGGAAGAAGATTCGCCCTGGCATCGTGCTGTTGGTGTCCCGTGCCTTAGCTCCCGATGTTGAGCTCTCGGCCCGACACCGCCGTTTGGCCGAGATCACCGAAATGATCCACACGGCGTCTCTCGTCCACGATGATGTGGTTGATGAAGCCGCCACGCGCCGGGGGGTTGCCACGGTGCACAGCCGGTTCAACCACCGCGTCGCTGTGTTGGCCGGGGATTTCCTCTTCGCTCAGGCCAGCTGGCACCTTGCCAACCTCGACGATCTGGAGGTGGTGAAGCTGCTCAGCCGCGTGATCATGGATCTTGCTGATGGTGAGGTGAAGCAGGGCCTCTTCCGCTACGACACCGGGCAGTCCTTCGAGACCTATCTCGAAAAGAGCTATTGCAAGACAGCCTCCTTGATCGCCAACAGTGCTCGCGCTGCGGGAGTGCTCAGTGAGCAGGGTCCTCATCGACTGGACTCCCTCTATCGCTTCGGCCGCCAGTTGGGGTTGGCCTTTCAGGTGGTGGACGACATTCTTGATTTCACCGGTAGCGATCAACAGCTCGGTAAACCTGCGGCTAGTGATTTGGCCAGCGGCTACCTCACCGCTCCGGCTCTTTATGCCCTTGAAGAAAAGCCTGCCCTTGGGAGTTTGATTGAGCGCGAATTCAGCGAAGACGGGGATCTAGAACAGGCTCTTGAGCTGGTGCGTGCCTCTGAGGCCATTCAGCGCAGCCGAGCTCTCGCTGAAACCTTTGCACGCGAAGCGCGCGAATCCTTGGAGTGGCTCCCTGAATCTCCCTCCCGTCGCGCCTTGCTCGATCTTCCTGAATTTGTTTTGAGCCGTCTCTATTGAGGCCATTCAGCTGGTCGGCTGGAGAGTCCTTAGCAGTTTCATCACCTCTTCGAGGCTTTGAATGACGGTCCCTCGACCGTGGCCCGATAAGCAATTGAGGTCGCCTGTTTCTCCT
The DNA here is from genome assembly GCA_035286005.1 of Synechococcus sp. Taxonomy (GTDB): domain Bacteria; phylum Cyanobacteriota; class Cyanobacteriia; order PCC-6307; family Cyanobiaceae; genus Synechococcus_C. The sequence continues at coordinate 14,036 of JAYKIX010000159.1, read as the reverse complement.
CCCTGTTTGAGCACCCAGAGCCGGCATCCAGCAGCCAGGGCGGCTTGACTGCCGGCGGATGAATCTTCAAAGGCCCAGCACTCATTCGGTGTGACCCCGAGGCGCTGAGCGGCGAGCAGAAAGGGACCCGGAGCTGGTTTTCCGGCCTTGAGGTCAGGATCGTCACCGAGCACCCGTGTGCCGATCTGGGCGATCCAGGGGTGAGATGCCGTTTTGTAGGTCACTGAATCACTGCCACTGCTCGTGACCAGGGCCATGGGCAGGTTGTGATCAGCACACCATTGCACCAGCTCTTTGGCTCCTGGGTTGGCCGCGGCGGAGGGGAGCAGGCGCCGCGCGATCGGTTGCTGGATCGCCAACAGCTGGTCGCTACGCACCGGTTTGTCCAGCCATTGCACCACCTGTTCAGCGCAGTCCAGGCGGCGACGCCCGCGCAGATGCAGCAATTGCGCCTCACTCAGGGCCGTGCCGAAGTGGCGTGCTGCCTCTCCCCAGGCCTGGCCGTGCAGCGGCTCGGTGTCGAGCAATAGCCCATCCAGGTCAAACAGGCATGCCACTGGCGCGCGCATTGGCGGGCGAGGGAGGGATGGGTCGTTCCCAGATTGTCATCTCGACGACGAGTTGCGAAGCAGTCTTCCGCTCAGCCAGACGAGCTCACTACTCTTCTGAGGGCCCAGATCAACGATGACCGGCGTGACCAGCGAGACCTCCACGATCGAATCGGTGTTGCACGAACAGCGCGTGTTCGAGCCTCCTGCTGCGTTGGCTGCCAAGGCCCAGGTGGGAAGCTTGCAGGCTTATAGAGAGTTGGCTGCTGCTGCTGCCCAAGATCCGGATCGCTTCTGGGGAGATGCTGCCAAGAAGGAATTGCACTGGTTCGAGCCGTTCAACTCCGTGCTCGATTGGAGTGACGCTCCCTTCGCTAAATGGTTTGACGGTGGCAAGACCAATCTTTCCTACAACTGCCTTGATCGCCATCTCGAGGGACCTCGCGCCAACAAGACGGCTCTGATTTGGGAGGGTGAGCCCGGCGATGTGCGTCGCTTCACCTACCGCGAGCTGCACGCCGAGGTGTGCAGAGCCGCCAATGCTTTGAAGGCGATGGGCATCGGCAAGGGGGACTTGGTGGCCCTTTACATGCCGATGATCCCGGAGGCGGCGATCGCCATGCTGGCCTGTGCCCGCATTGGTGCGCCCCATTCCGTCGTGTTTGGAGGCTTTTCGGCCGAGGCCCTGCGTGATCGCCTGATTGATGGTGAGGCCAAGGCTGTGATCACGGCGGATGGCGGCTTCCGTAAAGACAAACCGGTGTCGCTCAAACCGGCTGTGGATGCGGCCCTTGCCGGTGATGCCTGCCCCAGCGTTCAGGCGGTTCTTGTGGTTCAGCGCACCAAGGAACCCACGGCGATGACGGATGGGCGAGACGTTTGGTGGCACGACACCGTTCCTACCCAATCGGCTGATTGCCCGGCAGCGCCGATGAATAGCGAAGACCGCTTGTTTGTGCTTTACACCTCCGGTTCCACCGGGAAGCCGAAGGGGGTTGTGCACACCACAGCGGGCTACAACCTTTGGGCACACCTCACCTTCCAGTGGATCTTCGACATCAAGGAAGACGATGTCTATTGGTGCACCGCCGATGTGGGCTGGATTACCGGTCATAGCTACATCGTCTATGGCCCACTGTCGAACGGTGCCACCTCAGTGATGTACGAAGGTGCCCCTCGTCCATCCAAGCCCGGGGCCTTCTGGGAGTTGATCCAGAAACATGGCATCACGATCTTCTATACGGCCCCCACCGCGATCAGGGCCTTTATGAAGAGCGGTCGTTCAGTCCCTGACCAGTACGACATGAGCACACTTCGCTTGCTGGGCACAGTGGGTGAGCCCATTAATCCCGAAGCTTGGATGTGGTATCGCGATGTGATCGGAGGCAACCGCTGCCCGATCGTCGACACCTGGTGGCAGACCGAGACGGGTGGGGTGATGATCAGCCCTCTGCCCGGTGCGACTCCCACCAAACCTGGATCGGCCACCTTGCCTTTGCCTGGAATTCAGGCTGATGTGGTGGATGCCGAAGGAAACAGCTGTGGCGCCGATGAAGGTGGCTACCTCGTGGTGCGTCGTCCCTGGCCAGGAATGATGCGCACCGTCCACGGAAATCCTCAGCGCTTCCGCGAGAGCTATTGGGAGCATCTGCGTCCAGCGGACGGCAGCTACATCTATTTCGCCGGCGACGGCGCTCGCCGCGATAGCGATGGCTACTTCTGGGTGATGGGCCGTGTTGACGATGTCATCAACGTGTCTGGTCATCGTCTCGGCACCATGGAGATCGAGTCCGCACTTGTGAGTCATCCAGCGGTGGCTGAAGCTGCTGTTGTGGGCCGACCGGATGATCTCAAAGGGGAAGGCATCGTGGCCTTTGTCACGCTCGAATCCGGTCGTGAAGCCAGTGATGCGCTGGTGGCAGAACTGCGGGCCCATGTGGGCCAGGAGATCGGTCCGATCGCCCGGCCCGATGAGATCCGCTGCAGTGATGCCCTGCCCAAGACCCGAAGCGGCAAGATCATGCGCCGGATTCTCCGTGCTCTGGCGGCTGGCCAAGAGGTGAGTGGTGACACCAGCACCCTGGAGGATCGTTCTGTGCTCGACAAGCTTCGGGCCTGAAGCAACGATCAGGGCGGGAAAGCTTCTCAGCTGAATGGGGTCCTGGAGTCCGCCAAGGCCCAGGACACAACCAGCCGTTGAAGTCGTTCCACCTGTTGTTGCCGATCGCTGCCTTCCGCCCAGTCCCCGAGGAACTGGCGGCGCAGTCCGGCGCTAGCTGGAGTGAGGTGATCTCCATCCAGATGGATCAGTTCACTGGTGTCCTCTGGGCGAGACTGCAGAGCCTTGATCAAGTCTCCGCTCTGGTCGAGTTGGTCGTTGCCAAAGCGCACCACCAGGTTCTGCGCTTGGAGGTAATGACGTTCGATCAGTCGCAAGGTCTCCTGTGGGCTTGGGCTGAATTCGGTGCTCACGCCCAGGCTTGGGGCGACAACGCCCAACAGGGGGATGGATTGATCTGCGGTGAAATTGTTGAAACTGAGGGCAATCAGTGCTCGACAACCACGGCCTCCATCGGGTGCCAACAGATGCAGCTTGCAGCCGAGGCTATGGCCCAGCCGCAGGGGCAGCAGTTTCTGCTCCAATCGGTTTTGGAGCTGAGACCGGCAGTCGCGCATGGCATTCCAGGCCTGCCGGGCCTGATGTTGGTGGTCGAATCCGGGCACATAGCTCCAGGCATGCACGGCCAGCCCCTCGGAGGCCAGCCCCTCCAGCAATCGGCGGTAACTGAGCTGTGGGGTGGCGGCGAGATAACTGCCACCGAGAAATTCCACAATGCCCTGCGGATGTCGGGGCCACAGGGTCCAGCAGTCGCCGCAACGGCGCCAGGTGCTCATGCCTGGGATTTCAAGGAACGCAGCACTTGAAGGGCTTCCCGCACATGGGCGGGGCCATCGAGCAGGTTGTTGAAGACGTGGCGAATGATGCCATCACCGTCGATGACGTAGGTGACCCGTGAGGGCAGCACCCCGAGTGTCTTGGGTACCCCGAAGCTGCGCCGCAGTTGCTGATCCTGATCACTCAGCAGAGGGAACGGCAGTTGATAGCGCTCCGCGAAGCGACGATGGCTCACCACGTCGTCGCCGCTGACCCCCCACACGTCTGCACCCAGAGTTTGGAGCTCGCTGTGGGAATCCCGAAATCCGCAGGCCTCAGCGGTGCAACCTGGAGTGTCGTCCTTCGGATAGAAAAACAGCACCAGAGGTGTTCCATGGCGTTCACTGATGGAACAGCGATTGCCCTCATGGTCGTCGAGCTGAAGGGAGGGAACGCGGTCTCCGATGGTGAGAGCCATGGGGCAGCAGAAAGAGCGATCCAGAAACCCTAGGAACCACTGGCGCAGGCCGGAGAATGGAACCATCGCGGTTGCGCAGTGCATGGAACAACAGCAGGTGCCGGGGCAGTTGGATTTGCTTGCGCTGGCAGGCCTGAGCTCTCCCGAAGTGCCTCAGCCTTCCAAGCCCGATCGGGTGCCCGATCTCCCGCTTGATTGCCCACACAATGTTGGCGATGGCTGCGCAGGGGATTCCCCCAACACGTTGCTGATCGTGGACACCGAGACCACCGGCTTGGATCCCGATCGCGACGAGTGCCTGGAAGTGGGGGTGATTCTGTTTGACGTGCCCAGCCGCCAGGTGCTTGCCCAGCAGTCGTTTTTATTGCCTGTTGAGGCCAATGCGGCCGAGCCGATTAACCGCATACCGGCTGCTGCCACATCCTTGCCCCAGCCCTGGCAAGCGGGATTGGTGTACCTGCAGGCTTTGATTGATGCGGCCGATGTATTGGTGGCCCATAACGCCGCCTTTGACCGCCAGTGGTTCGGCCGTGGTCAGCTGCCCAGCATCACCAAACCCTGGCTCTGCAGCATGGAAGACATCCGCTGGCCGGAACAGCGTCAACTGCGCGCCCGCCCCTCTGTGCGTGATCTGGCCCTGGCCTATGAGATTCCGGTCTGGGCAGCCCATCGTGCTCTCACCGATTGCATCTACCTCGCGGAGGTGTTTCGCCGCTGTGACGATCTTGAACAGCGCCTGGCCCACGGCCTGGAACCGCGCGTTCTTTTTAAGGCTCAGTTGAGCTACGACCAGCGCCATCTGGCCCGTGAGGCTGGGTTCCGTTGGAACGATCCGGTGCCTGGAGCCTGGACTCGACGGCTGAGTGCCAGGGAAGCTGATGCCCTTGGCTTTCCAGTTCAGATGGTTCACGAGGGCTCCAGCTTGCCCATCGCCTCCTGAAGGGAAGATCGGATTTCCTTCATCAGTTGGAAGCCTCTTCGCAGGTTTGAGCGACTGCCCATTCGCCTCAGCAGGCTGGAGGCATGGCAGCGCTTCCCCGCAAAATTCATCGGCGCCGTCCCCCTGGGCACCCTGACGGGCGACAGGTGGATGTGCCGCGCTTGCGGCTGCAGGCCTGGCAGCAGGTGCGCACCTGGGCACGTCTGATTCGCGAGGCCGAGCAGCTTTGGCACGTGGATGTGCGCGAGCTCAAACGGCTTGGGGCCCTTGAGTTGTCACAGATACTTGGGGAAATTCCCCCGTCGCAGCGCTTGCGGGTCAATCGCTGGTTAAAGGGCTATGCGGTGGCAACTCGGCTGCACCCCAACGGAAATTACGGACCGACCTCATCCAAGCCCAGGGATAGGTAAAGGGCTGATTAAACTGAATGATCAAACAATAGCCATCCCTTAATGCATTCCTAACGACCAAGGTTTGCGCTGTTGGTTATTCATTGGGAGTCGATTTCTACAAGGTCTGAAATGAGCTTCGCTAAGAAGGCTCTGATTCTTTCTTCTCTGCTTGCTCTCGGTGCTGGTGTGTCTGCCACCGCGGCAGTCCGTCTCAACGGTGCGGGTGCTTCTTTTCCTGCCAAGATCTATGAGCGTTGGTTTTCTGATCTAGCGAAATCCGGTGGCCCCCAGGTGAACTACCAGGCGGTGGGTTCCGGCTCGGGTCGGAAGGCCTTTATCGATCAGACCGTCCACTTCGGCGCTTCTGATGATCCGATGAAGGCCTCCGATATGGCCAAGGTGAAGCGTGGTGTGGTGCAGATCCCCATGGTCGGCGGCACGATCGCCTTCGGTTACAACTACCCCGGTTGCAGCCTGAAGCTCACCCAGGAGCAGGCCGTGAAGGTTGCCATGGGCAAAATCAACAACTGGAGCCAGGTTGGCTGCAAGCCTGGAAAGATGGTGTGGGTGCACCGTTCCGACGGTTCTGGAACTACCGCTTCCTTCAGTGAGTCGATGAAGGCCTTCTCCAAGACCTGGACGCTTGGAATCGGTAAATCCATCAAGTGGCCCTCCGGCGTGGGCGCCAAGGGCAACTCCGGTGTGGCTGGTGTGATTCAGAACACCAGTGGCGCCATTGGTTACGTCAACCAGTCCTACATCAAGGGCAATGTGGCGGCAGCGGCTCTCCAGAACAAAGCTGGTGAGTACGTGAAGCCCAGCTACACCTCCGGTGCCAAGGCTCTCAACGGCATCAAGCTTGATGCCAACTTGGGTGGTTCCAACCCCAACCCCACAGCCAAGGGTGCCTATCCCATTGCGACCCTCACCTGGGTTCTGGCCTACAAAAAGGGCAACGGTGCCAACACCGATGCGATCAAAAAGGCCTTCAACCACATGCTGAGCGACAGGGCTCAGGCTCAGGCCGACGATATGGGTTTCGTTCCCCTGAAAGGCGAGATTCTCAGCAAGGCCCGCGCTGCTGTGAACAAGATCGGCAAGTGATCGGTTCAATCTGAACCTATTTGCTTCGATCGTGTTGTTGCAAGGAGGGCCTTAGGCCCTCCTTTTTATTGGCTTGATGATCTTAATCGCCTGTTAAAGGGATGCTTTCTTTTTCTTTGCTTGATGGGCTATTGCGGTTGTTTAAATTCTCTTTTATTTGCTATTGACGGCGTGGTTGCAGTGTCTCCAAGACCCGGGGTGCTCACTCAGCAACCTGCGTCTTTGTTGAAAAAATCATCCCTGCCCAATCCATTGGGCAAGCGTCATCAGGTGTCACTCGCTGCTGGCAGTGTTGTGCCCCTGCTGAAAAACAGCTTGTGGTTGGTGAATCGGGGCATGGTGAAGTTGGGTGCGGTGACAGAACAGGGGGATGAACTGTTATTGGGTCTTGTGGGGCCCCATGAGACCTTTGGTGAACCGCTGAGCGTGGTTCAGGCCTACGAGGCAGTGACCCTGACGGAGTGTGATCTCATCTGCCTCACCCTTGAGGAAGTCGCCCAGTCGCCTGCCTTGGCAATGGTCGTGGTGAAGGCCGTCTCCGCCCGTCTGCGTCAGGCCGATTTCATGCTCGCGTTGTTGGGCTTGCGTCGGGTGGAAGATCGGGTGCGGGGCTTTTTGGAGTTGGTGGCCCAGGACTATGGCCAACCCTGTGAAAAAGGCTTGCGGCTTGGACTGAGGCTCACACACCAGGAGATTGCCAGCGCCCTCAGCACCACTCGCGTAACGGTGACCCGAGTGATTGGTCAGCTCAAGGATCAAGGATGGCTGCAAATTGATGCCCAACGCCATCTCGTTGTGACTCACTTGCCACCCCGCTGAGGGCAGCAGCTGTGATGGTGTGAAGCCGTGGAGGACGCCCTCCACGGCTTTGCTGTGCTGATTGCGCGCCCCGCACCGCGTGGGGATGCGCAAAAAAAAACTCCCCGAGATGAGGAGTGAACAAGGGGAACGATTGAACTGGAATCGGAGCGGCGGGATTTGAACCCACGACCCCCACTACCCCAAAGTGGTGCGCTACCAAGCTGCGCTACGCCCCGGCAGAACGAAGTTATCACAAGGCATGTCGCCCCCCTGGTTGCCGACGAATCCGTTGCAGCAGCCGTTGGGTCAGATGGTCGCGTGTGTCGCTGCTGTAGCCCCAGAGATGCATCTGGCGCGCCAGTGTCCGCAGCTCTTGGAGGCTCATGGAGGCCAGCTGAAGTTCGGGCAGGGTGCGCCAGGCACGCGTGGTCATAGGCAGGGCTTGGCCGCCTTTGCGTAGGTCGATGGAGAGGGTGCCATCCGCTAACCATTCCGGGATCAGCACCACCAGCACGGCCAGGAGTCCATACAGCTCCACCAGGCCCTTGGGGAGAGGGTGCAGCTGGCGGCGCTGTCGGGGTTCACGCGGGACCGACACAGGCTGAGCACACCAGTTCAATCACCACTCACGATGGCAGCCCTTCATGGGCTTGCGGTGTGGGGGTGGTCAGATCCTTAGGGAGTCTCCGCGTTGCGGAGCCGGCGATCGCCATTGCAAGGGCGGCCCGTCGGGATGGAGTGGTTTTTGACTGAACACGAGCGCGAAGACCACGGTCAGGGTGAGCAGCAGTGCCCCCAGAACCATCCAGTCGGGCCAGGCCGGTCTCATGGCAGGTGAATGGGGCTGTTGTCGCCCCGCAGGACGCAGTGATCAATCGACCAGTCGTAGTGGCTCCAGACGCGGCTGGGAAGTTTGTAGGAAGCCCCTGGGAAGTGATCAAGGGGCACGCCGCTGGGCATGGCCGAGCAGTAGGGGCGGCTGCCGGGTTTGGCCAGGTATTGCTGGTGATACTCCTCGGCTGCGTAGAAGGTTTGATCCGCGGCGATCTCCGTGGTGATCGCGCCATAGCCCTTGGCCTTCAGAGCCTGCTGATAGCTCTCACGGCTGGCCAGCGCCATCTCCATCTGGAGGGCCGTTGTTGTGTAGATGGCAGAGCGGTATTGAGTGCCGCTGTCATTGCCCTGCCGGTCGCCCTGGGTGGGGTCGTGGCATTCCCAGAACAGTTTGAGCAGGTCGCTGAAATCAATGGCTGGGGAACTCCAAACGACGCGCACCACCTCCGTATGTCCGGTTCGGCCGCTGCAGACTTGGTTGTAGGAGGGGTGATCGATCTGCCCCCCCGCGAAACCCACCGCAGTGGTGACCACCCCAGGCAGCCTCCAAAACCCTTTTTCGGCACCCCAGAAGCAGCCACAGGCAAACAGGGCTTCTTCCTGGTCATCCATCAGTGGTGCATTCAGTGGAGAACCCAGCACGGCATGGCGCAGGGGTGTCCCGTTGGACGCTTGGGGCGACTGACCGGTCAACCAGGAGGGCAGCATCGACGGCGTGAAAACGGTGCCGAGCCTAGGAATCCTCAGGCGCCTGCAGCTGAATGTGATTCAGCAGAGTGGTGACGAACGCAAACAGCAGAAAGGGAAGACTGAGCACCAAAATCAGTCCCACACCGACCAGGGCAAACATCGGGCGGCTTGATCCCATCAGGCCAAGGCCAGCCGCCAAACTCACAAAGATCACGGCCATCCAGGCCAGGATCTGAACGTAGATGTCCCCAAAGGTGAGCGTGCAGCGCACCGCATAGCGGTTGGCGGTGGACATGTCAGTGCAACCGTGAAACGGCAGCTTCAGCTAAGCCAGAAATCCTGGATCAGGCCACCGCTTCGAGACGTTCCGAAGCCTGTTCGCGTTCCCACAACCTTTTGTAGGGGCCATCTATGGCCACCAGATCACGGTGGTGCCCCTGCTGCACCAAGGTGCCCTGTTCGATCACCAGGATGCGATCACAGGCGGCTGCCGCTGAAAGCTGGTGGCTGATCATCACGATCGTGCGTTGTTGTTGGTTACGGATCGACGCCAAAATCGCTGCAGCTGTGTTGTTGTCCACGCTGGCCAGCGCGTCATCGAGCACCAACACCGGCGCCGTCATCAGCAGGGCTCGACCCAATGCGGTGCGTTGTCGTTGACCACCACTGAGCGTGATCCCCCGCTCCCCCACCAGGGTGTTGAAGCCATCCGGGAAACCACGCACGTCATCGAGCAGGCGTGCCTGTTCGGCCGCAGACTCCACGCGGTCAGCGTCTGCACCGGGATCGCCGTAGCGAAGGTTGTCGGCAAGACTGCTGGTGAACAAATAGCCCTCCTGGGGCACCAAGGCCACCTGCCCACGCAGATCACTCAGCCTGATATTGGTGAGATCGTTGCCATCGAGGAACAGTTGGTTGGCGCCGATGTCGACCATTCTTCCCAGGGCACGGGCCAGGGTGGTCTTTCCGCAGCCAACCGGGCCGACGACGGCCACCAGCTCCCCGGGTTCGATGGTGAACGACAGGTTTGACAGGGTGTCGCGATGGCTGCCTTCGTAGCGAACCGTCAGTTGACGGGCTTCAATCCGACCTTGGACCGGATGAGGGAGTTGTGAAGGACGCAATGGATCGGCAATCCGAGGTTGCCGTTGCAGCAAGTCCTCCACCCTCTCCAAACTCACCTGGCCTGTCTGGAAGGTGTTGAGCGTGAATCCCAGCAGGGCCGTGGGGAAGACCAATCGCTCGACATAAAGAATCAGGGCCACCAGACCACCAATACTCAGCGTGCCTGCCTCGAGCTGGCCGCTGCCCAGGGCCAGAAGCAGCAGCAGGGAAATTGACGAGATGCCTTCAAGCAGCGGGAAGAGCGTGCTCCGGGTGCGGGCGAGTCGGATGGCCGCATCGCGGTACTGGCGGTTGCGCGTCTCAAAGGCCTGTTGTTCCTGAGCTTCTTGTCCGTAGATCTTGATGGCGGCAATCCCTGATAGGTCTTCCTGGATCAGATCACTGAGGCCGGCCAGTTGTTCCTGTTGGCGACGTTGCTGGCGCATCATGCGGCCGCCGAACAGCCGCACCGTCCCCAACATCACTGGGTAGAGGGCAATGGCAGCAACGGTGAGGCCTGGATCGATCGCCAGCATGGCCGGCAGTGTGAAGGCATAAGCAAGGGCGGTGTTGGTGAGGCTGAGCACTGCGAAGCCCAGGAGCCTGCGCACGTTTTCCACGTCGCTGGTGGCACGACTGATCACCTCACCGCTTCCAGTCTCCTGAACCCAACCCGGTTCCTGCAGCAGCATGTGGTCAAACAGGCGCTGGCGCAGCTCCACTTCCACCTGACGGCCGACGCCAAAAACCAATTGGCGGGAGATCAGGCGCACCACTCCCATGGTTGTGGCCAGGAGCACGATCCAGCTGGCTTGTCGGAGAACATCCGGAAGCGCGAACCCGGGCTCGAGAGAGTCGATCACCTTCCGCACTTCCAGCGGGATCGTGACGCTCAGGATGTTGACCATCACAAGGGCCAAGGCCCCAAGCAACACCGTGCGGCGATGGGGACGCAAGTAGCGACCGATCAAATCGAGACGGAAAGCGGCCATCCACAGGTGAGCGCAGGCATCAACCTAGGCACCAGCCAGCCGGTGCCGGTTGTGCTTGGATCCAGGCGTCCAGTTCTGCTTCAACCACTAAACGTGAACAGATTCCGGTCATCCGTCTGGCCAGACGTCATTTTTTAAGTGATATTGGGTAGGTCCCCATCACCCGGCCCGGCGTGCTCAGCACCCGGGTTTTTTTCTGTCTACCCATGGTGAATCCCTCACTGTCCTGGCCCCAGATGCTGGAGCATCTTCTTCAGGGCGGCACGTTGAGTGAGGCGGATGCCACAGCCCTCATGGAAGCTTGGCTTGCCGAAACACTCACTCCGGTGCAAACCGGTGCGTTCTTGGCGGCCTTGCGAGCACGTGGTGTGAATGGACACGAGCTCGCGGCCATGGCACGGGTGCTGCGCCAGGCCTGTCCCTTACCGGGGACTCGCCCCAATCTCTACATGGTGGATACCTGTGGCACCGGGGGTGATGGTGCCGACACCTTCAACATCTCAACAGCCGTGGCCTTCACCGCTGCGGCGTGTGGGGCGGTGGTGGCGAAGCACGGCAATCGAAGCGCGAGCGGAAAGGTGGGCTCAGCCGACGTGCTGGAAGGTTTGGGTCTGCAGCTGAAAGCCCCAGCATCCCGGGTCGTGGAAGTGATCCCCACGACCCAGGTCACGTTTCTATTCGCTCCTGCTTGGCATCCAGCCTTGGTCAACCTTGCCCCTCTGCGACGCAGTCTCGGAGTGCGCACCGTCTTCAACCTGCTTGGCCCTCTGGTGAACCCCTTGCAGCCGAATGGTCAGGTTCTTGGCGTGGCCCGGGCGGATCTCCTCGATCCCATGGCCGAAGCCCTCCAAGGCCTGGGTCAGGAGCGGGCCGTGGTGGTGCATGGTGCTGGGGGACTCGATGAAGCGTCCTTGGCAGGGCCCAATGCCGTGCGGATTCTTGAAGGTGGCGTGTTGCGTGCCGACACGATTGCCCCAGCCGATCTTGGTTTGAACGAGGCGCCTCTGTCTGCTCTCAAGGGGGGAGATCTAGTGGAGAACGCCAGGATCCTGCGGGAGCTTTTGCAGGGACGTGGCACCCTTCCCCAGCAGGATGTGGTGGCCTTCAACACGGCGCTGGTGCTGTGGGTGGCCGGTGTGGAAATGGACCTGCGTCGCGGTGCTCAGAGGGCCTTGGCATGCCTGGCGGAAGGTTTGCCTTGGCAGCGCTTGGAACAGCTCAGCCAGGCGCTGAACGGCGGCGAGGAAGAATAAGAACACGTTTGATGCACCGAGGGTCTGTTTGCCCATGACTTCCGCCACCCCAACGGCCCCCGCGGTGCTGGTGCTTGCTGATGGCACGGTGTTTGAGGGCCTGGCCTGCGGGAGTCGCGGCAGTGTGGTGGGTGAAGTGGTGTTCAACACCGGAATGACCGGGTATCAGGAGGTCTTAACCGATCCGAGTTACTCAGGTCAGCTGGTCACTTTCACGTATCCAGAGCTGGGAAATACCGGTGTGAATCCTGATGACCAGGAGGCTGATGTGCCCCATGCTCGCGGACTGATCGCACGGCAGTTAGCCCCACGGCCCAGTAACTGGCGTTGCCAACAGACCCTGCCGGAATGGCTGGAACAGCACGGGGTGATTGGCATCCAGGGCATTGATACCCGTGCGCTGGTGCGTCATCTGCGGGATGCCGGAGCCATGAACGGTGTGATCAGTTCTGACGGCCGCTCACCACGTCAGCTCTTGGAGGAGTTGACAGCGGCCCCTTCGATGCAGGGCCTCAACCTGGCTGATCGCGTCAGTACCGCGGAGCCCTACACCTGGACTCAGCCTTGTAGGGCCACGTTTGATCAACGTCTCAAGGCACAGCCTGATCGTCCCTACCGGGTTGTGGCCATTGACTTTGGGATCAAGCGGGCGATTCTTGATCGTCTTGTTGGTCATGGCTGTGAGGTCACCGTGTTACCGGCCTCCAGCACCCTGGAGGCTGTTCTTGCCCATCAGCCAGAAGGCGTGTTCCTGTCCAACGGCCCTGGAGATCCTTCCGCGGTGACCGGTGGGATTGCGCTGGCCAAGGAGTTGGTGGATCACAAGTCTCTTCCCCTGTTTGGCATTTGCCTTGGCCATCAGATCCTTGGCCTGGCCCTCGGCGGCACCACCTTCAAGCTCGATTTCGGCCACCGCGGCCTCAACCATCCGTGCGGAACCACAGGGCAGGTGGAAATCACCAGCCAGAACCATGGCTTTGCCCTTGATGCTGATTCTCTGCCCGACAGTGTTGCGGTCACCCATCTGAATCTCAATGACCGCACGGTGGCGGCGATGGCCCATCGCACTCAGCCGTTGTTTGGTGTTCAGTACCACCCAGAAGCGAGTCCTGGCCCCCACGATGCTGACCATCATTTCGGTCGTTTTGTCGCCCTAATGGCAGAACGTCGCTGACGGTGGTCCCACCGGGCCACTCTCTCTACACTTCGGCTCAACACGACTGGGGGCCTGATCCCATCACTGAACTGCAGCGACTCACTGTTTCTCTGCGTGGTGGCTTCGAGCAGCGTGACAACTGCCTGTTGTTCCACTTCACCGGTCAGCTGGATGCCTATTCCGAGAAGCAGTTCCTGACCTACGTGTCGGATGTGCTTGAAGCCAACACCTCGTCGTTGGTGATTGATTTGAGCAAGATTGATTTCCTTGATTCCTCGGGCCTCGGGGCCATGGTTCAGCTGGCGAAACAGTGCAATGACGCCAAGCGCAGTTTTCTGGTCGTGGGGAATGCCCGGGTTGCTCAGACCATGAAGTTGGTGCGACTGGAGGAGTTTCTTCATCTTGTTCCGGATCTCAAGAGCGCCCTTAGCCAATTGGCGGCTTGAGCGACTGGATTCGAACCCAACAAGGCCGTGGCGGTGGTGATGAACTCGGCCCCTTGCAGTTGGCCTGGCTCGGTGATGCTGTCTGGGAACTGCACCAACGGCTTCGTCATTGCCGCCGTCCGGGGCGTGCAGATGAACTGCACAAGGCGGTGGTGGCGGAAGTGAAAGCTGACGCCCAGGCGTCTGTATTGGAGCGACTCGAACCACTGTTGTCAGACCAGGAAAGGGATCTGGTGCGGCGTGGCCGAAATCGAGCCGGGCGTGGTCCCCGTCGCGGCGAAGCATCCGTGTATGGGCGTGCCACGGGATTTGAGACAATGGTGGGCTGGCTCTTTTTGCAGAATCCGGCGCGGCTTGCCGAGCTCTTGGATCGACTGGAGGAGACCGAAAACGACCTGTCATAGCCCCCGTTTCGACCATGAG
>JAYKIX010000158.1:0-6573 GCA_035286005.1 Synechococcus sp. | reverse complement strand
TCAGAGAAGGGTGGCTCTTACCTGGTTAATCCCATACAAGACTTAAGGCCCGTTTGTGCCAACTGCCACAGAATGCTTCACAGGCGAACCCCAGTGCTGTCAATAGAAGAACTCAAGACATCCTTGGACTAACAAGCGCCTAACGACGCGATACACCTGCCCCGTGCCCCATGGATATGCATCCGATGAATAACGCTAGGCACTACTCCTGCGGGCAGGTGATTGCTGACGTTAGCCTCGACATGGGCGAATCTTCTACAGAATGTCATTTAAATCTGAAAACGTAGACCAAGTTGCACTTCGCAAGTGGATTACCGCCGGGCTCCTGATCAGTGAAGTGAGAGGGTTAAACGGGGATGCAGGCTATTTGTTATCAAATATGATAGCGAAGTACACTCTTGCATCGTCTCGGTACCGGCTTTCAAGTGAGGCGCTTTCCTGGTTTGATTCTAGAGGGATTGACCTCTCAAAAGAATATGCTCGTTCTAAATACTATGGCAAGAACAGTGCAGTTATGTATGAGCACTCTATTCCTTCAAGCGTTGTCCGATCAGTTCTTTTGGCTCAAGATCCATCAGAGTCGTCAGTCAAATCGGTCTTGGACTCTGCAGGGGAAGTAGTTGTTGTTATGAGAAGCGAGGATGAGAGATTAGGTGCTATTGGTCTTGCCAAGAAAATGCCAAATGGCTGGCAGTATGGAGACAATCCTCATGCACGATATGCAGAAGCTGGAATTGAGCTAAGTCAATCGTTCTTACTTGTAAAGGGAAAGATCAAACGATAATCGCTTCCCTGATTGATTAGCAGATCAGTGAGAGTAGGCTTGTTTCGCGCAATCGACTTGTCAACTTTCGTGTCACTAGGGTTTTGCAGTGAGGCCCGCATCATCGAACAGTCTTGATAAATGCTTAGGTGCAGCTATGCCTGCTTTTATTAGGTCGCCATCTTCCTCCGTCTCGCTGAGCCCATCCGTGCTTAGCAGTAAAAGCTGTTCTACTTCATCCCATGCATCTTGATCATGAAGGTCAAGGAGCAGGTCTAGAGCCACCTCTGATGCGTCAATAGCGCTTTGGTCAAGGTCATCAAAGGGGCTTTCCTCGCCAGAGACGTGATCGGTGTAATCGATTATTAGCTTTGTGGCAGTACCGTTCTCGAACTCACAATAGAAGTTCTCCTGTATGAATGCTCCGCCTCCTGCATAACCGGCGACTACTCCGGCAACAGCTGAATCCGAATGCTCGGTCCAAGCCGCGAAGGCCCTGCAAATGATCCGACCTTCGCGCTTTTCCCACGAGCCTAAGTAGTGTATCACAGGATGGCAATTATTCCCTTCAAAGCACAAGCAACCATTAGCGCAAGCTAACGACGCAATACACCTGCCCCGTCCCTAGAGGGCTATACGCCTAGCGAACAATCTGAGCATTGCTCTTCTTCGGACAGGTAATCGCTGGCGTTAGAGAGACATTGCAAGGATCATTGAACAGATCAATTATTCGATTGACTCAGGGTCCATTTCAAGATCTGAACATATCTCATCAAAATAGCTGGACTCAGCAAAGTCATCAGCCCCCCACCTTAGCTCTCTAAGAGAAACTGCCGCAGGCGAATCGAGGCTTCCTTCGATTCCCAAGAGCATGTCTGCACATGAGAAACGCAAATGGAAGTTAAAATCCTGAAGTAGCCAGTTCCTATCGATATCATCAAGGTCAACATAGCTTGCTACTGCTTTATCGCCATACTCACTGGTAATCTGAGACAAGCTGTGATTTTCTAGGTTGCCCTCATCAATCAATAGAAGAATCTGCTCGAGGTGTTTTTCGAGTATCTGATTTGCGATATGCTTAATGTTATCCGGATCAGACTCCTCAGGGGGCAGGACGCCATTCTCAAACCAAATAGGCTTCCTTGACTCTGGGTCTATTAGAGCAGTATTTTCTGAGAACTCCCAGCCGTCAACGCTTGTCGATACCCCGACAATTAATGCCTCTTTGTTGTTGGTCTCACTAATATTTGTGTTTACGAATTGGGCTTGGCATTCATTGCATTCCCCTAGGAATAAAGGTCCTTTATCCATTGTTGAGAGAAGGCCCAGATCACAGAGCCTGTCAAAGAGTGCTTTGTTCGACGTTGACACGTGGCTTCTTTGAAAGACGTATCATATTTTATTGCACCCGGCTTATTGAGTCAACTTGATCGTGCTCTCTAACAACGCAATACACCTGGCCCGGGTCCAAAGGAGTCTTCACCCAACGAACAGCCACTAGCAGTAGCGCCTGCGGGTAAGTGATTTCTGGCGTTGAGGCCAAAATCTTTTTGGTTTTCTGTCTCAAGCTCCATCTTTTAGACCAATATCCTCTGTATTCCCTGTTGTTCAGGTTGCCGAGCTGTCGTTTGCTTCTGGCAGGGTTTTCGCAAGCAGCGTGAGTATCAATTCGATTCGTTGCAGGCGTTGGTCCAGACTGTCTTCCAGGGCCTTAAGACCCTGCTCGAAGCGCGCTTCAGTGAGACCTTTGCTCCGGCTGCCTGTCGATGCAGCGGCTTTGTTAGGCCATGCCCCTGATAGACAGGTGGCCTCAATCACGGCCCATGTGGGCTTTTTGGGGGCTTTGCCGATCTGCGCCTCAACCCAGGTCTGCGCCTCGGCCACCTTCCTGAAGCGCTTCTTCAGTGCGGGTAACGCACACTCTTCCGCCGGCAGCAGAGCGGATGCCGCCAGAGGTGCATTGGCCGATGCGGTCGCGGCGTCGTCGGGTGGAACAAGATCTTCCACCATTTTGCGCACGCTGGCGTTTTGCTCGCCGATGGTGCGAAAGAGATCCGCATCGCTTTTGGCCATGCGAGCCATCAGCTCGGCAAAGCGATCGCTGAGTTCTCCCATGGCCTTCAGTTGCCTCCGCGCAACAGCGTCTTCATGCGCTCGATCAGTTGGTTGATTTGCAGGATCGACCAGAACCCTGCGTCTTGCTTGGCTTCCTCGAGGTCGTGCAGCAAGCGATCCAGGGCTTGTTGCTTGTTCTCAAAGGCCTCGAGCTCTTGGTGCATGTCTTGAGCGATGCGCATTGCTTCGGCTTTCTCTTCGCCGATCGCCACCAGGCGCTCTTCGTAGGTTTTGAGTGTGTTCAGGAAGTTCAGGCGGGCTTCGCTGAATTCCCGTGAACGGCGCTGCAGTTGGCCTCTGGAGCGCATCAACGAGGCATGGCTGTTGCGCATGGCCTTGTAGTGATGCTCCACCTGCTCGGGGCTCAGCCCCGCGAGATCGCGGGGGAAGTCGCTTGTGGAGCGAATCCCTTTGCACTCCACTTGGGATTGGATCGAGCTAGGCGAGCTGGTGGCCAGTTCGGATGGGGATTGGAGGTTCTCTTCAGACATGCGTTGTCCGTCAGAAGGGGCCTGGTTTTGGTCTAGCCCCCCACTCCAGCTGAGAGCTGCGAGAGAGGGGGGGATTTGCGAAGACTGCATGGGTTCGTTGCTGCTCAAAGGACCGTTGGGCGTCGTTCTCTCCACCGTCGCCCTGGAGATCCCCTCTTCGGATCCCTCATTTGAGGGGTTTTGGATCTTGTTTTGGCTGCTTCGCTCCCTCATCTGGTGGAAAAGCTCAGCACCCACCACGTGGCAACGCTTTTCCTCGGCCAGCAGCATTTCGGTGTGAGGAATTGGGGATGGCGTAGATGGGGTTGGCTGGCTGTCGGCGCCAAATCCTGTGGACATCCTTGGAGAGCGTTCTGTCTTGCTGCCGTGGCTCCGGGGTTGATCTGGCTTGCGCGTGCCCTGGTGAGTGCCTCGCTCTCCTTCGTCCTGACGTTCGTGCCATGAAGGCACTCGCTAACCAGCAGCTCATTCTCGAGCGCATCCCCGATCCAGATGGGGATCTGTGGGGATGGGAGCGCTTTGCGCACACCATCAACGGCTACGAGGTGATGGGCGGGATTGAGCCTTGCGCTGCGCTGGCGAACTCCGGAACTCCCACAACGCTCATCGAGCTGCGCTGTTGATTGTTTTTTGAGGCTCGCCGCGATCGATGGAACGGTGGATTCACCACCAATGAGGAGTTGATCCGCCAGCTGCTGCGGGCGATTCGGCAGATGGTGGAAGCCGGTGAGCTGGATTGAGCTCTCTTGGTTAAACCCTTGCTTGGGGTCTCACCAACACCCATGGGTTTCAGCTGCGGCTTAAGGGCGATGCCGCTGCGGATAGGCCTCGGCCCACTCCTGCGCTTTCATCCCTCCAAGAACCAGGGATTTGTAAGCGCCGCTGTTCAGGATTTCCTGCACCGCTTCCCCCAGGCGCTCTACTGAACGGCTGCTGGGCAGGCGACTTACCAGCTGCTGATGCATCTGCAGCAGATACCAGGCACTGCCATCGAGGCCGGCATTGAATTTGCACCACATGGCTGGATCACGCCGGGCATCCAGCACCATGTCGCCGGCGTTGTGGGCCTTATCGGCGGCGGTCACCAGCAGGGAGCTGATCGGTTTGCTGGCCAGCGAGTCGAGGTAGCGGGTTTTGCGCAGCAGCCAGGGTTCCTTCTCGCCCGGCTTGGTCTCCGGAGAGGTGTCGGTGCAGTCGCGCACGATGTCGGCCACTGCCATTCCAAAGCGATCTGCAATTGATGCATGGGTTTGGTCCGCGTCTTCGATGGCGTCGTGCAGCAGGGCTGCGACCGCTTGGTCTTCACTGCCGCCGTCTTCCCACACCAGGGCGCTGACGCTGATCAAATGCGCGATGTAGGGAACCTGTTTGCCTTTGCGGCGTTGCGCTCGATGCAGCTCCTCGGCCCATCGCAGCGCTTCGCCAAAGCGGGGGGTGATCATCCCAGCCTCCCGGAGCAATGAGCATCAATTGAGGGTTTCAACTCTGCGAAAGACACCGGACTTCCGAACAGGTTTTTCAGGGGGTTGAGGCCGATGCTGTGTTGATCCGGCAGTGACTCTGTCGGCACCACCCAAAAATCCCAGTGATCGAGATCTTCTGGGGTATGCCCTCGCATCAGGCAAAACACATACAGATCGGACACCTTCTGCCGCAGGGAGAACACGATTGAAGAAGGATGGCTTTGCGTCCAGCTCTGCTCATAGGCCGCCGATTTGATTTCGATCGTGGTGCCGTTGTAGTTGGCATCCACCGGAGCCCATTCCTCCCTGAATTCACTGCTGATGTTCAGCGCACGATGCACGAGCCATTCCGCAAACGCTCCCCGCGTTCTGTTCTCAAGGAGCTTTCCGCTGTTCCAGCGGTAGAAGGCATTGAGGTCGTCGATGTGCATCTCGCATCCTCTTGTCCTTTCATTCTTGAGCGACCCAGCTCGATCCACATCCCTCAGACAAGGGATCCAGCCCTGTGTTGTGGTCCCTCAACTGAGGGATCGGACGCTCGCTCGCACACCGGTGCAGCCTTTGGTTAGAAGGGCGCCATGACCCAGTTCGAGCGCAACCAGATCCGCTCTCGGCTCCACCGCCTGGAGCTCGATGAGCAGTTTGTGGAGCGCTACCTCGCCAAGCTCGAGCGCAACTGCGAGTGCTATGCCATGGCCTGCCGCACCATCGATCGCTGGGAGAGACCTGATCCCGCCGCCACCGTCGCCCATGCGCTGGTGTGCGGGTTGGTGGCGGCAGCGGCCGGTGCCTGGCTGGCGCTGGTGGGCTAGCTCAGCCGCCCGCTGATGGGCAAAGGCAACAAAAAAGCCCCGCCGTCGGGCAGGGCTTGAACCATTGGCGGAACCAAGCGGTGCGGAGCGGCAGAAGGCTCAGTCGTCGAACACCTTGCACATGGGCGAACCAGGGTGGGTGTCGCAGATCTGATCGAGAATCTTGTCGCGGTGACGGCTCTCAGGGTTGTTGATGCCGGCGTCGTGCTCCGCATCGAACTCATCCTTGGAGTGCTGTTCGAGGGTGTGGAAGGGCACTTCGTACTTGCCGTACTTGTCGTCGGTGTTCGACGGTGACTCAAATTCGTCGTACTTCTGAGTGTTTTCACTCATCGTTCAACGTCCCCGTGGAGGTTTCACTTCTCTTTGAAGCTAACGCGTTTCTTGGGCCCATGAGGAGTTTTGGGCCACCGTTTTGATCTCCACCCGGCCAAAGGCCTGTTGCTGTGGTGAGCCGGTGAGCAGTTGCTGACATGGCAGGGCTCCAGGAGACTCAGGGCTCTGTCGCACCGCTGCGATGACGGAGGCCTGCAACCCGGCACCTGTGGATGGCTCCCGGCCCCGGGCCGTGTTCCTCGATGCCCTCAGCCTGGGGCCTGTGGACCTGGCCCCGATCGAGCCATGGTGTGAGCTGCAGGCCTGGCCCTCCACCGCCGTTGATCAGCGCTTCGAGCGCCTGCGGGGTGCCGAGATCGCCATCACCAACAAGATTCCCCTCGATGGAGCGCTGCTGCGCCAGCTCCCCCAGCTGCGCCTGATCTGCGTGGCCGCCACCGGTACCGACCAGATCGACCATGCCGCCTGCCAGGAGCTGGGCATCCGCGTGCACAACGCCGGCCGCTACAGCCGCGCTTCGGTGGTGCAGATCACCTGGGCCTTGATCCTGGAGCTCTGCTGCGCCATGGATCAGCGCAGGCGGGATCTGCGCC
>JAYKIX010000157.1:0-3954 GCA_035286005.1 Synechococcus sp. | reverse complement strand
CGCGTGCCTCCGGGGCGCTGACAAAATCGGGGCTGGGATGGGATTGCCCCACCAGCACGCCCACCGCATCAGCCCCCAGTTCCGCTGCTGCCAAGGCATCGTCGCGGCAGCGGATGCCGCAGATCTTCACGCGCATCTCTCGTCTTCTCTGCCATTGCACGATGGCAGGATGACGATGGTCTTGCTTGGTCGCCCGTGCCTCTGATCAACGTGCGCACCTCCCTTCCGTCCGTTGAGGATGCCGATGGTCTGCTCAAGGCGTTGTCGGCAGCGCTCGCGCAGCAAACCGGGAAGCCAGAGGCCTACGTGATGACCCTACTGGAGACGGCGGTGCCCATGACCTTTGCCGGCAGCAGCGATCCCTGTGCCTATGTGGAGGTGAAATCGATCGGCGCTCTCAAGCCGCCTGCCATGACGGCCGCGTTCTCCGAGCTGATCACGCAACGCACCGGGATTCCCGCGAACCGCATCTACATCGCATTCGAGGACGTCAAGGCCAACGCCTGGGGATGGAACGGCAACACCTTCGGATGATCACAACGCCAGGGCGACCGTCCTGGCCGAGGCCATAAAAAAGTCGAGGTCTCACCCTCGACTCTGTCCCCATCCCGACCAGGCTTGGAGCCCGTGGGCTAAGGATGCTGGGCGGAAGGCTGTTTGGCTCTGGGCGATTGTGCTCATTCTTGGTTCAGCGGAGGCTTTCGGCCTCTCGCCTGGGTGCACCGGCTTCAAGCCGGATTGATCCAGTCTCGATTAGTTGCAGCAGAGTCTGGCGCAGTTTCTGCTCCTGCTGGTCGAGGTCCTGCTTCAGGAGCAGAGTTCGGTAGTCGGCTTCCGAGATGCGGTTGTGAAGCCGTGTTGTCAGATAGAGATCCACCATCGACTTGTCGCTGAATGCGAGCAGGTCGTGACCCTATGCATTGCCACGCTGGAGTGTGGCTCGGGGTGGTGCGGCTTTCCCCCTGCCGCCGGCTGCGGTGCTGCTTAGCGTTGGCAGGTCTGGTCTTGATCTGCATGAAAGCCATCTGCGACGCCGTGGTGCTGGCGGAAAGCGACGACATCGTGGTGGTCGACGGCAACCCTTATTTCCCCCGCGCCTCCATGCGCGAGGAACACTTCCGCGACTCCAGTCTCACCACCGTGTGTGGATGGAAGGGAACCGCCCGTTACTGGGATGTGGTGGTGAACGGGCAGGTGCTCAGCAATGTGGTGTGGAGTTACGAGACCCCCAAGCCTGCAGCGGAGGAGATTCGAGAGCGCTTCGCGTTTTACAGGGGCAAGGGGGTGGATCTGATCGACTGAGGTAGGCCTCTTCGGCCGTGGTTCGTAGGATGCGCGGCGCTGTTCAACGCCCCCCATGGCCAATCTCGACCAGGCTCCGAGCCGCAGCATGCCCAACCTGCTGCACGTGCTGCCGGCATTCGCCGATGAGGCGGAGCTGCGCCTGAACACGATCGTGGAGCTCAACTCCAACACCATCAACAAGTACGAGCTGATCACCGAGACCGGTCACCTCAAGCTGGATCGTGTGGGTTACTCCTCCCTGGCCTACCCCTTCGCTTACGGCTGCATCCCCCGCACCTGGGATGAGGACGGCGATCCCCTTGACATCGAGATCGTGGGCGTGACTGAGCCCCTGATCCCCGGCTCCGTTGTGGAGGCCCGGATCATCGGCATCATGACCTTCGATGACGGCGGTGAAGTCGACGACAAGGTGATTGCTGTGCTGGCCGACGACAAGCGCATGGATCACATCAAGAGCTTCGAAGACCTGGGTGACCACTGGAAGAAGGAAACCACCTATTACTGGGAGCACTACAAGGATCTGAAGAAGCCTGGCACCTGCACTGTCAACGGCTTCTTCGGCACCGAGAAGGCCGTTGAAATCATCAAGAGCTGCGAAGCTCGCTACATGGCTGAGATCGACCCCAAGCTGGTCGACTGAGCCTGCGGACTCCCACAGTGGATTGATGAACGGCGGGGGAAACCCCGCCTTTGTTTTGTCTTGATGGCCTCACTGGGCGCAGATCCCGGCCGCACTGCTGAACGGGGGAATCACCCGTGTTGATGACGTGCTGAATGCTGCCAGCACATCTGGATCACTGAGGGCGCACTTCGTCGAAGATCTCCTGAAGGATCTCGCCAGCGCCCTGGCCTTTGAGGGTGCTGGCCAGTTGTTTGCCAATCGCCTCGGCGTCAGCCAGGGTGCCGCTCTGCTGATCGCGGATCAGGCGTTTGCCGTCGAGGCTGGCCACCATGCCAGTGAGGGTGAGAGTGTCGCCGTCGATCACGGTGTTCACGCCGATCGGTACCTGGCAGCCGCCCTCCAGTTCCCGCAGGAAGGAGCGTTCCGCCAGGCAGCGGGCTGCGGTAGGAGCGTGCTCGAGCACCTTGATCAGTTCGAGAACCTCGGGGCTGCCCTCCACGCATTCGATACCAAGGGCGCCCTGGCCCACAGCATGCAGGGAAATTTCGCCGGGGATGATCTGGTGAATGCGATCACCGAAGCCAAGGCGAGACAGGCCCGCGGCGGCCAGGATCAGGCAGTCGTATTCACCGGCATCGAGCTTTTCGAGACGGGTGATCACATTGCCGCGCACATCCTTGAATTCAAGGTGCGGATAGTGGTGGCGCAGCTGGGCCAAGCGGCGCAAGGAACTGGTGCCCACCACCGACCCTTCCGGCAGGGTGTCGAGTTTGTATTGAGCGTTCTTGGCATTCACCACAAGGGCATCAGCGGGATCCTCCCGCTCGGTGATGCACCCGAGCATCAGGCCTTCCGGCAGGTTGGTGGGGAGGTCCTTGAGGGAGTGAACGGCGATCTCAGCCCGTCCCACCAGCATCTGGGCCTCAAGTTCCTTGGTGAACAGACCCTTGTCGCCGATCTTGGCCAGAGCCACGTCGAGGATCTTGTCGCCCTGGGTCGCCATGGCCTCCACGGTGATGGTCAGCCCGGGATGGGCCTTTTCCAGTTCCGCCTTGACCCAGTTGGTCTGCACCATGGCCAGCTGGCTTCGGCGGGAGGCGATGCGCAGTTGCTCGAGGGCCATGAACTGTGATTAGCAGCCGACCAGACTACGCAGTCGGGCTCTCAGCTTTACGATTTGCCATACGTCGCGACGAGGTCGTCCCCATGCCTGGCCCGGTGGTGAATGGCGTTCGTCGCAACAGTGCCCCGGCCTCGGCCGTGCCGGCCTCGGAGGGAGTCGTCGAGGCTCCATTCCTGCCGTTGTTGGCGGAGGGAACCATCAAACTGCTGCTTCTCTGCAGCGGCCAGCTGGTGATGGCCAGGTTGCGCAACACCACAGACCGTGATGGTGCGCCTGCTTATCAGTTGCTCCGGCCCCTCGAGGTGCAGCCCAAGCGTTCTGCGGAGGGGGAGGAGTGCGCCAGCGGCTGGATGCTTGCTCCGTTTTTGCTTGGCTTGACGTCGCAACCCAACCTGGTTCTTTTTAAAGGTGCCGTGGCCTCCATCCTCGAGCCGGAGCCACGTCTGATTCAGGCCTACACCACCCGCACCAATCAGGAGTGTCCCCCTAAGGACACACCGGTGGAACGGCTCAAGCGGGCTTTCCAGGAATTCACCGAAAGCATTGAGGCCTGAGCCGCCTGCATCACGCGGCTGCCCCGGCGCTGACAAGCCCCCCATTCGCGGCTAGAACAGGCGTACTAAAGCATGTGTGTGATGGCTGCTGATCGTGCTGTTCGCTCTCGCCCGGATGCTCGCCCTCCAGCCCCAGTGTTTTTGTCCGTCCGCCCCGGCGATTTTGTGATTGTGGCCAAGGCTGCTGACGTGGCTCTTCATGCCGACGGCGATTGGTGGATGGGGCAGGTGGTGTTCTGTGAAGGCGGCGCCCGCGATCCTCGGGTGAACAGCCTGTTTCAGATCGCCGATGTTGACGATGGCTGTATTCATTGGGTGAATGCCGACCAGGTCACCCATGTGCTCCACGG
>JAYKIX010000156.1:0-8047 GCA_035286005.1 Synechococcus sp. | reverse complement strand
GGCTCGAATTGCAGCAGGGGGAGACCGGACATGAGGGGCCGTTGACGGGCCGGAGATGGTGGCCATGGTGGCCCCTGGGGCCTTCCCATCGGCGTCAGTCGGTTGAGAATGCAGCCCATTCGAACGGGCCTCTAGCTCCGCATGGCGAGATCCCTAAAGCGCATTGCCCTGGTGGTCACTTACGGGACCCTGCTCAGCAAGTTCGGTGGTTTGCTTCGCCAGCTGGTGATTGCCGCCGCCTTCGGGGTGGGTGCTGCCTATGACGCCTACAACTATGCCTATGTTTTGCCGGGCTTCCTGTTGATCCTGCTTGGCGGAATCAATGGGCCGTTTCACAGCGCCATGGTGAGTGTTCTCAGCAGGCGTCCGCGGCAGGAAGGCGCCCATATCCTCGCCACCCTCAACACGATGGTGAGTGCGGTGTTGTTGCTGGTCACCATTGTTTTGGTGGTGGCGGCCGACCCATTGATCACCCTGGTGGGACCAGGCCTGGGGCCCCAGCTGCATCACAACGCCGTGATTCAGCTCCAGCTGATGGCGCCCATGGCTCTGTTAGCGGGCCTGATCGGCCTCGGCTTTGGCTCTCTCAACGCTGCCGATGAGTTCTGGATCCCGGCGATATCACCATTGATGTCGAGCGTGGCGCTGATTCTGGGCGTGGGGGGGCTCTGGTGGCACCTCGGTGCAGAGATCGCATCGCCCCAGTTCGCCATCCGCGGTGGTGTGGTGTTGGCCTTGGCCACGCTGGTGGGGGCGCTCCTTCAGTGGTTGCTGCAGCTGCCAGCACTGATCAAGCAGGGATTGGCCCGACTGCAGTTGGTGTGGGATTGGCGCCATCCCGGCGTTCAGGAGGTCTGGCGCGTCATGGGTCCAGCAACGCTTTCGTCCGGAATGCTTCAGATCAATGTGTTCACTGATCTGTTCTTTGCCTCTGGCATCCTTGGAGCTGCAGCGGGTTTGGGCTATGCGAACTTGCTGGTGCAGACCCCACTGGGGCTGATCTCCAATGCTTTGCTGGTGCCGTTGTTGCCAACGTTCGCCCGGCTCACCAGTCCTGATGATCGACCGGCCCTTGTGGCGCGAATTCGCCAGGGGTTGATGTTGTCCACCGCCAGCATGTTGCCGTTGGGGGCCCTGTTTGTGGCGCTGGGCGGCTCCATTGTGTCGTTGGTCTATGCCCGTGGCGCCTTCGATCAGCAGGCCGTTCATCTGGTCACGGCGTTGTTGATGGCCTATGGCGTCGGGATGCCCGCCTATTTGGGTCGAGATGTGTTGGTGCGGGTGTTTTATGCCCTTGGTGACGGCACCACGCCGTTTCGGTTGTCCATGGCGGGCATCGGGATGAACGTGGTGTTCGATTGGCTGCTGGTGGGAGGTCCCACACCATGGGGTCCGCAACTGCCCTTCAACTTCGGTGCAGCGGGGCTTGTGTTGGCCACGGTGGCGATCAATCTGATCACCTGCTTGGCTCTTTTGCTGGCTCTTCAGTGGCGTTTGAAATGGTTGCCGTTACGCGCTTGGGGTCTGGATGGGCTCCGTCTTCTTGGTGCCGCGCTGTTGGCGGGGGTGGCCGCTTGGGCCCTCAACACTTGGGTGGTCTGGCCCGTGGATCTGATCGGCCGTCTGCTGCAGGTGACTCTCTCCGCGGCCGCAGGTCTGCTCACCTACGTGGGTCTGGGCCGCGGCCTTGGCGTGCCGGAGGTGGCTGAGATCACAGCTCCGGTCGTGCGTCGATTTAGTCGTCGCTGAGCACCACGCTGCGATCTTCACGAACCTGAATTGGTAGCTCCAGCTGCTGACGGCCTACCACCTGTGGCCCCTGGACGGACAGGATCCGGGCTTCGATGCCGAACTCCTTGAAGGCGTTCTCCAGTTCTTGGATCAACGCTTTCTCCACCTGTGCTTCAGCATCAACCACCTTGCCGATGAGGCGTTCTCCCAGCTTGCCGATGCGCTGACGCATCACCTCTCGGGCGTTGGTGACCTCGATGATCAGCACAGCAACTTCCGGTTTGGCAGCAACCTTATCGGCAGTGCTCCTCGAGAATCTCCTCAAGATCACGAAGTTGAACAGCTGGGAGCAGGCGCGCGAGCGGCAGTTTCGTGCTTCCGCCGCCCAAGGGCACCTGCAGGGCTTCCAACGCTTGACGTGCTGCAATCGCGCTGCCTTGGTCGAGGCGGGCGCTGCATTCGATCGCCAAGGGTTCCGCCAGTCCGGCATCGCCCAGATAGAGGTGCCAGCCCGCCACCTGCAGATACAACCGGTCGGCCAGCGCAGCGGTCAGATCGCGAAGCTCAGAGGCGTCGAGGCTCATGGTTGATCAGGGGTTGAGGGATGGCTGGTGGCTGGTGTCGATGCTGACGCCTCGGAGCGGGGGCGCAGAACGAGCACTCGCACCAGTTGCACCACCCAGAGGGCCAGCCAGAGCTCGGTAAGCAGTGCCAGGTGCGTCCAGGGATGGCGCATTTCCTGGACAAACCAAAGCCCGCTGTTGACCGCGGCAAACACCCCTGCATGCAGCGTGCAATTCACGATCCGGTTGAAGTGGCGATACAGCGGATCCTCGGGATTGGCCGGGCCATACCAACGGATGGGCATTGGGCAACGCCTGTGCAGTGTCCTGATTGTGGCGGCCAGCTGGACCAGGGAGTTGACGGGGGGTCCCTCGATGAGGTCAGATAGTCAGGCGCAAGCGCTTGTAGCTCAGCGGATTAGAGCATCTGACTACGGATCAGAGGGTCGGGAGTTCGAATCTCTCCAGGCGCGTTTTTTAACTGTCCTTCGGGACAGTTTTTTTTTGCCATTGGCGCCTGTGAAAGCGCCTTGGAAGTCATTTCCTACGATTCGTCAATAGCAGGCCTCCCTTCATGTCTGACCGCGCTTCCGCTTCGATCAACACCGCGCTCGCGGCTGCCGATCCCGCGATTGCTGCCCTGATCGACAAGGAGCAGAACCGGCAAGAAACCCATCTCGAGCTCATCGCTTCGGAAAACTTCGCCTCACGCGCCGTGATGCAGGCGCAGGGCTCTGTTCTTACCAATAAGTACGCCGAAGGTCTTCCCCATAAGCGCTACTACGGCGGCTGTGAGCATGTTGATGCGATCGAGGAGCTGGCCATTGAGAGGGCCAAGCAGTTGTTCGATGCGGCCTGGGCCAATGTGCAGCCCCACAGTGGCGCCCAGGCCAACTTCGCCGTGTTCCTGGCGTTGCTGCAGCCCGGCGACACGATCATGGGAATGGACCTCAGCCATGGCGGCCACCTCACCCATGGCTCGCCGGTCAATGTGAGCGGCAAGTGGTTCAACGTCGTGCAATACGGCGTCGACAAGGCCACCCAGCGGCTCGATATGGAGGCCATCCGCAAGTTGGCCCTGGCGCACAAGCCGAAGTTGATTGTGTGCGGATACTCCGCGTATCCCCGCACGATCGATTTCCCCGCATTCCGCGCGATCGCCGATGAAGTGGGTGCGTTCCTTCTGGCCGACATGGCCCATATCGCTGGCTTAGTGGCGGCAGGGGTTCACCCCAGCCCCGTGCCCTATTGCGATGTGGTCACGACCACCACGCACAAAACCCTGCGCGGCCCCCGCGGTGGTTTGATCCTGTGCCGTGATGCTGAGTTCGCCAAGCGATTTGACAAGGCTGTGTTCCCCGGAACTCAGGGTGGACCTCTCGAACACGTGATTGCCGCGAAGGCTGTGGCCTTTGGAGAGGCGCTTCATGACGACTTCAAGGCCTACAGCCGCCAGATCGTGGCCAATGCTCAGTCCTTGGCACAGCGCATTCAGGCCCGAGGCATCGATGTGGTGAGCGGTGGAACCGATAACCATGTGGTGCTGCTTGATCTCCGCAGCATCGGCATGACCGGGAAGGTGGCAGACCTGTTGGTGAGTGATGTCAACATCACCGCCAACAAGAACACCGTTCCGTTTGATCCTGAGTCTCCCTTTGTGACCAGCGGCCTGCGTCTTGGCACTGCCGCACTCACCACCCGTGGTTTCGATGCTGAGGCCTTTGCTGAGGTGGCCGATGTGATCGCCGATCGCTTGCTCAACCCTGAAGACGATGCCATCCAGGCCCGTTGCAAGGCGCGGGTGCTGGATCTCTGCAAGCGTTTTCCTCTGTATGCCGGTGGCGCACCCGTGCCGGCGCTTGCCTGACTGGCCTAGCCAGGGCTGGAAGCTTGCAACCGGCTTGCCTAAATTGAAAAGACCTCATCCGATGTGGATGAAACGCCTCAGGAGCCCTCTGTGACCGTCGCGAGCAGCCCTCTCGCCGTGGCCGTGATCACACTTCTGATCGCTGCTTTTGGCACCACGTTGGTGGTCCCACTGGTGCTGAAGCTCGGGTTGCGTCACGGTCTGATTGATCAGCCCGACCCTCGCAAACAACATGCCACCCCCATGGTGCGCCTTGGTGGTGTGGGCATGGTGTTCGGTTTTTGCGTGGCTCTCGCCGTCACCTGGGGAATCGGTGGCTTCGGCTTGCTGGAAGCCAACCGCGATCAGTTGATCTGGACGACCTTGGCCGGATCGCTTTGCTTTTTTGTGATCGGCCTGGCTGACGATTTATTCGCTCTTTCTCCGTGGCCCCGGCTGGCGGGCCAAGTGGCCGTGTCGATTGTCGTGTGGTCGCAGGGGGTACGCATTGGTGCCATCGATTTCCCCTGGTTGGGTGACAGCGCCTCCGCCCTCGTGCTTCCTGACTTGCTCAGCCTTGCCGCCACCGTGATCTGGTTGGTGGGGATCACCAATGCCATCAATTGGCTCGACGGCCTTGATGGTTTGGCTGCAGGGGTGGCCGGCATTGCAGCTATTGGTTTGTTGTCGGTCAGTTTTTCTCTGAGTCAGCCTGCGGCTGGCCTGTTGGCCGCGGCCCTGGCGGGATCGTGTTTTGGCTTTCTGCGCCACAACTTCAATCCAGCTCGCATCTTTATGGGGGATGGCGGTTCTTATTTCCTTGGCTTCACCCTGGCTTCCGTCAGCATCGTGGGTCCGGCCAAGGGGCTCACAACGGTGAGCTTGCTGTTGCCACTCCTGATCCTGTCGCTGCCTTTGGCCGACATGTCGGCCGTAATCATGGGACGGCTCAGTGATGGCCACTCGCCCTTCTATCCCGATCGCCGCCATCTCCATCACCGTCTATTGCGTGCTGGCTTCAGCCACCGCCGCACCGTGTTGCTGATCTATGTGTTCACGCAGTGGTTGGCCGCCTTAGCCATGGTTGTGGCCAATGTGGAGATGCGTTTTCTGTGGCTGGCCCTCGCCACAGCCGTGCTGGTGGGCACTGTTGTGATCTTGCGTCGTCGTCAGATGGCAGAAACAGCCCTTCAGGCTGAGCAGCTCCGTCTCCAGACCGAGCAAAGCCGTCCACCCTGTTCTCAACGTCATGGTTGATCCGGCGCAGAGCCGGGGAGTTGAACTGCTCTGCGTTGGCACCGAGCTGTTGCTGGGCAACATCCTCAATGGCAATGCGCGCTGGCTGGGGCAACAACTCGCCGGTTTGGGTTTGCCCCACTTCAGGCAATCGGTGCTGGGTGATAACCGCGATCGCCTAATCGCGTTTGTGCGGGAGTCTGCTGAACGCTCCCGTGTGTTGATCACGACCGGAGGGCTGGGTCCAACCCCCGATGACCTCACCACGGAGGCCATTGCTGCTGCCTTTGGGGTTGCTCTCGAGGAGCATGAAGAGGTTTGGGCTGATATTCAGGCGAAGGCGCACAGCCGCGGACGTGAGCCTTCGCCCAGCACCCGCCGGCAGGCCTTGCTCCCCACGGGAGCTCAGGTGTTGCCCAACCCCACCGGCACGGCTCCGGGGATGATCTGGTCGCCCAAGCCGGGCTTCACCGTGCTCACCTTTCCGGGTGTGCCCAGTGAAATGCGGGCCATGTGGTCTGAAACGGCGGTGCCATGGTTTCGACAGTCGGGGTTGACGCGGGGGGTGTTCACCAGCCGCCAGTTGCATTTCTGGGGGATTGGCGAATCGACCTTGGCGGAGCAGATCGAGGATCTGCTCGCGGGCACCAATCCCACCGTGGCTCCCTACGCCGGAGGTGGTGCGGTGATGCTGCGACTGACCGCATGCGCAGACAGCCCCGAGCAAGGGAGGCGTTTGCTGTCCCCTGTGGAAGCGGAACTGCGTGATCGCTTTGGTCAACGCTGCTTTGGAGCAGACGATGACACCCTTGCAAGAGTGGTGCTCGAGCAACTGCGGGAACGGGGGCAGACCGTTGCCGTAGCGGAATCGTGCACCGGCGGCGGACTGGGAGCCGCTTTGACGGCGGTTCCAGGGTCTTCCGATGTGGTGCTGGGAGGGGTGATTGCCTATTCCAATGCGATCAAGCAGGCCCTGTTGGGGGTCCCTGCCGTGTTGCTCAACCAGTACGGCGCTGTAAGTGATCCTGTGGCTGAGGCCATGGCGGAAGGGGTGCGCCAGCGCACTGGAGCTGACTGGGGTTTGGCGATCACAGGCATTGCAGGACCTGGCGGAGGTAGCCCCGAGAAACCTGTGGGGTTGGTTCATATCGCCGTGGCGGGGCCAGATGGTTGCCTCAGTGGGGCCAAGCGCTACGGCGATACCCGTGGGCGCGACTGGGTGCGTCGGCTCAGTGCTGGGGATGCCCTCGATCAGTTGCGTTGTCGTCTGCTGGGGCTGTCGCGGTTGGCCTGACGCTTGGCTCTAGGGTGAACGGCTGATCAATTGGCCGGAATGAGCAGCGGCACGCTTTACGACAAGGTTTGGGATCTGCATCGTGTTGCAGATCTGCCCGGTGGATCCACGCAGCTGCTGATCGGCCTTCACCTGATCCACGAGGTCACGAGTCCTCAGGCCTTTGCCGCGCTTGACGACAAAAGCCTGCCCGTGCGCTGCCCGCAGCGCACCGTGGCCACCGTCGACCACATCGTTCCCACCACGAGTCAGGCTCGGCCTTTTGCCGATCCCCTCGCCGAAGAGATGCTCAGCACGCTCGAGCGCAATTGCGAGCGGCATGGGATCACCCTGCATGGCCTCGGCAGTGGCCGCCAAGGGATCGTTCACGTGATTGCGCCCGAACTCGGCCTCACCCAGCCAGGAATGACTGTGGCCTGCGGTGACTCTCACACTTCGACCCACGGTGCCTTTGGAGCGATCGCCTTTGGCATTGGCACCAGCCAGGTGCGTGATGTGTTGGCCAGCCAAAGCCTGGCGATGAACAAGTTGAAAGTGCGTCGCATCTGGTTCGACAACCAGCTCACCCCTGGAGTGTTTGCCAAAGATCTGATCCTGCATGTGATTCGCACCCTGGGTGTCAAGGCAGGCGTGGGTCATGCCTATGAGTTCGCCGGGCCGGCCATTGAGGCGCTTTCGATGGAAGAGCGCATGACTCTCTGCAACATGGCGATCGAGGGTGGAGCCCGCTGCGGCTACGTCAATCCGGATCAGATCACCTTTGACTACCTGGCGGGTCGTCCTGAAGCGCCCAAGGGCGAGGCCTGGGATCGGGCTGTGCAGTGGTGGCGTTCCCTGGCGTCTGATGCCAACGCCCAGTTCGACGATGAGGTGCGTTTCGATGCGGCGTCGATTGCCCCGACTGTGACCTGGGGCATCACCCCTGGCCAGGGCATTGGCGTTGATGAGACTGTGCCCACTCCCGATCAGCTGGAGCCGTCGGATCGGCCGATTGCTGAGGAGGCTTATCGCTACATGGATCTGGCGCCTGGTTCGGCTATCGCAGGCGTGCCTGTGGATGTGTGCTTTATCGGCAGTTGCACCAACGGGCGGCTCAGTGATTTACGGGCGGCAGCCGCCGTGGCCCGTGGCCGCCGGGTGGCCCAAGGCCTGACTGCCTTTGTCGTGCCCGGGTCCGAGCAAGTGGCTGCGGCCGCGGAGGCCGAAGGTTTGGACCAGATTTTCCGTGAGGCTGGTTTTGAGTGGCGGCAGCCCGGGTGTTCGATGTGCCTGGCCATGAATCCCGATCGCCTGGAGGGCCGTCAGATCAGCGCCAGTTCCTCCAACCGCAACTTCAAGGGCCGCCAGGGCTCCGCCAGCGGCCGCACCCTGCTGATG
>JAYKIX010000155.1:0-5666 GCA_035286005.1 Synechococcus sp. | reverse complement strand
TGAAGGGAGGCTTCACAGCGTTCAACGCCCTGGTTCGCGAGGTCGTGCAACGTTTGGGGGGGCTGGGATGCCAGCACCAGGCGGTAATGCTCAAGGGCTGGGCCGGGTTGATTCAGGCCGTGGAAATGAATGTGACCCAGCAGCAGTGCGACAAAAGCGCGCCAGGCCAACCGCGCTTCCTGCTCGGTTTCTGTGTCACTTTGTCCGTCGAGTTCGCGCAGCAACGTGCTGGCGATCGCCTCAGCTTGCGCGAAATCACCATCTCCGTAAGCCTGTTCAGCGGCGAGATAGTGCTGCTGAACGTCCCCATCCATGGGCCTTCACGGTTTCTGCTCCAGTTGTAGTGACTTTCTGTTCCAGTGGATTCGCCATCCCCCAGACAGATCACGCCCTCCCGCGGGCGCTCCAGGTGCTGTGGCGTGGGTCAATTCCTCGAGCAGTGGGGCATTGATGGCTTTGATTCCATGACTGTTGAGCCAGTGCGCCAGCAGCGAACGGCGTACAGCCATCGGTAATGCAGCGATGCGAGAGCGGTTGAGTCCGTTGTCGTTCTTCAGGCTGTCCAGGCTGAGATCCAGCAGAACGTGCTGAGTGTCCCGCACGTGGGACAGTCGCTCCGAGACGGCGGCCATGCGCTCTTCGCAACCGGGGTGGAGCTCGTTGAGTACGGGAAGCACCTGATGGCGAATGCGGTTGCGGCTGAACCGCAGGTTGGTATTGCTGGGATCCATCCAGATCGGCAGCTGCAGTTCCTGGCAGATCGTTGCCGTGTCACTGCGGCTGAATCCCAACAGTGGCCTCACCAGCAACAGCTCTGGCTGCTGGCCTGCCGTGAGGTGACGCATTTGCCGCAGGCTCCCCAGTCCGCTCAAGTCGCTGCCACGGGCCAGATGCAACAGCAGGGTTTCGGCTTTGTCAGTGGCGGTGTGGGCACAGACCACGCGTTGGCATGGAATGGGGGGATCGCCGTGGTGGAGTTTTCGTGCACATTGGGTGAGTGCGGCGTAGCGCCAATCACGGGCCATGGCTTCCGTGGTCTTGGTGTTGTTTCCTGGCCCTGCTGGCGGGCTGGCCCGGCTGATGGTGATGGGCAGTTTCTGCTGCTCACACCAGTGCTCGAGATCTGAGGCGATGCCAGCGGACCCTGGATGCCAGCCGTGATCACCGTGCCAGACATGGAGGTTCCAATGATGAAGCCGACGCAGGCCAAGGAGTAACCCCGTCAGCGCCATCGAATCTTGACCGCCAGACACCGCCACGATCACGCGTTCGCCGCTGGGAAGCAGCTGGGGGTTTTGGCGCAGGGTGCGATGCAGGCGGTCATGCCATGCCGACCAGCGGGTGCTCAGCAACGGATCGGGATCCATGCGGTGGGAGAATCGACCGATATGACTTTGGCCTGATGACCCGCCTCGCTCAGTTGCCCATCGCCCTGCGTCAGCGCCTCGAGCAACGCTCGGCTCTGAAGGTGATTGCCGGTCTGATGAATTTCGATGCCGACTCTGTCGCTCGCGTGGCACGGGCAGCTGGTCATGGCGGCGCCGATCTGATCGATGTCGCTTGCGACCCTGAGCTTGTGGCCCTGGCGATTCGCGAATCCGGTGGCGTGCCCGTGTGTGTGTCTGCTGTGGAGCCGGAGCTGTTCCCCGCTGCCGTGGCTGCCGGCGCTCAAATGGTGGAAATCGGCAACTTCGATGCCTTCTACCCCCAAGGCCGCATCTTTGATGCCGCCGAAGTGCTCGAGCTCACCCGTCAGACCCGATCCCTGCTGCCCGTGGTGGTGCTGAGCGTCACCGTCCCCCACGTGCTGCCCATGGATGAGCAGCAGCAGCTGGCGGTGGATCTGGTGGATGCCGGTGCGGATCTGATTCAGACCGAGGGCGGCACCAGCGCTAAGCCTTTTAGTGCCGGCACCCTCGGCCTAATTGAAAAGGCTGCCCCCACCCTGGCTGCGGCCCACAGCATCTCCGCCGCGCTTCAGCAGGCTGGTGTTGCAGCACCCGTGCTCTGTGCTTCCGGCCTTTCCGCCGTCACCCTGCCGATGGCCATTGCGGCAGGTGCTGCTGGTGTGGGTGTGGGCTCGGCCGTGAATCGTCTCAACGATGAGTTGGCGATGGTGGCTGTGGTCCGCGGTCTCAGAGAAGCCCTCGGTTCTGCTGCTGCTGTGCGCGCCTGAGGGCAGGGTTCCGTTTGAACGCAAGCCCTCCAGCGATGGGGGGCTTTTTTGTGGGCTTCGCCCCCCTAGCCTGGACGGCCACTCCGACGGCGCTGCTCGCAAGAACCATGCCCGCCTTCGATCTCTCGGCGCCTTACACGCCCAAAGGTGATCAGCCCACGGCCATTGCCCAGCTGGTGGAGGGGGTGAATGGCGGCCAGCGCTATCAAACCTTGCTCGGTGCAACCGGCACGGGCAAGACGTTCACGATGGCGAACGTGATCGCCAAAACGGGGCGCCCCGCCTTGGTGCTGGCGCACAACAAAACTCTGGCGGCCCAGCTCTGCAATGAGTTGCGGGAGTTCTTCCCCAACAACGCCGTTGAATATTTCATCTCCTATTACGACTACTACCAGCCGGAGGCCTACGTTCCGGTGAGTGACACCTACATCGCCAAAACCGCGTCGATCAATGAAGAGATCGACATGCTCCGGCACTCGGCGACGCGCTCATTGTTTGAACGCCGCGACGTGATCGTGGTGGCCTCAATTAGTTGCATTTATGGTCTCGGAATTCCGAGTGAATACCTCAAGGCGTCGGTGAAATTTCAGGTGGGAGACAGTTTGGATCTTCGTGGTTCATTGCGGGAACTGGTCAATAATCAATACAGCCGTAACGACACTGATATCACCCGCGGACGCTTTCGTGTTCGCGGCGATGTGCTCGAGATCGGCCCCGCCTATGAAGATCGTCTCGTTCGAATCGAGTTGTTTGGCGATGAGGTGGAGGCGATCCGTTATGTCGATCCCACCACCGGCGAAATTCTTCAAAGCATGGAGGCGATCAATATTTATCCCGCCAAGCACTTTGTGACGCCCAAGGAGCGATTGGATTCCGCCATCAAGGACATTCGCTTGGAGCTCAAGGAGAGGCTGGAGTTTCTAAATGCCGAAGGCAAGTTGCTGGAAGCGCAGCGACTCGAGCAACGCACCACGTACGACCTGGAGATGCTGGGTCAGGTGGGCTACTGCAATGGCGTTGAGAACTACGCCCGTCACCTGGCTGGCCGCGAGCCTGGCACCGCCCCGGAATGTTTGATCGATTATTTCCCTGACGATTGGTTGCTGATCGTGGATGAGAGCCATGTCACCTGCTCTCAGTTGCAGGCCATGTACAACGGCGATCAGGCTCGCAAGAAGGTGCTGATCGACCATGGCTTTCGCCTGCCCAGTGCCGCCGATAACCGGCCCCTGAAAGGTGATGAGTTCTGGACTAAGGCCCGCCAGACGGTGTTTGTGAGTGCCACCCCCGGCAACTGGGAGATGGAGGTGAGTGGCGGTCAGGTGGCAGAGCAGGTGATTCGCCCCACAGGTGTGCTCGATCCTGTGGTGGAGGTCCGCCCCACCACAGGTCAGGTGGATGACCTGCTGGGTGAAATCCGCAGCCGGGCCAAGAAGCAACAGCGCGTGTTGGTCACCACCCTCACCAAACGCATGGCGGAAGATCTCACCGACTATCTGGCGGAGAACGCGGTGCGGGTGCGCTACCTGCACTCTGAAATTCATTCGATCGAGCGGATCGAAATCATCCAAGACCTTCGCCTGGGTGAATACGACGTGCTGGTGGGTGTCAACCTGCTGAGGGAAGGTCTTGATCTCCCAGAGGTGTCGCTTGTGGCCATCCTTGATGCCGACAAGGAAGGCTTTCTGCGGGCGGAGCGCTCTCTGATTCAAACGATCGGACGGGCAGCACGTCACGTGGAGGGCGTGGCTTTGCTCTATGCCGACAACATGACTGACTCGATGGCGAAGGCGATCGAGGAGACCGAGCGTCGCCGCACGATTCAGCAGGCTTACAACGAGAAGCACGGGATTGTGCCCACGGCCGCCGGGAAGAAGGCCAGCAATTCGATTCTTTCGTTTCTGGAGCTGTCACGGAAGCTCAAGACCGATGGCCCAGACGCTGATCTGGTGCAGGTGGCGGGCCAAGCGGTAAAGGCCCTTGAAGACGACAGCGAAGGGATGGCCTTGGATGCTTTACCGGAACTGATTGATCAGTTGGAACTGCGCATGAAGGAGGCCGCTAAGAAGCTTGATTTTGAGGAGGCGGCCAATTTGCGAGACCGCATCAAACAGCTGCGTCAGAAACTGGTGGGAAAGGGTTGATCCCCCTGTTTTGACCTCGTCCTTTGCTGCTGCGGTCTCCACGTACGACGCTGCTGCTCTGCCGCAGCGCTTGGCGGCGTCTCGGTTGGCCTCCGAAGCCTGCAGCCGAATGATGGCCGGTGGATCTCTCGGGGCAGAGGCCCCGCTGCACACGTTGATCGATCTTGGATGCGGCACGGGCTTGATGAGCCGAGCCTGGCTGGATCAGCTGCAGGAGCAGGCCCATCCTTTTCCCCAGCAACTGTGGCTGGTGGATCAGGCCCCGTCCATGGTGGAGAGGGCTGTGGTCTTGTTGCGCCAACGTCATGGGGCGGTGCAGGGAGACGTGCTGGATGCGTTTTCTCCTGCTGGCTTGTCATCGCTGGCATCTCAATTACCCAATCAGGGCACCCGTTTGTTGGCGTCGAGTTACGCCCTGCAGTGGAGTGAACAGCCCTTGACCGTGCTCCGGGAGGTTTGGTCGATCCTGCTGCGGCCAGGTGACTGGCTTGCCGTGGCCATGCCGGATCAACGCAGTTTTGCGGTACTGCACGCGGCCTTGTCCGCTGCGGGGTTGCCGTCCCATTTTTTGAAGCTGCCTTGCCATGAGGCTTTGATTGGCGAGCAAGGGCAGGCCGCCTTGGCGTCTCGCTTCCAGTGGGTTGCTGGAGGTGGATTTGCCAACGCGGTGCCGGTGGAATCGGCGTTGGCCTATCTGCGCCACTTCAATTTGATTGGGGCCAGCCCTGTGCGCTCGCCCTATTCCCGCCGTGAGCTGATGGGGTTGCTCCGCTGTTTAGACCAAGAGCTCAGCCAGGGTGTCGCTGAGCTGGATTACCACTCCAGTTGGATACTGCTGCGGCGCCGCTGATGGATGGGCTTGCTGGGTCAGTTCTCGAGGGGTGACTCCGTCCCTTGGGCCCGGTGGATTGGGTTGCCGCCCAAGCCAAAGCCGGCATGTACGGCTTGCAGTGCAGCGACCCCATCGGCTTCTGCCACCACGCAACTGGTGCGGATCTCACTGGTGGCAATGAGTTCGATGTTCAGTCCGGCATCGGCCAAAGCACGGAACATTCGGGCGGCTGTCCCCGCTGTGGCTGGCATGCCAGCACCCACAGCGCTGACCCTTGCGATCGCAGGCCCATCCTCAAGCTGAGTGCCTGGCCATTGGGCGAGCAGTGGCGCCAGGGCTTGGTCTGCACGTCTGCGGTCTTCGCGTTTGAGGGTGAAGCTGATGTCTCGGCTGCCATCGCTGTGTTGCCGCTCCGACTGCACGATGGAATCGAGGCTGATGCCAGCCTCAGCAAGGGCGGAGCAGAGGGCAGCGGCAGTGCCAGGTTTGTCGGGAACATGCCTCACGCTCACCT
>JAYKIX010000154.1:0-3057 GCA_035286005.1 Synechococcus sp. | reverse complement strand
CGGTGCTGCCCCGCTCCAGGGCGTATTCCAGTTCAAAGCGCAGCCTTTGGGGGCTGAGGCCCCGCAGGCTGATCAGCCCTTCGCTCACCGGAAGGGTGATCACCTGACGTTCGCCTGCGGCCCGGCTGTCCATCGTGAAACCGTGATTCCTTTGATCCTCGGACATCCTGCGGTTCAGTGACGCGCTCTGACACAACGGGCTGAGTGAAGTTCAGAGGGCTGCCGCCTTTCCTGCTCCGCAGAGGGGTTTTGGCTTGTGCTCCGAAAGTACTTGCGCGATCAGTGGTTTTGGAGGCGTTGGCCGAGGACTTTGCTGAGGCGCTCAACATCGTTCGTGTGGTGGTGGGAGAGGCAGGTGTTGATCAGGCCGAGATCCCGAAGGTTGTTGATGCGCGAGGTGACGCACGCCTGAATCGCCCGGTCGCGTTTCGCCCGCAACAACCAGGCCACGACAAGTACCCCGAGCCCTCCAAGCGTGAATGGGAGCAGAAAGGAGCCCCCCATGGCACCGAGGCTGATACCGCCCAGATAGAAGCACAAGACCTTGATCTTGTTGCTGGTCACCACATGGCGATTGGCCTGCATCAGCAGCCGGAACAGCTTGGCTTCGCGGGTGTCTATTTCTTGGGCGGTGGCTTGGGCGCTCCCAAGCTCCTCGAGCAGCTTTTGGCTTTCGGGGAGATAAACGAAGTCGTGATCGTTGGTCACGGCAGAGCCTCTAGTAGTGGTTGCCCACCTTGCGGTGATGCACGGCTGTCACCGCTTCGGTGTCAGCAACGTTGCCCTGTTCCACCACGGCGTAAATGATCCAGTGGTCGGGCCCTTCAAGACGTTGCTCCACCCGGCAGCCCAGAAAGGCGAGGGCATCTCCGAGGACGGGGCCGCCATCCGCAACACCTTCCAACACACTCACCCCTGCAAAGCGATCGGCGCCTGGACGGAAGCGCTTCAGGAAGTGACGCAACAGGGGCTGATGGTTGTCTTCTCGGAGCACATTGAGCACGAAGCGGTCACCCACTTGCATCAACGCTTCGATAGCGCGGTCTTTGGCCACTGCCACGGTGAGGCCTGGGGGGCTGAAGCTGGCCTGGCTCACCCAGCTGGCCACCATGGCGCTGCGGCGAAGGCTGTCGCCCTCCCCTTGGCTGGCGGTCACCACATAAAGACCGCCACTGAGACGGCCGAGAGCCTTGTCGAGATCGCCATCGAGGCTCTTCATCGCCGCAATCGTTTTGTCGCGGGTGAGCAGTTGTCCCAGGTCGGTGCCGGATTCTTCGCAGCGCTGGTAGTCGGCGCCCGAGGGAAGCTGACGGATGCGCAGGGGGGCGAAGGCTTCGTTCTGGCCCTGGTCGCGTAGCTGGTTGGCCACAGCATCAATGGGCTCATCGTCACCCCCGAAGGCGTCGTAGACCCCCACCCATTGCTTGGCATGAAGGGCGGCCAGCAGGGTGCCGATGGAGCTTTGCAGCTCGGCATCGGGGTTGGCGGGCCAGGTAGGCACCACCACGGCTTTGGCGTCTCCGATCAGGGCTGTGATCTCCTGGGGGTCCGTGGCACGCAGGTCAATGAGTTGGACCTGGGCTTCGGCCTTGCCGATGCCATGGGCGATGGCTTGACTGATGCGATCACAAAAGCCGTATTGGCTCAGGTAGCAAACGGCGGCATAGCTTTCGCCTTTGCTGCGTTGGCCGCTCCACTCGCGGTAATCGTTGATCCAGTGCTGCAGGTGCTCACGCAGCAATGGGCCATGGCCAACGGCGATCGTGTTGATCTCTGGCAGGCCATCCATGCGCTTGAGGGCTTGCAGCACGCTGCGGGCGTTGGGCCCCATCAGGCAGTCGTAATAGAAGCGGAAGTCGGGAGCGATGGCGCCCGGATCACTATCAAAGACGGCGTCGGAGCAATAGTGCAGGCCGAAGGCATCACAGGTGTAGAGGATGCCGGTGCCGTGATCGAAGGAAAAGATCGTGTCGGGCCAGTGCAGGTTGGGGGCACTGAGGAATTCGAAGCGGTGGTGAACACCGCTGGTGGGATGGGTGCCCAGATCCAGTTCGTCGCCACTCTTGACTGCACGGGATTGGAAGGGTCGGTGCACCTGGTTTTCCAGGAATTGAATCGCCACCTTGGACCCCACAATTTCAATCTCGGGGTTGAGGTCGATGAGATCGCCAATGAGTCCGGAATGGTCCGGTTCGGTGTGGCTGACGATCAGCACATCGATGCTTTTGGGATCGATCTCTCCCTGCAGCAGCGGGATCCAGGTGTCGCGGAATTTTGCGTGGCTGGTGTCGATCAGCGCCGTGCGCTCGCCCCGCACCAAAAAGCTGTTGTAGGTGGTGCCGTTGCGCAGGCCGAACTCAATGTCGAAACGGCTGCGGTCCCAGTCGAGGGAACGGATTGTGGTGGTGTCGGCTGCAATCGCTTCGCACTGCAGCGACAGCCGGGGGGGCACAGCGGAAGGATCCTTACTGCTCAGGCTTGCCGTGACCATGACCGAATGGCGCGCTCGAACGAACTCTAAGGAGATGTTCAGGTGAGCGGCCCGGGAGCCATGGCGCCTGCAAGGCGCGGTAACCACTCCACCAGCCCTGGCACAGCAATGATCAGGGCCAGCACCGCCACCTGCAGGCCCACAAAGGGGACTGCTCCTTTGTAGATATCGCTGGTGCTGACGTCATTGTGTGCAACACCACGCAGATAAAAGAGGGCGAAGCCGAAGGGGGGCGTGAGGAAGGAGGTCTGCAGGTTGGCGCCGATCATTACGCCGAACCACACCAGGGCCTCGGGCCCGAGGAGTTGACGGGCTGCGGGCAGGAGCAGGGGCACGGCGATGAAGGCGATTTCGAAGAAATCGATGAAAAAGCCCAGCAGAAAAATGATCAGCATGCTGAACACCAAAAAGCCCACGCGGCCGCCGGGGAGGTTGCGCAGCAGCTCCGATATCAGTTGATCGCCCCCC
This sequence comes from Synechococcus sp., assembly GCA_035286005.1. Lineage (GTDB taxonomy): Bacteria > Cyanobacteriota > Cyanobacteriia > PCC-6307 > Cyanobiaceae > Synechococcus_C. Next base: position 98 of record JAYKIX010000154.1, on the reverse strand, counting down.
ACGCCGCGGAACACCAGGCTGAAGGCGGTGGACCCCATCAGGATCGCCATCACCATTGCGGTGGTGCGCATGGTGCTTTCGCACACCGCGGAGAGTTG
>JAYKIX010000153.1:0-8706 GCA_035286005.1 Synechococcus sp. | reverse complement strand
CTCAGAATCCAGCGACTTTCTGGCTGGAGCAATTCAGGAGCGAGAGGGATGCCTAGGGTCGGCATTGCCAGATGCCAGTGCCATGGCGTTCTACCGTCCCGACCAGGTCATGCAGGAGTACCTGGCGGTCCAGCTCAAGCGTTTGGCTGCGGATGGGCGAGAGCGGCTTCTGGAATCACTAGCCGTGACCTGGGTCCGCTACGACAGCGACACCCCAGTGGCTGGAAGTGGTCGGGGGGCGGCCTGGGCCGATCAGCGGCTGATGTACCCCGCCAGTGTGGTGAAGCTGATCTACGCCGTGGCGGTGGAGGCCTGGTTGCAGCGTGATCTGTTGCCCGAGGATGCGGAGATTCGCCGGGCGATGCGCGACATGATTGCTGACTCCAGCAACGATGCCACCGGCTTATTGGTGGATCTACTCACTGGTACGACCAGTGGTCCTGCTCTATGCGGTGAGGGCTGGACCCTGTGGCAACGCCAGAGACGCCTGGTGAATGACTGGTTGCAGGAGTTTGCCTGGCCCGAGCTCGATGCTGTGAACTGCTGTCAGAAGACCTGGGGCGATGGTCCTTACGGACGTGAGCGGGTGTTTTACGGAGCGTCCCTCGACAATCGAAACGCCCTCACCACGGCCGCGACGGCTCGGGTCTTGGAAGCGGTCATGACCGATGGTGTGTTGTCGCCCCCCGCGTGCAAACGGCTACGGGATCTGTTGGCCCGGTCATTGGATCCAGCGCAACGCGCCGCTGATCCTGAGAATCAGGTGGATGGCTTTCTGGGTGAGGGTTTGCCTGCGGGCAGCAGGCTTTGGAGCAAAGCCGGTTGGATGAGTCAGGCTCGGCACGATGCCGCCTGGTGGCAAGGTACGGATGGTTCGCCCTGTCTGTTGGTCGCTTTCAGTGAAGGATCTGCTTGCGCACAGGATCAAGGCTTGCTCCCAGAGTTGGCGCGACAGTTGGCAGCATTTCAGGCTTAAGACGCCAAGCCCATCGATGGCCCTGCTCCTTGAAATCGGTGTTTTGACCCATGCACGACTGGGTCCAGCCGGCTTAGAGCAGAGATATCCCCAGTGAGACCGCCACAACCGGATCGACAAAGCAGGTCTCAAGGGCAAGGGGTGGTGTCGTCCACCCCTTTTCACTGTCTGTGGATTGCCGCTATCGACTCCTAGGGGGCTGCCTTGAGCAGCTTTGTGGGTTCAGAGTTTGGGCGTGTGTTTGGGTTCGTCGCGGGGCGTGCCGAGCCTGCTTTCCAGAGCCTCCACTCTGTGGATCAGCACTTCAAACGCATGCACGAATTCACGGTCGTCGCATTCGAGCCGTTCAATCCGCTCAATGAGCTCACTGGTTGTTTCTTCGGGCAGCGGCACCGGTGCTGGGGGCATGGAGTGACTGTTGCCGTGTGGGGTTATTCCTTGGAGGATCGCCCCCTCACTACTCACATACAGCGCGGCCAGTTGATCCAGAACTGCACGGGGAGACATTCCCTGCGCCCGGCAGAACTCCTTGAAATGTTTGCGGGATGGAGACACGAACAAGGACTCAGGGGTCAAGTACACCCCGGAAGAGAACACAAAAATGGTCTCTGACAACTGGGCTGATGATCGCCTTGCCGTAGCTGAACGACATGGACAAGGTTGGTGGAGATCCCTAGACCCCCCAAACCCTTCAATTCAACGGAGAGGGAGGGATTCGAACCCTCGACAGAAGTTGCCTCCTGTAACTCCTTAGCAGGGAGCCGCTTTCAACCACTCAGCCACCTCTCCAGCGGCTCGCACACCATACCAAGCGGCAGGCCCCTCAAGGTCAATTCGTGGTCGGAATAGGGCCTCCGCTCAGACCGTCACCCGTGGCAAACGATGCTTGAAGCCGCAAAGCACCTCCCAGGGGATGGAATCACTGAGTTGGCTCCAAAGCCTGGGGCTGATTTCTTGATCGCCGTCGCGCCCCAAAAGGGTGACGACATCACCACTCTCAAGATCGATGTGGTCAGTGGCATCAAGGATCAGCTGATCCATCGTGATGGCTCCCACCTGAGGAAGGGAGCGGCCCTGATGGAGGGCCGAAATCTTCCCGGATAGGGCGCGGCTGACGCCATCGGCGTAGCCAATGGCCACGACCGCCAAACGGCTGGGCCTGCGGGTCACGAACCGATGGCCGTAGCTCACGCCTACTCCTGCTGGCACGTCACGGATGAGGGTGACGCGGGCTTTAACGCCCATGGCGGGTTGGAGCGCGATCGACGAGGCCAGGTGATCGCTCGGACTGTGGCCATACAACGCCAGGCCGACCCTCACAAGATCGTGATGCAGGGCTGAATCGCGCAGCGTCCCGGCTGAATTGGCTAGGTGGCGAAGGGCTCCGCTGGTTGGAAGTTGGCGCAACACGTCCTCAAAACGACGTTGTTGCAGGCGGGTCACCCGTTCTCCATCGCTATCGGCATCGCCATCGGCGAGGGCCAGATGGCTGTAGATCCCGCTGAGTTTTAACTGGTCAAGCTGTTGAATCGCGTCGCTGAGGCGCGGGGCATCTTCCCAGGCGCAGCCCAGACGGGCCATGCCCGTGTCGAGTTTCAGCTGCACCGCAAACTGACGGCCACTGCCGTCGGCCAGGTTCTGACAGAGCAGGGCCTCGCGCATGCTGCTCAGGGTGGGCATCAGCTGCCAGTGCAGGCAGGCCCTGAGGTCGTCGGGTTGGGTGAGATTGCCCAGCACGAGGACGGGCTGGGTGAGTCCTGCCCGGCGGAGGTCGATGCCCTCTTGCAAGGTGGCCACCCCCAGTTGACTGGCCCCCCCCTGCACCGCAGCCCGGGCCACGGTGGCTGCCCCATGGCCATAGCCATCTGCTTTGACCACCGCCATCAGGGCGCAGGAGGGCTTTAGGAGGCGTTTGAGGGCGCGTGCGTTGCTTTCAACTGCGGCAGGCGACACCTCAAGCCAGGCCCGTTGGCGAGGATCCAGCTCCTGCTGGTCGCTTAGGCCGGAGGTCTCCTGACCGCTGCTGATCAGATCACGCATGGAGCGATGGTCTCGCAAGGCACGGACAGACCCGTGAAGTCTCCGTAGCATGGCTTGGAATCAGGGGGCTGGCATGGGCCAGGTTCTCGTTCTCAATGCGTCCTACGAGCCGCTCAACATCACAACCTGGCGCAGAGCCACGGTGATGATGCTGAAAGGTAAGGCCGAGGGTCTCGAGCATGACCCTCATCATCGCTTGCGCAACGATTTGCACGTGCCAACGGTGATTCGCTTGCGTCAGTTCGTGCATGTCCCGTTCCGGCAGCTGACGTTGACGCGCCGCAACCTGTTTCAGCGCGATAACCATTGCTGCCAGTACTGCGGAACGCGGGGAGGGCAGCTGTCGATTGACCACGTGTTGCCCCGCAGTCGTGGTGGCGGCGACACCTGGGACAACGTGACCACCGCTTGTTTGCGTTGCAATGTGCGCAAGGGCAACCGAACTCCCCAAGAGGCGAACATGCCCTTGAGGCGCAAGCCCCATCGCCCCGCCGGGCATCTCAGCTTTGAAGCACGCCGTCAGATCGACTCCGGCCAGCGGGCTGATTGGGCCAAATATGTGATTGGTGCTTGATGGCTCGAGGTCCTCAGTCTTCCTCCGTACTGAGGGCCTCCAGCTTCGCCCGTTGTTCCTCGGCAATGCAGGCTCCGATCACATCCTCGAGTTGTCCTTCCAGCACTGGATCGAGGCTGAAGTTTCTCCCCAGACGGTGATCGGTGACCCTGTTGTCTTTGGCGTTGTAGGTGCGGATCTTTTCGCTGCGGTCACCGGTGCCCACCTGGGCACGCCGTGCGGAGCTTTCGGCAGCATTGGCTTCCGCCAACTGGCGTTCGTAGAGCTTGGCGCGGAGAATTTCCAGTGCTCGCTCACGGTTCTGAAGCTGGGATCGTTCCTGGGTGCAGAACACTCGGATCCCGGTGGGTTTATGCAGCAGATCAACGGCGGTTTCCACCTTGTTCACGTTCTGGCCGCCGGCTCCGCCGGAGCGGGCGGTACTGATGTCGAGATCGGTGGGATCAATCTGCACTTCCACTGGATCCGCCTCGGGCATGACAGCCACAGTGGCGGTGGAGGTATGCACCCGTCCTTGTGATTCCGTGGCTGGCACCCGTTGAACCCGGTGGACCCCCGCTTCAAACTTCAACTGGCTGAAAACGGCATCCCCTTTCACCGACAGAATCAGTTCTCGATATCCCCCCAGATCGGCGGCACTGGCGCTAACCGGTTGCACGCTCCAGCCTTGGCGACTGCCATAGCGTTCGTACATACGTGCAAGATCGCCGGCCCAGAGGCAGGCTTCATCGCCACCGGCTCCTGCTCGGATTTCCAGCATCACACTGCGTTCATCACGAGGATCACTCGGGAGAAGTGCCAGGGTGATGCGCTCGACCAGCACGTCCTGTCGTTCCTCCAGGTCCTGGAGTTCCAGGCGGGCGAGTCCCTCCATGGCCTGATCCCCTCGGCTTTCTTTGAGCAGGGTCTCGGCTTGTTGGCGTTCGTCCTTCACCTGCTGCAGGCTTTGATAGTCCTGCACGAGGGGCTCAAGCCGAGAACGCTCGCGGGCAATCGACTGCAGCCGTTTCGGGTCGGAAGCGACATCTGGGTCCGCCAGTTGGCGCTCCAAGGTGTGGAAGCTGGTGGTGGCCGCATCCAGTCGGCTGATCAGGGTTGCAAGGTCCATCCCCTTCTGCACGCAGTGATGAAAAGACCCCCGATCGCAGAATGATTTCTGCGATCGGGGGAAAAGAAAAGATCAACGGGATTGATCCCGCCGTCGGAAGTCAGCTTCAGGCGTCGGCTTCGGCAGCTTTCTTGTCGCCAGCTGCTTGGCCAGCGCCACCCATGCCGTATTTCTTCATGAAGCGGTCCACACGACCCTCGGTGTCGAGAATCTTTTGGGTGCCAGTGAAGAAGGGGTGGTTGCCACTCCACACGTCCACGTGGATCTCGGGCTGAGTGGAGCCTGTGGTCATGACCACTTCTCCGTTGCAGATCACCTTGGCATCGGGATACCAGGTGGGATGAATGTCGGACTTTGGCATGACAGAGATCAGCGCTTGGAGAACTGAGGAGCTTTACGGGCTTTCTTGAGGCCGTACTTGCGACGTTCCTTGGCGCGGGGGTCGCGGCTGAGATGACCTTCGGTTTTCAGGGGCTTGCGGTTGTCGGCGGACAACTCGCACAGGGCACGGGCAGCACCTTGCTTGATGGCATCAGCTTGGCCGGTGAGGCCACCACCACGCACATTCACGAGCACGTCGTACTCAGCAGTCAGACCAAGGGTCTGAAGCGGAGCCTTAACCGCAGCGATGTACGCCGGGTTGTAGTTCAGATAGTTGTCGCCAGGACGACCATTGATCGTGATAGTGCCGTTGCCGGGAACAAGGCGAACACGGGCCACGGAGGTCTTGCGGCGACCGGTGCCCCAATAAACGACAGAATTGTTGGTGCTCATTGGGCTGAAGCGGCGGGATCGAGCTGGAGGGGCTTGGGCTGCTGGGCGGCATGGGGATGCTCGCTGCCCTTGTAGACCTTGAGCTTGCGGAACAGCTGACGGCCAAGTGCGTTGTGAGGAAGCATGCCTTTGATGGCTTTCTCCACGATGCGCTCAGGGAGGCGTTCCTGGAGATGCTCAAAGGTTTCAACCTTCATGCCGCCTGGTCGGCCGGAATGACGGCGATACAGCTTCTGCTGAGGCTTATTGCCGCTGACGCGGATCTTGTCAGCGTTCACCACGATCACGAAATCGCCGGTGTCGAGATGGGGGGTGAAGGTGGCTTTGTTCTTGCCACGCAGCACGGAAGCAACCTCGGTGGCCAAGCGGCCGAGGGTTTGATTCTCAGCGTCCACCAAGTACCACTGGCGGTCGATCGAATCGATTGGGGGAACGGATGTCTTGTTCATCGCGCCGGCATGCCGGTTCGGGTATGCCCCACCTGAGCTGGAGGAGCTGGGCAAAATGGATCTGTCCGCGCAGGGCGTCCTGATCAAAGCTCAATGAATGAGCTTACCTCTTCGTTGGTCTCCTCCCCGAGGTGGGAATGAAAGCGGTTGAAGAGGCTGCGGACCGATGCCCCCCCGGCGCATTTCTGCTGCCGGAATGGTTCAGTCTGTTTTTGGCAACGGCGGTGGGTCCGGAGGAGGATCCTGCGTCGTCAAAAAATACCGCGGTTGGCTATCGTACCACTCGCCTTCACTGAAGACTGGCTCGCTATACCCTGCCCTCAGCAGGCAGAGTCCCTGGGGCGGAGCTGCATCTTTCACTTCACTTCGGCGCCGTTCACGCCATCGCCGTTCAAAGGCCATCAGGCTTAGACGGTGTTCCCCCACGGCCACCAGTTGGCCCATGAGCAGGCGCACCATTCCATAGAGGAAACCACTGGCCTGAATCTCCACACTGATCAAATCTCCTTCCCGCTTCAGGCTCACGTCTTGAATCGTGGTGCGGGCATGGGCTCGACGACTGCCTGCTCGCATGAAAGCTCCGAAATCGTGCAGGCCCAGGAGGCCCTCAATGGCCTCGCGCATGAGTTCTTCATTGAGCCGGACTTGGTACCGATGCCAGGTCCAGGGGGCTAGGAACAAATTGGGGCGGCGACCGTTGTAGAGGGTGTAGCGGTAGCGGCGGTAGGTGGCGGAGTAACAGGCATGCCAAGACAATGGTCGCTCCACGGCCTCCCTCACGCGAATCGTGCCGGGGAGGCGCCCATTCAGGGCCGGTGCCCATCGCCAGTCAGGGATCGGGCCGGAACAGTCGAAGTGAACAACCTGACCTGCGGCGTGAACGCCCGCATCAGTGCGACCTGCGGCCACAGTCATCACGGGACGGTGGGGATCCAGTTGGCCGATGGCGTCTTCCAGAACAGCCTGCACGCTGATGCCCTGGCGTTGGCGTTGCCACCCGCAAAATGCAGAACCCTCGTACTGCAGGCTGAGAGCGATCCGTTTGAGGGACGGAGTCTCAGCTGCAGACGAGGGTTGGATGATGTTCAGGGGTCAGGTTTGATTCAGACCAGTTCGATGATGGCCATTTCGGCATTGTCACCCCGACGAGGCACCGTGCGGGTGATGCGGGTGTAGCCCCCGTTGCGATCGCCGTAACGATCTTGCGCTTTGTCGAATAGGGCGTGGACGAGCTGCTTGTCGTAGATGTAGCCGATGGCGCGACGACGGGCGGCGAGGCTTCCGTCTTTAGCCAGGGTGATCATGCGCTCAGCTTCATCACGCAGAGCCTTGGCGCGTGCCTTGGTGGTGGTCACCCGACCCTCACGGATCAATTGGGTGGTCAGGCCACGAAGCATGGCTTTGCGCTGGTCAGCCGGGCGGCCCAGCTGGGGAACTCGACATTGGTGACGCATGGTTCTGGAAGACGCTGGGTGAAAAGAACGAAATAGTTAGGCGCTGGTGCGGCTCTGGGGGATCGAGATGCCGATGCGCTCGAGGGCTTCGATCACCTCATCGGCCGACTTAGAACCGAAGTTCTTGATCTCCAGAAGGTCTTCGTAGCTGAAGCCCATCAGGTCGGACACGGAATTGACCTGGGCGCGCTTGAGGCAGTTGTAAGCCCGCACGGACAGGTTGAGCTCTTCGAGTGGAATTTGAGCCTCGGCTGAAGGCTCGGGCTCCAAGCCGGGCTCTTCCACCATGGTGACGGTGGCAAGGGGCTGGAACAGCTCAATCAATTGGTTTGCGGCCTGGGCAATGGCGTCGTCGGGAGTGATCGAACCATCGGTGACCACTTCCATGCGAAGGCGTTCACGGGCATTGCCACCTTCGGCAACTGCGGTTTCATCGATGGTGAAGTTCACCCGATGAACCGGCATGAACACGGCATCGATCTGAAGGAGATCGATAGCACTGGTGTCTTCGTTGTGGCGATCAACCGGGCGGTAGCCGATGCCACGCTCCACGTGCACTTCGAGCTCGAGGCTGTGGCCATCGCTGACGGTGGCAATGATGCGTTCGGGATCGACCACCTGAACCTGCGAAGAGAACTGCAGATCGCGGGCCTTGACCTCAGCCGGACCAGCCACCACAAGGCGACCAATTTCGAGCTCGGCGGAACGGCTGTTAACGCTCAGCTGCTTGCAGTTGAGCAGGATGTCGAGAACGTCTTCACGCACACCTGGAACGGTGGCGTATTCGTGATTGACACCGGCGATGCGCACGGCGGTCACGGCACTGCCCTCGAGGCCACCCATCAGCACACGACGCAGGGAGTTGCCCAGTGTGGTGGCTTGACCGCGCTCCAGCGGACCGATGAGGAACACGCCTGTTTGGGCGCGATCGTCAGCGATCTGATGCTCGATACGGTCGATCTGGTATTGCAGCACGATCTGAAGCGGGGTTAGGGGGGGAATCCAGAAGGTCGGAGCGAATCAGACGCGACGACGCTTGGAGCGGCGACAGCCGTTATGGGGCAGAGGGGTGACGTCGCGGATCAGGGTGATCTCAAGACCGGCCACCTGAAGGGCACGGATGGCGGTTTCGCGACCGGATCCAGGGCCACGCACCAAAACTTCGATCTGACGCATGCCTTGCTCGAGAGCGCGGCGGGCAGCCGCTTCAGCAGCGGTTTGAGCTGCAAATGGGGTGCCCTTGCGGGCGCCCTTGAAGCCGCTGGCACCGGCGGAAGACCAGGAAATGACTTCCCCAGTGGTGTCGGTGATGGAGACGATCGTGTTGTTGA
>JAYKIX010000152.1:0-4574 GCA_035286005.1 Synechococcus sp. | reverse complement strand
GAAGCCGCCAAGATCCGCGCCATCCGTCCCCCTGAGCCTTACAAGGGCAAGGGCATCAAATATGCGGGCGAGCGCATCCTGCGCAAGGCAGGCAAGTCAGGCAAGAAGTAATCCCCTGCCAGGCAACCCTCCGTTTCTCCCACCATGTCGACCCTTTCCCGCAAACAGCAGACTCAGAAGCGCCACCGGCGCCTGCGTCGTCATCTCACCGGTTCCGCCGAGCGTCCTCGTCTCGCCGTGTTCCGCTCCAACAACCACATCTACGCCCAGGTCATCGACGACGATGCCCAGAGCACCCTTTGCTCGGCATCCACGATTGACAAGGAGCTGCGCGCCAGCCTCAAGGCTGACGGCAGCAGCTGCGATGCCTCCGTCGCCGTTGGCGCACTGGTGGCTAAGCGTGCCCTGGCCAAGGGCATCCAACAGGTGGTCTTCGATCGCGGCGGCAACCTGTACCACGGTCGGGTGAAAGCCCTCGCCGACGCCGCCCGGGAAGCGGGCCTTCAGTTCTGATCCTGCTCTCAACATGACCGAAACCAACTCCCAGACCACTCCCAACGACGTCCCGGCGGCGTCCGACGTACCTGCAGCGGCCGAAGGCCAACAACAGGATCAACGTCGTGGCGGCCGTGACCGTGGCGACCGTCGCGGTGGACGCCGCGGTGATCGCCGCGGCCAGGAGCGTGACTCCGAATGGCAGGAGCGCGTGGTGCAGATCCGCCGCGTCTCCAAAACCGTCAAAGGCGGTAAGAAGATGAGCTTCCGCGCCATCGTCGTGGTCGGCAATGAGCGCGGCCAGGTCGGCGTTGGTGTCGGCAAGGCTGGTGACGTGATCGGTGCCGTCCGCAAGGGCGTGGCCGACGGTAAGAAGCACCTGGTCAAGGTGCCCCTGACCCGTCACAACTCCATCCCCACCCTGTCCAACGGTCGCGACGGTGCCGCCAGTGTGCTGATCCGTCCCGCCGCCCCTGGTACCGGTGTGATCGCGGGTGGTTCCATCCGCACGGTGCTCGAGCTGGCTGGCATCAAAAACGTGCTGGCCAAGCGCCTCGGAAGCAAGACGCCCCTGAACAACGCCCGCGCTGCGATGGTGGCCCTCTCCGAGCTCCGCACCCACAAGGACACCGCCAAGGAACGGGGGATCTCCCTCGAGCAGATCTATTCCTGATTCCCCATGACCCTTCGTCTCGATTCGCTTAAGGCCAACAAAGGCGCTCGTCGCCGCAAACTGCGCAAGGGCCGTGGCATCGCTGCCGGCCAAGGTGCCAGCTGTGGTTTCGGCATGCGTGGTCAGAAGTCCCGTTCGGGCCGTCCGACCCGCCCCGGTTTTGAGGGTGGCCAGATGCCTCTCTACCGCCGGGTTCCCAAGCTCAAGCACTTCCCACTGGTGAACCCCAAGTTCTTCACTGTGGTGAATGTGTCTGTGCTGAATGAGCTCAAGGCAGGTAGCACTGTCAGCCTTGACTCCCTCGTGAAGGACGGCATCGTCACCAGCCCCAAGCACCCCCTCAAGGTGCTCGGCAATGGTGAGCTGACCGTGAAGCTGACCGTTCAGGCGGCAGCCTTCACTGCCTCCGCCCGCACCAAGATCGAAGCAGCCGGCGGCAGCTGCGAACTGCTCGACTGAGTTTCACCCTGATTTGCTCTTGCAGATCTAAGGTCTGAGCCGTCCGCATGACTTCGGTCATCGGACGGCTTTTTGGTAGCAAGCCCCTCTCACTCCCTCACATTCATGCTCGTTAGTCGGGGACGCAACCCCAGCGCCGGTGAAGTAATCACCCAGGCGGTGACCAATCCGGAACTACGCGGCCGGATTCTCACCACCATCGGCCTGCTGTTGCTGGTAAGGCTTGGGATTTATATCCCGATGCCAGGCATCGACCGAGTCGCCTTCCAGAAATTCCTTGAGGGCGGTGGCCAGCTCATTGGCTTCCTCGACATCTTTACCGGCGGGGGCGTATCGAGCCTGGGGATCTTCGCTCTCGGCATCCTCCCGTTCATTAATGCCTCGATCATTCTTCAGCTGCTGACTGCTGCGCTTCCGCAACTCGAAGATCTTCAGAAGAACGAAGGGGAAGCGGGTCGGCGCAAAATTGCCCAGATCACCCGCTATGTAGCCCTCGGTTGGGGCCTCATTCAAAGCATTGTCTTTTCGCTCATCCTGCGTCAGTACGCCACCGAAGGACTGAGTGACGTGGTGTTCGTCGTCCAGACCTCGCTGGCCCTGGTGACCGGCTCCATGGTGGTGATGTGGATCAGTGAAGTGATCACTGAGCGGGGCATCGGACAAGGCGCCTCTCTGGTGATTTTTTTGAACATCGTTGCCACCCTTCCCCAAACCGTGGGCAACGCCATCAAGACCGCTCAGTTGGGTGGGCGCGAATCCGTGCTTGGCCTGGTCACCCTCACCCTTGTGTTTCTTGCAACGATCGTCGGCATCGTGTTTGTGCAGGAAGCCTCCCGACGCCTGCCGATCGTGAGCGCCAAACGCCAAATCGGGGGGACAGGGTCCCTGCCCAGTCGCCAGAGCTACTTACCGATGAAGCTCAACGCAGGTGGTGTGATGCCGATCATTTTCGCTTCGGCCATGCTTTTTCTTCCCGCCACATTGGCCCAGGTCACCAAGCAGGAATGGCTTTCAAAAGCAGTTGGAGCGATTCAACCTGGGAACTGGCCGTACTACGTGGTGTACTTCGCCCTGATTTTGGCGTTTTCATACTTCTACGCCTCTCTGACCCTGAACCCCACCGACATCGCCAGCAACCTCAAGCGTGGCGGCGTCGCGATTCCTGGGGTGCGCCCCGGCACGGCCACCGCCAACTACATCTCAGGAGTCCAGGCCCGGCTCACCCTCCTGGGCGGCCTGTTTCTTGGCATTGTTGTGATTGTTCCATCGCTGATGGAGCGCTCCAGCGGCATTCAGCTTGGGGGCCTTGGATCCACGTCTTTGCTGATTCTGGTGGGCGTTGCCATCGACACGGCCAAGCAGGTGCAGACCTATGTGGTCTCCCAACGCTACGAAGGCCTGGTGCGCCAGTAACCCATCGACGAAACGTTGAAAACACGAAAACCTCCGGTTTGCGTTTCCCCTTTCTCATTCAGTGATTGATTCATGAAAAAGCGCCTTCTTTTCCTTGGCCCCCCTGGAGCAGGCAAAGGCACCCAGGCAGCACGCCTGTGCGAACAGCATGGGATGCAGCACCTATCCACGGGTGACCTGCTGCGGGCCGAAGTCGCCGCAAAAACAGATCTGGGTCAAGAGGCTGAGGCCGTCATGAACCGGGGCGAGCTTGTCAGTGACGCCCTGGTGCTGGCGATCGTCAAGGGACAACTCAGCGGCCTGGGCGAAGCAGGCTGGCTGCTGGATGGCTTCCCCCGCAATGTTGCCCAGGCCGAAGCACTCGAGCCTCTGCTCAAGGACATTGGCCAACCGATGGAAGCGGTTGTGTTGCTGGAGCTCGATGATGCTGTGCTGATGGAACGAATGCTGGCTCGTGGCCGCTCCGATGACAACGAAGAGGTGATCCGTCACCGCCTTGAGGTCTACCGCGACAAAACCGCCCCTCTCATCGACCATTACCGCCAACAAGGGCTGCTGATCTCCGTGGAGGCACAAGGCACGGTCGAGGCGATCACCACTCGGATTGAAGAAGCCTTGACAGGTGGTTGATAACCCCCCTGTGGTAAGTTAGCTGTTTGGAATTTTGGAGAGCCACACCCCATGAAGGTGCGCGCCTCGGTCAAGAAAATGTGCGACAAGTGCCGTGTGATTCGCCGTCACGGCCGGGTCATGGTGATCTGCACCAACCCCAAGCACAAGCAGCGCCAGGGTTGATTCCCGACTGCCGGTCAGCCGACCGCTGACCATCGCCTCAACTGCCGCCTGAAGGCGGCCCCCGTCCCCCCTCGATTGTTTGCTCAGTGGCAAGGATTGCTGGTGTCGACATTCCCCGCGACAAGCGGATCGAAGTCGCCCTCACCTACATCTACGGAATCGGGCCCACCCGGGCTCGCACCATCCTCTCCAAGACCGGTGTCAACCCTGATACCCGCGTCAAGGATCTCGAGGATGCAGACGTGCAGAAACTGCGCGGTGCCACCGAGGGTTACACGATCGAAGGTGACCTGCGTCGCCAGGAGGGCATGGCCCTCAAGCGCCTGCAGGATATCGGTTGTCTGCGTGGGCGCCGCCATCGCATGAGCCTTCCGGTTCGTGGTCAGCGCACCCGCACGAATGCCCGCACCCGTCGCGGCGCCCGCAAAACCGTGGCCGGTAAGAAGAAGTAAGGCGTAAAGGCGAGTCTCTAAGGATTTGCCTTCACCCGCTTCGATCGTCCTTTTCTCACTGCCTTCAGGCCCCCGTTCATGGCCAAGACTGCCAAAAAATCTGGCCCCAAAAAGGCCAAGCGCAACGTCCCCAACGGCGTTGCCCATATTCAGAGCACGTTCAACAACACGATCGTCTCCATCACCGACACCACTGGGGAAGTCATTTCCTGGTCTTCCGCCGGTGCCAGCGGCTTCAAGGGCGCCCGCAAGGGCACCCCATTTGCAGCTCAAACCGCTGCTGAAGC
>JAYKIX010000151.1:0-4004 GCA_035286005.1 Synechococcus sp. | reverse complement strand
ACCACCCGCACCACATCGGCGTATTTCTCCCCAAACATCGCCACAGCTCCGGCGGCCTTGGCCTGCTCGATCGCCATCTCCTGCACTTCAAGGGAATGGGCCTCACTGATCCAGCCATTGATCAGGGTTTCGATCTGCTCCAGCTCATCGGCTTTCACCGCCCGCGGGCAGTGGAAGTCGAACCGCAGGCGCTCGAAATCCACCAGGGATCCGGCCTGGCCGATCCCCGGATCCACCACCTGTTTGAGAGCTGCCTGCAGGAGATGGGTGGCGGTGTGATTGGCCTGGGCCCGGCGCCGGCAGGCCCTGTCCACCTGGCCATGCACCACATCGCCAATGAAAAGGCTGCCGCGCTCCACCCGGCCGCTGTGCACAAACACACTGCGATTGCGGCTGACGCCCTCAATCACCACGATCAAACCGTTGCCATCGGGGCCGTCGCCCACCAACACGCCCCGATCCCCCACCTGGCCGCCGCCTTCGCCATAGAACGGCGTGGTGTCGAGCACCACCTGCACTGCATCACCAGCACCGGCCTGTTGGGCTGGCTCACCGTTGACCACCAGGGCCTGCACGCTGCTGCTGTGCTCCAGCAGCTCGTAGCCCCGGAAGCTGGTGGCCTCCAGCTCCGCCGCCACCTGATCGATGGCGTCCTGAAGGGTGAGGTCGATGCTCACGGCAGCAGCTTTCGCCCGCTGGCGCTGCTCCTCCATCGCCGTTTCAAATCCATCCAGATCCACCGTGAGCCCATGCTCCTCGGCGATCTCCTGGGTCAGTTCGAGCGGGAAACCATAGGTGTCGTAGAGCTCGAAGGCCTGCGCCCCTGAAATCTGTTTGGGCTGTGCATCAAGCACATCAGCCAGCAGCTTCTCGCCCCGCTCCAGGGTTTCCAGGAAGCGGGCCTCTTCCCGCTGCAGTTCCGCCAGGATCACCTCCTTGCGCTCCAGCAGTTGGGGATAGGCCTCTTGCATCAGGGCGATGGAGGCTTCACCCATCACCGTGAGGAACGGTTTGGCGATGCCCAGCAAGCGGCCATGACGCACCACACGGCGCAGCAACCGGCGCAGGATGTAGCCGCGACCCAGGTTGCTGGCCGTGACGCCATCACAAATCAGCTGGGTCACCGCCCGGCTGTGGTCGCCGATCACCTTGAGGCTGGTCTTGCCCTTCTCGTCGAGGGCCTTGTAGTCGACCCCGGCCAGGCCCGCTGCCGTTTCGATCAGGGGATAGATCAGATCGGTTTCGTAGTTGTTCGGCACCTGTTGCAGGATCTGAGCCATCCGCTCCAGACCCATGCCGGTATCGATGTTGCGGTTCGCCAGCGGCGTGAGGTTGCCCTCCGCGTCGCGGTTGTACTGCATGAACACCAGGTTGTAAAACTCGATGAAGCGGTCGTCGTCCTCGAGATCGATGCCGTCGTCACCCAGTTCCGGCTTGAAGTCGTAATAGATCTCCGAGCAAGGGCCACAGGGGCCGGTGGGACCGGAGGCCCAGAAGTTGTCGGCCTCGTCCATGCGGATGATGCGCTTGGGGTTGACCCCCACCACCTCGCGCCAGATCTGTTCGGCCTCATCGTCTTCACGGAAGACGCTCACCACCAGATTCTTGGGATCCAGGCCGAACACACCGGTGCTGAGTTGCCAGGCCCACTGGATCGCCTGTTCTTTGAAGTAGTCACCAAACGAGAAGTTCCCGAGCATCTCGAAGAACGTGTGGTGCCGCGCCGTGCGACCCACGTTTTCGATGTCGTTCGTGCGGATGCACTTCTGGCTGCTAGTGGCACAGGGGGCAGGCCGCTCCTGCTGGCCGAGAAAAATCGGCTTGAACGGCAGCATCCCGGCAATGGTGAGCAGCACCGTGGGGTCCTCCGGCACCAACGAGGCACTGGCCATGCGCTTGTGCCCCCGCTGCTCAAAGAAGTTGAGGAAGGCCGCCCGAATCTCGGCACCACTGCGGGGACGGGCTGCATCAGAGCGCGACGATCGTGCAACAGCCATGGCGGATTCGGGCGGCGAAGTCGGGTCCAGCAGCCATGATCACCCCTGAGCCGCCGCCAACGTTGGCCGCCCCGCTTCCCGATACCGCCTACGTCTCCACGGTCGAACAGGTTTCGAACCGTGCGACTCTGCGTTGGCGCTCGATCAGCTGGGCCCTCATTGCAGGCATCTCCGCAGGACTGATCGGTTTGCTGTTCGGGGTGGATCTTGCGGTGCGCTCCACCGGCTGCGGACTGTTTTATGGGCTGCTGGCCTTCCACCTGGAGCGCGTGGATCCCGAGGATTCCCACCTGCAGGCTGGCCTTGTGGGGGCCATCTGTGGGGTGCGCAGCCTGGGCATGAACTTGCCCTCCCCTGTCGCGGGGGTGGACGCCCTGGCATCATTGGGACTGGACCTCCTCCTGGCGTGGTTGCCGTTGATCGGCAGCGCACTCCTGCTCCACGGAACCCAACGCATGCTGTCCGCGTCGCGGCCATGAGCCTGCTGCACGCCACCTGGCTACCCGCCATCCGTACTCCCACCAGTTCCGGGCGTCCTGCCCTGCTGGTGTGGGCAGACACGTGGCGTGTCGCCGAACCAGCAGGGCCTGGGATTACACCGGCCATTCATCCCTTCACCCTCAGCCACGACGACCTGCGGGCCTGGCTGAGCGAACGCGACCTCCTGCCCGATGGCATCATCGATGCCACGGCTTGCCTCACCCTGCCGAGTCGCACGGTGAAGCCGCGCAAAAAACGGGGTGATGCCGCCACTGCCGAACCGGAAGGCTGGACAGGGCTTCCCTTGCAAGCCGGCGAACCAATCCCCAAACAAACGGAATGGTGGCCTTGGCAGGTGCAGGGCCTGGCGATCGAACCCGGAGCCGCCACAGCCTGGCTTTCACGTTTACCCCTCTCCGGGCGCAATCCCGACCTCGCCGAAGAGCTCCGCTGGTGGAGCCACATGCAGCGCTGGGCCCTGAGTCTGATCGCCCGGGGCCGCTGGATTCCCCAGGTGGAACTCAGCAAAGGTGAGGGCTACCCGCACCGGGCCCGCTGGGTTCCGCTGCTGAATCGGGAAGACGATCGTCGCCGCCTTGAAGATCTCGCATCCCGCTTACCCCTGGTTGCTACCTGCGCGCTGCCTTGGCGTGAACCCACCGGCAAGCGCAGCAATCGCACCACCCGCCTTCGCCCGGAAGCGATGCGGGCCGCCAATCCCGTCGCCAGCTGCCGGCCCCGCAGCGGTCGACTGCGGGTGGCCACCCTGCTGGAAGACCTGGTGGATGCCCAGCTGCGCACCGGCTTCACCCCCGCCCCCGACGGGCTCGATCCCCTCCTGAGCGCCTGGCAGGAAGCGCTGGGGTCAGACACGGGCGTGATTCAGCTCGGCGATGAAGAAGCCGAACGCCTTGCCACCGCAAGCCATCACTGGCGGGAAGGGGTCGCCGGCAACGTGGCAGCTGCCAGGGCCTGCCTCGAACTCGACACCCCAGACGACGGCGAAGACCTCTGGACCCTGCGCTTCTCCCTCCAAGCTGAAGCCGACCCCACCCTCAAGGTGCCGGCCGGCGTGGCCTGGGCCTGCGGGCCCAAGGGCCTGCAGCTGGGAGAAATCGCTGTGGAGCACCCCGGGGAACTGCTGCTGGAGGGCATGGGCCGAGCCCTCACGGTGTTTGAACCGATCGCGCGAGGGATCGACAGCTCCACGCCCGAGGCGATGCAGCTCACCCCTGCCGAAGCCTTTGTGCTCGTGCGCACTGCCGCCCGCCAGCTGCGGGATGTGGGTGTGGGCGTGGAACTACCCCCCAGCCTGTCGGGCGGTCTGGCCAGCCGACTGGGCCTCTCGATCAAAGCGGAACTGCCGGAAAAATCCCGGGGCTTCACCCTCGGCGAACCGCTGGATTGGGAATGGGAGCTGATGATCGGCGGCGTCACCCTGACGCTGCGGGAACTCGAACGGCTGGCGGGGAAACGCAGTCCCTTAGTGCGTCACAAAGGGGCCTGGATCGAGCTGCGACCCAACGA
>JAYKIX010000150.1:0-12119 GCA_035286005.1 Synechococcus sp. | reverse complement strand
GGGGGAGTGATCAGCATCACAACAAGCCAAACCACTCCGGTCAGTCCTGTCGTCACCATGAGGCGAATGCCGTAGTCGGGGATCACCAGCAAAGGGACCACTGACGTGCACAACCCAACGAGAAAGCCGCAGACCATGGCAGCCAGCTCTGCTGCCGCATTGATACGCCACCAGAACCAGCGCAGCACCAAAACCACCCCTGGCCCTGTGCCGATGGCGATCACCAGTCGGAACACGGTGCCGATGCTGTCACTGAGCAAGGCTGTGATCACCCCAAGCACCAACAGCAGCACGCTGGTGAGCTGACCAACCACGAGGAGCTCCCGCTGATCGGCATTCGGGCGTGCGAAGCGTTGATAGAGATCGTGGGTGAGATAGCTCGCCCCCCAATTCACAGCAGTACTCACCGTGCTCATGAAGGCCGCCACCAACGACACCACGACCAACCCCAGCACCACCGGGGGTAAATAGGTGACCGCGAGGGTGGGATAACTAAGCTCCCAGTCACTCTGGGCGGGCAGCAGCACCAGGGCCGCCAAGGCCACCACCACCCAGAGCCAGCTCCGCAGCAGGTAATTGACCACCAAAAACACCCAGCCCGCCAACTGGGCCTGACGCTCATCGCGCGTGGCCAGCATGCGCTGGATGAACTCTCCACCTCCATCGCTGCGGCGGAAACTCCACCACTGAACACTCAGGTAGGCCAAGAACGTGGCAGCGCTGATCCCTGCACCACCAATCCAGTCGAAACCACCATCTCTCCATTGCCAAGGCACCAGCGACAAGGCCTCTGGTCGCCCCAAAGATTGAATCTGCTCAAGCATCGCGTCCATGCCTCCGGCGGCATGCACCGCCGCCCAGGCGACGGCGAGCGCACCTGCAAGGGCCAACACCAGCTGGATGAAATCAGTGACCACCACAGCCCAAAGGCCGCCGGCCACCGTATAAACGAGCACCAATACCGCCACTACCGCCAGCAGGGCCACGGTGTCGGACACTCCACCGAGCGCAGACATCGGCTGATTGGACACAATTCCGAGCGCCTCCACCACCTTGCGCATCGCCAAAAAGGCGTAGCCAATGCCAATGCAATTCACAGGCAGAGCCAGGAGAAAGGCCTTGATCCCCCGCAACCAGGCGGCAGGAGCTCCGCCGTAGCGCAACTCGGTGAAGGCGGCATCCGTCATTACCCCACTGCGTCGCCACAGGGGTGCAAACACCACGGCCATCGCCACATGCGCCAGGCCAAAACTCCACCACTCCCAGTTACCGGCGAGACCACGGGTCCCCACCAAGCCGGCCACATAAAGAGGCGTATCGATGGAGAAGGTAGTGGCGGCCATTGAAGCCCCAGCCAGCCAGCCGCTGAGGCTCCGACCAGCCACGAAGTAATCGTCTTCGCTGCGGTTACGCCGGGCCAACCAGAGTCCCAGCAGGAGGGTCCCGATCAGGTAGAAAACAAGAATTAGCCAGTCGACCCCAGTCATGGCCCCTTGAAGCTGGGCGCAGTCTCGGCCTAATTGGTTGAAGCTGGGCGATTTTGTCGCCGCAATTGACCGCAGGCAGCGTTCTGATCCAAGCCACGACTCGCGCGAAGGCTCACCGCAACGCCCCGCCGCTCCAGAACGCGCCGGAAACCGGCAATGCGCTCAGCAGACGGGCGCTGGAATTCCTCTTCCTCGATCGGGTTGTAAGCGATCAGATTGACGTGACTCTGGAACCCTCCAACCTGGTCGGCCAATTCCTCGGCATGGGCCGGGTGATCGTTCAGACCCCCGAGGAGGATGTACTCGAAGCTCACCCTCCTGCCTGTGATCACCAAATAGTGACGACAATCCTCAAGCAATTGCTCATAGGGGTAGGCATGGGCAGTGGGGATCAGTTCCTCCCGCAGGCGTTGGTTGGGTGCATGCAAACTCACGGCCAACGTGAACTGAGCCCGGCCTAGCCGTTCCATCGCCAACTCAGCGAGTCGAGGCAGGGTGCGGGGAACGCCAACGGTGCTGACGGTGATTCTTCGCTGTCCAATCCCCAAATCGTCGTTGAAGCAACGAATGGAGTCGAGCACCGCTTCGATGTTGAGGAGTGGCTCTCCCATGCCCATGAACACCACGTGGGATGGACGCCGATCCATCACCTCACGGATGCTGAGCACTTGATCCACGATTTCATGGGTGGCCAGGGAACGCTGAAGCCCGCCTTTGCCAGTCGCACAGAAACGACAGGCCATCGGGCATCCCACTTGACTCGACACACAGACCGTCAAGCGCTGATCCGTAGGGATGCCAACGGTTTCGATCGTTTCTGAATCCTCAGTGCCAAGAAGGAGTTTCGTGGTCGCGTCGCTGGCCACGGATCGCAATTGCTCCTCTAGGCGTCCAACGACGATTCCTTGTTCCTGAAGTTCTGACCTCCAGGCCTTGGGAAGAACCGTGATGTCACTGAGATCGTGCGCTCCCTTGGCATAAAGCCAGTCGTGCAGCTGACGGCCGCGAAAAGCCGACTGGCCGTGGGCCACTGCCCATTGCTCAAGATCGGCGGCACTGCGGCCGAGCAGAGCAGTGCTCACCAGGAGATCACGCCGTGGCCGAGTTTGTACTCAAGCACCAGAAGGGCAATGAAACCGAGCATGGCCACACGGCCGTTGAGACGCTCTGTATGCGTGTGGAACCCATACCGGGGCAGCTTGCGCTCTGGAATCAGGGTTGGCTCAAGCATGGGCTGTACCCAATAAACGACACAGTTTGGAGTGGCCGAAGCCACTCCCGTGAACGGAGAGCCGAAGCTCACTCATCGCTGAGTAGGCCTTCTTCCTGCAGACCTTCGACGGCCTCGGCATCGACTACCTGCTCTTCCTTCAGGTCATCGTCGACCTCAGGACGAGCAAAGGCAGCAAAGCTGCTCTTGTCTTCGATGCCATGGCGAGAGCGGGTGGCCTCCAGATCGGCATCGCTTGGATCATCGAGCACTGCTGCAGCCTGGGTGGCCTCCGCTGCTGGCATGTCCACCGTGTAATCCGGACGAAGATTCTGCATACGGCGATAACCGGCAGGATCCTCCGAAAGGATGTCGGGATGGGGGCCAGCCTCGGCTCGCAACTCCTCCTCGAAACCACTGAAACCTGTACCTGCAGGGATCAGGCGACCAATGATCACATTTTCCTTGAGGCCTCGGAGCCAATCGCTCTTGCCCTCGATCGCAGCTTCTGTGAGCACACGGGTGGTCTCCTGGAAGGAGGCCGCTGAAATGAAGCTATCGGTGTTGAGCGAGGCCTTCGTGATCCCAAGAAGCACCGGAGTGAATTCGGCGGGAGCACCACCAGTGATCGACATGGCCTGATTGGTGTCTTCCACCTGACGCAGTTCGATCAATTCACCAGGCAAGAGGGTGGTGTCACCGGCATCTTCGACCCGCACCTTGCTGGTCATCTGACGCACAATCACCTCAATGTGTTTGTCGTCAATCGACACACCCTGAGATTTGTAGACGTTCTGCACCTCATTCACCAGACGGTGCTGAAGCTTGGCGATCGCCTCCTGGGCGGCGTCCATCAGAGGCTTGCGCGAGCGCAGATCCTCGAAGAAACACTCCAGCAGCTCGTGGGGATTGATCGGACCATCAGTAAGCAGCTCACCGGCATGCACCTGTTGACCATCGCTAACCATCACGTTGCGACCCAGCAAAATCGGGTACTCGGCGACAGCATCGTCGGCCTCGATCACGGTGACGATCGTGTTCTCGTCATCCTCGCCCTGCTTGATCTCAACGGTGCCGGGCTTCTTGCAAAGGATTGAGGATTCCCGGGGGCGACGGGCCTCCAGCAATTCTTCAATACGAGGCAGACCCTGAACAATGTCACCGGTCTTCTGGCGCTCAAACACCAGCAGAGCAAGGCCGTCGCCGCGCTGGACGAGATCACCATCGCGAACGTGCAGTACCGACTCAGGAGAAATCATGTAGGGACGGCCGAGACGCAGGGTGACGGACTTGCCATCGACCGTCTCGATTTCACCGCAACAAGCGGCGGGCTGACCTGCGCAAAGCTCATCGCCATCCACCACGCGCTGTCCAACAGTGACACTGGGTGCACCGCTGATGGAGATGGTGGTGGTGTCTTCCTCACGCTCAACGATCAGACGACGGATGGGCTCGTCATCAAGCTCATCAGGCATCTGGACAACGCCTTGCTGCTTACAAAGGATCTGAGTGGTGGCGACCACGTCTCCAGCCTTGATGGTCTGACCGTCTTCCGCCTGCAGCTCGGTATGGGTCGAACCATGGCTGGAGTCAGACATGGTGTCGCGACGCACCAGGATGCTCTCGAGAATCACCAGCTGGAGGCGGTCGATGGTCTTGGCGCGCTTGTCGGCCACCCGCTCCACATCCACCGTCATCTGCGGAGTGGTGTCAAAGGTTTCGAGGCTCAGCTGAGTCTTGAGCAGCTCAACACCCTCAACGGACTTGACCAGTTCGTTGTCCTTGAAGGCGAGACGCTGGGTGGCCTTCAGTCCCAGATGGGGACCATTGGGTTGCTTGACATGACCAAGCTCAGGAAGCTGAGCCTCGTTGGGGATGGTGTATTCCTCCACCGGACGCAGCAGCAGACCAGTGCCTTCAGGCGTCTCAACCGTCTGGACGAACACCATGGCGTCACTGCTGATGCCTTTGGCAATCGCCTCGCCGGGATTCACCATCACGCCTTCACCCTCAAAGCGCTCGAGAGCTTTCTTCTCCGAGCAGAGATGGAAGCTGCCACTCCGCACGATGATCTCGCGCAAGATGTCGTTCTTCTGGGTGACCGTAACGATGCCGGCCGTCTGGCTGAAGATGTCTTTAACGACTTCAGTTCCAGCTTCGATCCACTGACCGTCTTCAATCATCAACAAGGAAATGTCCTTGTTGATTTCATGGGTCTCCTGAGGGATCCACAGCATGGTCCCACCCTTATTGACCTCGTACCCGTTTTTGGCGGAGCGGGCCTTCTTGATGGCAAGACCAGTGGCGAAACGCACCAGGCCGCCGGTCTGCGTGCGGAAGCGGTCGTCGGCCAACTCAGCCACCACCTCACCGGAGCCGATTTTGCTTCCGGGAATGGTGTTAAGGCGATAGCGGGTACCATCCTTCGCCTCCAGGTTCCAGATCTCACCGGCGTGGGTGGACTCACCCAGCAGCTTGAAGTCCTTGAGCGTCATCGCCGTGGTGACGATCTGCACCTCACGGGAGTCACCAAGGGAGTCGCGGAGACGCACTTCACCGCCGTACTCGCTGGACTGGCTGGCTTCAGCAAGCACCTGACCTTCTTGGACGATCGCGCTGGGCTTAACGACAGGCTTGGCGTTGGGAGGCAGGTTGTAAACATCGCCGGCAAGCACCCACATCCGTCCAAGGCGTGAGGCTTTACGCGTGATGTTGCCCTGGCGGTCAGTGACCTCCCTGGGCTGGATGGCCTGCTCGTAACGCACCTGACCAGCCAGATCGCAGATCACATCTTTGGTGGCTTTTTCAACGCTCTTCTTGACCGCGCCGGCAGAGATCTGGGCGACGGTGATGTCAGCGGCGATGTCCTGACCGTTGTCGACAAAGAGGAGAGAGCCGTTCGTGATCTCGATCTTCTGAGCCTTTCCCTTTCCAGACGGCTGGATGGTGAGGGTGAAATCAACCTCGGCCTGTTCAGCATTCACGCCATGGGGGGTGCGGTAGGGGCGAACTCGGGCCTTAGGACCAAATTCCACGGTGCCCGCCAACTTGGAGCGCACCACGCCGGTTTCTGCCGTCGACACACCACCGGTGTGGAATGTCCGCATGGTGAGCTGGGTACCAGGCTCACCGATCGACTGAGCCGCGATGATGCCGACAGCTTCACCCAGATCGACCAGTTCGTTGTGGGCAAGAGCCCAGCCGTAGCACTTGCGGCACACAGAGCGGTTGGCTTCGCAAGTGAGCGGAGAGCGCACCATCACTGCCGGAACTCCGGCCTTCTCAAAACGCTGCGACAGAGGAGGATCGATCTCGGTGTTTCGCTCAGCGAGCACTTCGCCTTCACTGTTCACCACTTGATCAGCGGTGAGACGGCCAATCAGGCGGCTGCCGTACTTGCCGTCTTCAGCCTTCACCATGATCGACCGAGTGGTGCCGCAATCGTCTTCGCGCACGATCACGTCCTGGGCGACGTCCACCAGACGACGGGTCAGGTAGCCGGAGTCAGCGGTTCGCAGAGCGGTATCCACCAAACCCTTACGGGCGCCATAGGAGGAGATCACGTACTCGGTGACCGTCAGACCCTCACGGAAATTGGTGCGAATCGGAAGGTCAATAATTTCGCCCTGCGGGTTGGCCATCAGGCCACGCATGCCCACCAGCTGACGCACCTGCGACATGTTTCCCCGTGCGCCTGAGTTGGCCATCATCCAGACGGAATTCAGGGGCGCGTTTTCATTGAAGTTCTTTTTGACTTCTTCAACGAGACGTTCGTTGGTCTCCGTCCAGGTGTCGATCACTTTGGTGTGACGCTCCACCTCGGTGATTTCGCCCAGCCGATAGCGCTCCTCGGTATCGGTGATCTGCTGCTCTGCCTCCTGCAGCAAGCGGGCCTTCTGGCTGGGGATGCAGAGATCATCCACAGAAATCGAGACCGCCGCTTGGGTGGCGTAATGAAAGCCCAGATCCTTGAGTTCATCCGCCATCGTCGCCGTGGCGGCGGTGCCATGGTGCTTGAAGGCCCAGCTCATCAGGGTGCGCAGGGCCTTCTTGTCGATCACCTGGTTGCGGAAGGGCGGCATTGGCTTGGAGGGCAATGCCGCCTTGGCGGAGGCAGCGGCGCTAGCGGCCGCAGCAGCAGCGGCAGCGGCTTTGGAGGATTTCCTGGGGGTCTTTTTGGCGGGGCTTGCAGTCATGGCGGCGCACGGTTGGGGACGGAAGGACGAGCGAGGGCGAAAACTGCCGCGGGTCAGGTGGAGGCGACGGCGTCGATGATGGTGTGGTTGATCACAACACGGCCAACGGTGGTGAGTAGATAGCGACTGATCAGGGCACCGTCCTCATCGAAACGGTCGCGGCGGAACTTCCACTGTTCGATGCGGGTGCCATCGCTGAGGGTTTCCTGGTGCTGGGGCTGGGAATCTTCATCCGGCGTCTCCACATCTCCGTTGAACCGCACCCAGACCCAGTCATGCAGATGTAGATGCTTCTCCTGAAACGCCGCTAGTACATCTTCGAGGCTGGCGTAGGTGTGGGCATGGCTGCCAAACGCAGGCTGGGGGTTATCCCGCTTTTCGGCGGTGAGGTAGTAAGCCCCGAGCACCATGTCCTGGGAAGGTGTGATGATGGGTTCGCCGGTGGCGGGAGAAAGAATGTTGTTGCTGGCCAACATCAACATGCGGGCTTCGGTCTGGGCCTCGATCGCCAGGGGCACATGCACGGCCATTTGGTCACCGTCAAAGTCGGCGTTGAAGGCGGGGCAGACCAGCGGATGCAACTGAATGGCGCGACCGTCGACCAGCTTGGGTTCAAAGGCCTGAATCCCGAGACGGTGCAACGTCGGAGCTCTGTTGAGCAGGATTGGATGGCCTTCAATCACTTCCTGTAGCACCTGCATCACCTCATCATCGCCCTTATTAATCATCTTCTTGGCCGCCTTGATGTTGTTGACGATGTTCTGGCGGATCAAACGATGGATCACAAAGGGCTGGAACAGTTCAATTGCCATCTCTTTTGGTAGGCCGCACTGATGCATCTTCAACTTCGGACCCACCACAATCACGGAGCGGCCGGAATAATCGACCCGCTTGCCCAGCAGGTTCTGGCGGAAGCGGCCTTGCTTGCCTTCGATGATGTCGCTCAGCGATTTCAAGGCCCGGTTGTTGGCCCCGACTACCGTGCGACCACGGCGGCCGTTATCGATCAAGGCATCGACGGCTTCCTGGAGCATGCGCTTTTCGTTGCGCACGATGATCTCAGGGGCCAGGATTTCCTGCAGACGCGCCAGACGGTTGTTGCGGTTGATAACGCGGCGGTAGAGATCATTGAGATCGCTGGTAGCAAACCGTCCGCCGTCTAACTGCACCATCGGCCGCAGATCCGGCGGAATCACAGGGATCACATCCAACACCATCCACTCAGGGCGGGCATTGGTGGCGATGAAGTTGTCGATCACGCGGAGGCGCTTGATCAGCTTGGCGCGCTTCTGGCCCTTGCTGCTTGCAATCTCCTCGCGCAACTGATTGGCGATCTCTTCAAGGTTGAGATCTTCGAGCAGCTGCTTGAGGGCTTCAGCGCCAATACCAACGACTGGCTCATTCTCGATTTCAGAATCCTCTGCGAAGATCTGATCTTCAATCTCCAGCCATTCATCCTCGGTGAGCAGCTGCTTGTAGGTGAGATCCTTGTGATCGCCGGGATCGAGAACCACATAACAGTTGAAATAGACGATCTGCTCCACGTCGCGTAGGGGCATATCGAGAAGAATCGCCACATAGCTGGGGATTCCCTTGAGGTACCAAACATGGGAGACCGGGGCCGCCAGCTTGATAAAGCCCATCCGATGGCGGCGCACCCTGCTCTCGGTGACTTCCACGCCACAGCGCTCGCAGACGATGCCGCGGTGCCGCACTCGCTTGTACTTGCCGCAGTGGCATTCCCAATCCTTGGAAGGGCCGAAAATCTTCTCGCAGAAGAGCCCGTCCATCTCGGGCTTGAGGGTGCGGTAGTTAATCGTTTCGGGCTTGGTTACCTCTCCAACCACCTGACCATTGGGGAGTGTGCGCTGTCCCCACTGCATGATCCTCTCTGGCGAAGCCAGGGTGATCTTGACGTAGTCGAAGTGATTTTCCGTGCGGAGATTGCTGTTGGACATGGCGGCGGACAAGCGGTGGGTGAATGCGTGCTGCGAACCTGCGCAGATTCCAGTCCTTGAAGCGGAAGGCTGTCGTGCGTGTCAGGCAGAAAGGGGGCCGGTCCGCTGCCTAGGGACCGGCCTGAACTTGCAACTCAATCGTCGTCGTAGTCCGCGACGCCAAGGGATTCATAGGTGGGGCGCGACGGGGTGCTGCGGCGAGGGTTGACGTCCTGCATCAGATCCACCTCTTCGTCCTCATCGGTGTAGACGGCGATATCGAGGCCGAGGGACTGCAATTCCCGCATCAGCACCTTGAACGATTCCGGTGTGCCGGGGCGGGGGATTGGCTTGCCCTTGACGATGGCGTTCAACGCCTCGTTGCGACCTTGCATGTCGTCGGACTTAACCGTGAGCAGCTCCTGCAGCGTGTAGGCGGCGCCATAGGCCTCCAGGGCCCACACTTCCATCTCTCCCAGCCGCTGCCCGCCTTGCTGAGCCTTGCCCCCGAGCGGCTGCTGGGTGACCAGGGAGTAGGGGCCGGTGGAACGGGCATGGATTTTGTCGTCGACCAAGTGCACCAGCTTGAGGATGTGGGCATAGCCCACAGTGACCGGCTGGTCGAAGGGCTGGCCCGTGCGGCCATCGATCAGCTGGATCTTTCCAGGATTTTCGGGGTCGTACACCCAGTCTTTGCCGGGCTGGCGGGAGGCCTCTTCCAGGTAGGCCTGCACGGTGTTCTTGGAGGTTTCGACGCCATGCATCTCATCGAAGGGAATCACCTTGACGCGAGCGTTGAGGTGGGCGGCGGCCCAGCCCATCAGGCACTCGAACACCTGGCCCACATTCATGCGGCTGGGAACCCCCAGGGGGTTGAGCACGATGTCGATCGGCGTGCCATCGGGGAGATAGGGCATGTCCTCCCGGGGAAGGATGCGACTGATGATGCCCTTGTTGCCGTGGCGGCCGGCCATCTTGTCGCCCACCTGGATCTTGCGGCGCTGGGCCACGTACACCCGCACCACCATGTTGGCGCCGGGCGGCAGCTCATCACCCTGTTCACGGGTGTAGATGCGCACATCCACCACCCGACCCCGTTCGGTGCTGGGCACCCGTAATGAGTTGTCGCGCACATCACGGGCTTTTTCGCCGAAGATGGCACGCAAGAGCTTCTCTTCAGGCGGCTGATCCGATTCACCTTTTGGCGTGACTTTGCCGACAAGAATGTCTCCGGATTCCACAAACGCGCCGATGCGGATGATGCCCATCTCATCAAGGTTGCCGAGGGTTTCCTCGGCCACGTTTGGGATTTCCCGCGTAATTTCCTCCGGCCCAAGCTTGGTCTGACGCGCCTCGATTTCATATTTCTCGATGTGCACAGAGGTGTAGAGATCGTCAGTGACCAGCCGATCGCTTACCAAAATGGCGTCTTCATAGTTGTAGCCCTCCCATGGCATATAGGCAATCAACACATTCTGGCCCAGGGCGATCTCACCGCCCTCACAGGCTGAACCATTGGCTAGCACCTGACCGGCGATCACCTTGTCGCCCTGCTTGACGATGGGTCGCTGATTCAGGCATGTGTCTTGATTGGAGCGCTGGTACTTCTGCAGGAAGTGGTAGTGGTCCGTTCCCTGATCATCGCGAATGATGATCTGCGTTGCATCCACAAAAACCACCTCGCCATTGACGCGGGTGATCGGCACCATGCCGGAATCTCGCGCCACCTGGGTTTCCAGTCCGGTGCCCACCAGAGGCCGTTCTGGACGCAGCAGGGGCACGGCCTGGCGCTGCATGTTGGAGCCCATCAGCGCCCGGTTGGCGTCGTCGTGTTCCAGAAAGGGGATCAGGGAGGTGGCCACGGAGATCACCTGGACCGGTGAGAGCTGCACGTAATCCACCTGCTCCGGCACCACGGTCTCGAAGTCCTGGCGGTAGCGAACCGGCACCTGCTCGGCGGTGATGCGGCCGTTGGCATCGGTGGCCACGTCGCCGGGGGCGACGCGGCATTCATCCTCAAGATCGGCGGATAGGTAGATGGGAGCCCCGGACTTGTCGACGATGCCGTTTTCAACCTTCCAGAATGGGGTTTCAATAAACCCATATTCATTCACTCGGGCGTGGGTCGCCAGTGAGCCAATCAGGCCAGCGTTCGGACCTTCCGGTGTTTCGATCGGGCAGATCCGGCCGTAGTGGGAAGGATGAATGTCGCGCACCGCGAACCCGGCCCGCTCGCGGGTGAGGCCGCCGGGGCCGAGGGCGCTGATGCGGCGCTTGTGGGTGAGCTCGGCCAGAGGATTGGTTTGGTCCATGAACTGGCTGAGCTGGCTGGAGCCAAAAAACTCCTTGATCGCCGCCACCAAGGGCTTGGGGTTTACCAGTTGGGCTGGTGTCAGCGATTCCGTTTCGCCGACGGTCATGCGCTCTTTGATAATCCGCTCCAGGCGGCTAAGCCCCACCCGAACCTGGTTCTGGAGCAGTTCCCCCACGGAGCGAACGCGCCGATTGCCGAGATGGTCGATGTCGTCAAGACAGGCGCCGCCAACATCGAGCTCGAGATTGATCAGGTAATCAATTGTGGACAGCACATCTTCTGGCGTGAGGGTGCGGGTTGCATCCGGTATCGTGAGTCGGAGTTTCTTGTTAATCTTGTAGCGGCCTACACGACCCAGGTCGTAGCGCTTGGGATCGAAGAAGCGGCTGTGCAACAACTGCTGACCACCGGTGACCGAAGGGGGCTCGCCGGGCCGTAGTTTTTTGTAGAGCTCCAGCAGGGCCTGATCCTCGGAGGCGATCCCTTCATCATTGGCAGCCTCAATCGACTTTTGGTAGTATTCCGGGTGGCGCAGCTTGTCGAGGACATCATTATCGGAAAGGCCAATTGCGCGCATCAAAACGTGGGCATTGATCTTGCGCGTTTTATCAACACGGACGTGCAGCAGATCGTTCTTGTCGGTTTCGAACTTCAACCAAGCCCCCCGGTTGGGGATCAAACTTGCATTGAAGGTTTTGCGGCCGTTCTTATCCTGTTCATCCTTGAAATACACCCCAGGCGATCGGACGATTTGATTGACGATCACCCGCTCGGCACCGTTGATGATGAACGTGCCCCGCTCGGTCATCAAAGGCAGTTCGCCGATGAACACCTCCTGCTCCTTGATCTCACCGGTCTCCTTGTTGACCAGCCGGCAGGTCACATACATCTGCGAGGCGAAGGTGGCATCGCGGCGCTTGGCCTCTTCCACGTCATGGCGGGGCCGCTTCAGGCGATACTCATTGCCGATGAAGT
>JAYKIX010000149.1:0-6255 GCA_035286005.1 Synechococcus sp. | reverse complement strand
CGGCTTGGCTTGGGTGGCTGAGGGATTGTGCCGACGGCCTCAATGCGCACGAGCACAGCATCAGCCGTGTCGCTTCGCCGGATCGCCACGGCTTGTAGGGCGATCCTCGAGGGGGCTCGCTCGACCAGGCTTCTTCCCAGTTGGTTCAGGGCGTTGGCGTCGAACTGCAGTCCCTGCATCAGAGATCCGCGCCGCTGTGCTTCTGCCAAAGCAGAAGCGAGCAGAAGATTCAGACGGGTGCGGATGGTGTCGCTATCGGTCTCGGACGTTTCCAGTGCGGTGCTGGCGAGAACGGTGTCTTTTTGAACAACCGTTGTGTTGGGCCTGGCATCTGGGACGGCATAGACCACTTTTTCTCCGAGCAGCACATTGGCGGCTGAACGAATCGTCACCACCCAGGTGCCGGGCTTCTTGATGATGGTCTCGAGCCGTTGGATATCAGGACGGGGCACAAGCAGGATCTGACGGTTCGGGGTTTCTCCGGGCAGAACCCGTTGGAAGGCCTGTTGATTGGCTTCTCTCAGAAGCTGGTCAATGACCTGCTTGGCTTGGTTGGGTGTATCAAGACGCAAGGTGGCCGTGGCCAGCGGTTGGCCACTGCTGAGCACCACGTTGCCAAGTCGCAATGCGTTCCGTTGTTGTTCGAGCTTTCGTAGCTCGGCTTCTCCTTGGCTGATTTGCTTGCGGACGCTGGACAGTTCCCGTTCGGTGCGTTGGATTTCGGAGTCTCTGGCGCGGATGTCCTGGCTGAGTCGCTGTCGTTCGGCTTCCAGTCGTTGCCGTTGCTGTTGCAGCGGCACAAGCGCCTTGCGCAATTGATCTGCTTTGTCTTCCGCAGCAGCGAGTTCGCCCCGAGCTCCGTGGGCGTCCCCTTGTGCTTGGGTCAGCTCGCGGCTCGCATTGGCTTGGGCTTGGCGGCTTTGGGCAAGATCGTTGCGGCTTGCGCGCAGTTTGGCCTGAAGAGCGTTGAGTTCAAACAGGCCGACGCGCAGCTGCCGGCTCACGAGCAGGAGCAATCCCAGCGACAGGGCTGAAATCAAGCTGCCCGTCAACACAGTGATCACAATCGCCGTTCTACGCGGCCGAAGGCCGAACAGACTCAACCGTGCTTTCCCGACACGGGATCCCAGGCGATCGCCCAAGGTGGACAGCACGCCACCGAGCACGAGCAGGATCAGAATCAGCAGCCAGCCGGTCAACGGTTCTCTGTACGCGGAGGACGGTCCATGGCGCCCTCAGCCATTGTCACCTGAAGATCCTTCAGCTGAATTTTTTCGCTAAGGCGATTGGATCCAAAACGGTGATCTTCTTACGATCGATCTCCACCAGGCCGGCATTGCGCAGATCGCCCAACAGGCGGGTGATCGTCACACGCGTGGACCCGATGGCCTCAGCAATCGCCTGGTGGGACAAACGCAGATCGATCGTGATTCCCCGATCGCCGGGCACCCCGAAATCGCGACACAGCACCAACAGAAAACTCACCAAGCGGGACGACATGTCCCGGTGGGTGAGTGTCTCGATCATGGTTTCGGTCTGCAGGATTCGACTCGAGAGACCCTGGAGGAGAAGCAGGCCCACGCTTGCATCGGCTTCAATGGCCTGACGCACAGAGGCTGCGGGAGCGGTAATCATCTCCACCCGCGTGAAGGCGACAGAGTGATAGAAGCGATCCGATCGATGACCGGTCAGCAGAGAGAGAACCCCAAACAGGCTGTTCTCCCGCAGCAGGGCCACGGTGATCTCTTCGCCCGATTCGTAAACCCTGGAAAGACGTACTGCCCCGCGGCGGATTAGATACACCCTTTCTGCAGGGTCACCTGGGAAAAAGATGGTTTTCCCCCGCTCCACGAGCTCTGTCGTCGCGCCGTCCAGGCCGCGGATCACATCCAGCAAGGTGCGGGGTTTTTGCTCTGGAGCATTGGCCAGGCTCATCGGACCAGGCACGGATGTGACCGTTCGACTGAAGCCGTGCATGACTCCCGGCATGTGGGCGGTGCAGATGTCAGGAAATTACGGATCATGTCGACACCATCGTGTAGCAACGATCACGAAATGCAGCGATCGCGCAAGGCCTGTCGTTGCCCCTCCATCAAGGTTTGAAGGCCTTCCTCCGCCAGATCCAGCAGGGCATTCAGTTCCCCCCGACTAAAAGCCTCCCCCTCCGCCGTGCCCTGGATCTCCAGCAAATGGTGTTGATCGTCCATCACCACGTTGAGATCCACATCGGCCTTGCTGTCTTCGCTGTAGTCAAGATCGAGCAGGGGTGAGCTTTGCAAGAGGCCAACCGATACAGCCGCCACCTGTTGGGTGATTGGATTGCGCTCCACCAAACCTTGAGCCACCAATTGATTGCAGGCATGCTGCAGCGCCACCCACGCGCCAGTGATGGAGGCGGTGCGTGTTCCGGCATCGGCTTGGATCACATCGCAGTCGATCAACAGGGTGTTTTCGCCCAGGGCTTCGAAATCGATGCAGGCCCGCAGGCTGCGACCGATCAGGCGTTGGATTTCCTGGGTGCGCCCGGAAAGCTTGAGCAGTTCCCGCTGCTGGCGCTCAGGCGTGGACCCTGGCAGCAAGCGGTATTCAGCGCTGAGCCAACCTTTGCCTTGTCCCTGCCGCCAGCGGGGGACGCCTTCCTGATGGCAGACGCTGCAGAGCACAGCGGTGCGTCCGGTGCGCACGATCAACGAGCTGATGGCAAACCCCATGGGGTCCCAGCTGATCGCGAAGGGACGGAGCTGACTGGCACTGCGGCCATCGTTGCGGGCAGCACTGCTGGAAGAGCTGGTCATGGCGCGACGTTGACAGTCGTGACTGCTTTGAGCCTGGCAGGAGGCCAGCCCTTGCATCCCACAGCTGTCCTGTGGAATGCAAGGGCTTCACCCGCCTGACACCAGGGATAGTGTCAAAGACCTTGTGAAGTTGTCTGGTGGCGCTAGGTTTAACGCCAGCGGGTCAGTCCCCGACGCGAAAGCCCTTGATGACAGCGAGCTACAGCACGAGCCATCGACCCGGTGAATCCCGTGGAGCGGATCACCTGACGCTTGAGCGTGCTGGCTTGCATCCCTTGCCATCACTGGCGCCAAGTCCTCCACTGCACCTGGTGTCTCCTGAGGGGCAGCTGCAGGTGCACACCGCTCCCTATCGCGGCAGTTTTGCTTCGGTTCTCAGTCAGGCCTTGCGTACCGCTGGGCTTGGTAGTCGGGTCATGGTGGTGCAGTTTCTCAAGGGTGGAGTGGCGCAGGGTCCTGAGCGTCGCCTCACCCTCTGCGGTCGTTTGCAATGGCTCAGGCCAGACGTAGAGAGTTGCCTGGCTGACCCCGCTGCTGAGCGGGGCCAAGAGGTCAAGGCTGCAGTTGAGGCCCTTTGGGCTGAATGCCGTGCCCATCTCCTCAAGGGTGACTTGGATCAGTTGGTGCTTGATGAGCTGGGTCTGGCCGTGGCTCTTGGCTACCTCGATGAGCAGGATGTTCGCAGTGCGCTGGAGCGACGCCCAGGCTCGATGGATGTGATTGTGACTGGGCCGGCCATCCCAAATTCATTGATGGACATGGCTGACCAGGTAACCGAACTGCGCCGGGGCTTCTGATGCTGAAAAACGACCGTTGGATCACAGAGCAAGCTGCCGCAGGCATGCTCGAGCCTTTTCAATCCGGCCTTGTCCGCCACCTTGACCCTGACCAGTGTCAGCGGCCGGTACTCAGCTTTGGTTGTTCCTCCTATGGATACGACCTGCGTCTTTCACCTAAGGAATTCCTGATTTTTAAGCACGTGCCCGGCACGGTGATGAATCCCAAGCAGTTCAATCCGGCGAATCTGGAGCCCACGGAGCTGCACCATGACGATGATGGGGATTACTTCATCCTTCCGGCCCACTCCTATGGCCTGGGGGTGGCACTTGAAAAGATGAAGGTGCCGCCCAACATCACAGTGATTTGTCTGGGCAAAAGCACCTATGCACGACTCGGCATCATTGTGAACACCACCCCTGCGGAGGCCAGCTGGGAGGGACATCTCACATTGGAATTCAGCAACAGCTCTGGTGCTGATTGCAGGATCTATGCCAACGAGGGCATCTGCCAGCTGCTCTTTTTTGAAGGGGATCCTTGCGCTACCACCTACAGCGACCGCCAAGGCAAGTATCAGCACCAGCCTGAGCGGGTGACCCTGGCCCGGATTTAAGGCCTCCGGCCCCCGGTTCAGGGGGCCAGGCGTGCCTTGTGCAAACGGGTTTTTTCGTACCAGCTGGCAAATTCCGGGGCCCAGGCTTGCAGGTGTGGCCACATCAGGTCACAGAGCTCTCGGATTTCCTGTTGGGCATCGAGCTTCGCCCGCAAGTCCATGAAGTGCAGGAAGGCTCGCAGGCTGAAACTCACCACAAAATGCTGGCGATAGTCGAAAGGAAGGATGCCGCGTGCATGCTCTTCGGCAAATCCTGCTTCCAGGAGTTCTCGATAACGGCAGGCAGCCTGCTGACAGAAGCTCAGATCTTGGCTGCGCTGGTCTTCGCTGTAGGTGTATTTCTTGCCTTGACGATCGCTGTAGGTGCCCACTGGACGGAGGTAGAACACCTCCTCCAGGGGTAGTTCGCCCTTGGCTGCCCGGCAAATGCGATCGCCGGTGTAACGCATCGACTGCACATCGAAGCTGACTCCCACCCTGTGGGTGCGAGCCTGTTGCATCACTGAATGGGGAAACCAGCCGACATTCAGAACGATTTGGGCATGTTCTAGGGGGCCGTAATGGCCCCGCTCACCGGCGAGAAGGCGCTTGACACAGATCTCGCCTGCCCGGGTCTCATCAGGCCATTGGTCCCGTTGCCCTGCCACGAACCCTTCGCTGTAGTCCTGATGCATGCCTGCATAGACGCACTGCTGAGGATTGGGAGTGGCGGAGATCAGGTCGACCCGGAAGCGGGGATCCATGGCGGCTGGCAGGGGCTGGGTGAGCGGATTTGGGCTGATCATGCCCGGTTCTTTCAGCCGTGGCTGCGAGGACCGGCATTGCTCGGTACGGCTGTTGCAATCCCGCCGTTGGAGTCGAGACTGCTGATGCTTCCGATGCCGGCCATCTGGGGCAGCGGGGTGTCACTGATCAAGGCTTCACTGAGGGCCTCCAGTTGCTCGGGTGTGCGCAGCCCAAGCGATCGACCGCGCAGTTGGCCATCGGCTGCGAACAGATTCAGCTGGGGGATGCCATTGACGTCGTAGCGGTCAATGAGGTCTTGCCATTGGGGATTGTCGATATTGACCAACACCACGTTCAGCCTCCCGCTGGTGCGTTGTTCCATCGCGAGCATGGCTGGAGCCATCTCTCGGCAGACCTCACACCAATCGGCGTAAAACTCGAGCATGGTTGGCTTCTGGTTGCTCAAGGCCACTTCTGGAGCCAAGGAACGGCGGGCCAATTGATCCATCGGCGACTCGGTGGAGACACCATTGCGTAGGAGGAACAGCACAACCGCCAACACGAGGGCGCTGATCAGCAGGAGGCCCTTTTGGAGGCCGCTGAGGTTGCTGGAGGCGCTGTTGGAAGACATGCCAGGCATCGACGCTGGGCGCTCACTTTGGCAGGCCTCCGCTGCTGCCGTTGCTAGCGTTTTCGCGGGCGTTGCTGCTGCTGTTGTTGCGGATGCCGCTGTTCAAAGTGCTGACGCTGCCGTTTCGCGCGCCGTTGGTGATGCTGTTGTTCGCCGTGGCCACGGTGATGGGCAATCACTGGACGGTGTTTCAGCAGCAATTGATCCAGCGCGAGCGGCTTGATACCCCTGTCTTCTGGACCGTTGAGGTGGTTCAGGCATTGGTAGTGGTGTTGCTCTGCACCATGCCTGATCTGCTGCTTCGGCAGATCTCGCTGTTGATGGCGTCCAGTCGAGTGTTCAGCCTGGTGGTCACCCTGCTGCTGGTGATCACCGGAGGTCTGTATGTCTTGCAGCTGAAGTTGTTGGCGGATGTGTTGATCCTGGCTTCGGCGGTGTTGCTCGCCAGGCTTGACCTCACACGAATTCGAGTGGTGCCATCGCCCTTGGTGATGGCCTTCTGGATGGCCGTCATCGTGCTTGCAGGGATCGCCTTGGGGCATGTGTTGCCAGCCCCGCTCTGGCACTCTTCGCAGCCTTTGAACGTTTGAGAACTAGTTCCGGCAGGTGGAGTGATCGCTGCGGAGATAGGCCCAGAGATTGCCAAGCACCTTTTTGGTGTAGATCCGGGTTTCGGGGAATGGGATGCGCTCTGCCCAGAGTTCCGGATCGCT
>JAYKIX010000148.1:0-2716 GCA_035286005.1 Synechococcus sp. | reverse complement strand
GCCGATCTCAGCTATGGCGGAGCCCTGTGGAGGGATCAGCTGAGCGCTTATATCCGCGAACGCATTGGGCGTCCCACCGTGATTGCCGGCAACTCTCTGGGGGGATTTGCCGCCTTGGCCGCCGGGGCTGCGTTGGGTGAAGGCTGCGCTGGTGTGGTGCTGCTGAACGCGGCCGGGCCGTTCAGTGATGAGCAACGGGATCCCAAGGGTTGGGGCGCCATCGCGCGCCAGACCATTGGCATGGCTTTGCTCAAGAGCCCAGTGCTGCAGAGGCTGCTGTTTGAAAACATGCGCCGCCCGGCCACCATCCGGCGCACGCTCCATCAGGTGTACATCGACCGCACCAACGTGGATGAGGAGCTGGTGGAGGCGATCCGGCTGCCGTCAACGGATCCCGGTGCCTTCGGAGTGTTTCGCACCGTGTTCGACATTCCCCGCGGACAGCCCCTGGATGAACTGTTTGCTGACCTGCGCGCCCCACTGCTCTTGCTGTGGGGGATCCGTGATCCCTGGATCAATGCGGCCGGCCGCCGGGCCAGTTTTCAGCGCCATGCGCCGCAGGCCACCACGGAGGTGGTGCTGGAGGCTGGTCATTGCCCCCACGATGAGGTGCCTGAGCAGGTGAACGCTGCCCTGCTGGAGTGGTTGGGCACGCTGGCGAGCGGTTAAACCTGGGCTTGCTGGTTGGTGGCTGCAGCACCGCGTGTTGGCTGCACAACTGACCTGGACCGGTGGCCTCAGTACGGTCGCGAGACAATGGAGCTGCCCAAGCCCATGGCCATGACGCTCATTCAGCAGTCTGCGCCCTATCCCCACTGGGAATTCGTGCATCCCAGCAGTGGTGATCGCCTGCGGGTGGTGCCGGAGCGTGGTGGGCTGGTGACCGAATGGTGTTGTGACGGGCGCGAGTGGCTGTATTTCGATCAGGAGCGCTACGCCAACCCCGCCAACAGCATCCGCGGTGGAATCCCGGTGTTGTTTCCCATCTGCGGCAACCTGCCCGGCGACGTGCTCCCGGTGAATGGGGTCAACCACACCCTCAAGCAGCATGGCTTCGCGAGAGATCTTCCCTGGCAGCTGCAGCTGCTGGACGATCAGACCGGTATCCAGCTCACCCTCACCGATACCGCGCAGACCCGCGAGGCGTTCCCGTTTCCCTTCCGTGTGGTGATGGCGGTGCGCCCGCTGGCCCAGGCCCTGGAGATTCGCACCACCATTCACCACACCGGTGATGGTGAGCTGGCGATGCCCTTCAGCTTCGGCTTGCATCCCTATTTCACGATCAGCGACCTCACTCGCACCCGATTGGAGGGCTTGGCTCCTCGCTGCCTCAACCATCTGGAGATGGCGGAGACCGACACCGCTGGCCAGTTGGCCCGCCTCCCTGAAGGAGTGGATCTGCTCAGCCGTCCATCTGGGGCGGTGACCTTGGTGGATGACCTGGCCGGCACCCGGGTGCAGTTGGATCACCTCGCGCCGATGGATCTCACGGTGGTGTGGACGGAGCCCCCACGGCCCATGGTTTGTCTGGAGCCCTGGACAGGGCCGCGGCAGTCATTGATCAGCGGTGACCGCCGTTTGCAGCTGGCGGCTGGCGACAGCCTGGAGCTTTGCTGCACCTATCGGGTCAGCCAGGCTTGAGGTTTTGCTCAGTGCTGGTCTGACTAGTTGAGGTCTGATCCAAAAGGTTGCGCCACCCCGGGTAGCCGACCGCGGTTGAGCTGCTGGTGGGGGTCGAATTGGCGTTTGACGGCTTCGATCAGCGGCTTTGAGGCTGCATCCCGCCAGGCCATCAGCGCCCCCTGGGGCAGGGCTGGCTGGATCAGCACACTCAGTTGGCCGCCGAGAGCTTCCACCCGGTGGCGCAGGGCTTCCACCTGATCAGCATCGCTGCTGTTGCTCGAACGGCCCTGGTGATCGGGTTCAAACCAAATATCGCCGCTACCGGCTGCAGCGCTGAGCTGCCAATGCCAGTTCTGCAGAGACTGGGCTTCTCGGCTTTGCAACAGGGCGTGCACTTGGGTTGGCGCCAGGCTGAGCCGCAGCAGCCAGCGGGGCGTTGCCGATCCGATTGGATCGGGCAGCGGCCCCTCCCAGGGGTGTTGTTCCGCGCCCAGCCGGTGGTGCTCGGCGAGGGACCGGAGGCGGTTCAGCTGGTCGTCCACCGCCGCATCACTGACGCTGGCAATGCCCACCTGGATGCACAGGTGCTGGTCAGGGTCCTGCTGCCATGAGAGCAGTTCGGGCGTGAGGGTGCTGGCCACCGCAGCGGCGCGCCAGGCCTCGAGGCTCGCCAGGGGGCCCTCCACCCGCAGGACAGCCCGCGCAGGCCGAATCGGTTGCACCCGCAGGGTGAGGTCGCTGATCAGGGCGAGGCTCCCCCAGCTGCCGCACAGCAGGCGCATCAGGTCGTAGCCGGCCACGTTCTTCACCACCCGTCCGCCGGCATGGGCTTCCACCCCATCGCTGCGCACCAGTCCGATGCCGATGAGTTGGTCGCGCACACCCAGATGGCGGTGGCGCAGACCACCGGTCAGACCCCGGGCCACGAGGCCGCCCACCGTGCCAGCGGTGGCAGGGGCTGTGAGGGTGGTCCCAAACGGCCAGTCAACCGGGAGCCATTGGTTGTGCTGGGCCAGTACCGACTGGAGATCAGCCAGGGGCAGGCCCGCCTGCACGGTGATCGTCAGGTCATCAACGGCATGGTCGATCACCG
>JAYKIX010000147.1:0-4370 GCA_035286005.1 Synechococcus sp. | reverse complement strand
TGCTCAAAACCCAGGTGCAGAGCTTGCTGAGTGAGCGTCTGCAGGCGGTGAAATCGGCGGCTTTGGACGCCAAGATCGCGCGCGAAACCCTCGATGTGACCGCGGCGCCATCCGGGGTCCCCGCCGGCCATCGCCATCCGCTGATCACCACCACCGAAGAGATCGTGGATCTGTTCTGTGGTCTTGGGTATCAGGTGGTGGAAGGGCCTGAGGTGGAAACCGACCACTACAACTTCACCGCCCTCAACATCCCTCCCGACCACCCGGCACGGGACATGCAGGACACCTTTTATTTGAAGGACAACCTGCTGCTGCGCACCCACACCTCCCCGGTGCAGATCCGTCAGCTGGAGCAGAACCCCCCTCCGGTGCGGATCGTGGCCCCAGGCCGGGTGTACCGCCGGGACGCTGTGGATGCCACCCATTCACCCGTGTTTCACCAGGTGGAGGTGCTGGCCATCGATGAAGGCCTCGATTTCAGCCATCTGCGGGGCACGGTGATGGCCTTTTTGAAGGCCTTCTTTGGTGACCTGCCCGTGCGTTTTCGGGCTAGCTATTTCCCCTTCACCGAGCCTTCCGCAGAGGTGGATGTGCAGTGGCGCGGCCGCTGGCTCGAGGTGATGGGTTGCGGCATGGTCGACCCCGCTGTGCTGGAAGGTTTGGGGCTTGATCCCGAGCGCTACAGCGGGTTTGCCGCAGGCCTTGGAGTGGAGCGCTTCTGCATGGTGCGCCATGGCATCGACGACATCCGCCGGCTCTACACCAGCGATCTGCGCTTCCTGGAGCAGTTCTGATCTGGATCCCATTCGAGTGAACCATCAGACAGCCTCTGAGGGTTTCTCATAAACTCCTCCTGCAGTGCTCAGGTCCCGATCGGTGCCCAAGGTTGGACTGATCGTGAATGACGGCAAGCCTCTGGCCGTGGAAACGGCTCAGGTGATCCAGAAGCGCCTGGAGGCGGCCGGGCACGGCGTGGTGAGAGCCAGCAGTGCCGGGGGCATGGTGGGTTTTGCCAACCCCGACCAGCACCTGCGCATGCTCGGCTACAACGCCTGCGTGCCTGAGGGTTTTGATTCTTCGATGGCCCTGGCCATCGTGCTGGGCGGGGATGGCACAGTGCTTTCGGCAGCACGCCAGACCGCCCCTGTCGGCGTTCCGATCCTAACCATCAACACGGGCCACCTTGGCTTTCTGGCGGAGGCTTACCTCGACAACCTCGACCAAGCCCTCGAGCAGATCCTCACCGAGCAGTGGACGATTGAAGAGCGCGCCAACCTGGTAGTCAGCGTGATGCGCGGGGATCAACGGCGTTGGGAAGCGCTTTGCCTCAATGAGATGGCTTTGCACCGCGAGCCACTCACCAGCATGTGCCATTTCGAGATCGCGATCGGTCGCCATGCACCCGTTGATATCTCGGCGGATGGGGTCATTCTTTCCACTCCCACCGGCTCCACGGCCTACGCCTTGAGTGCCGGTGGTCCCGTGATCACACCCGAATGTCCGGTGCTGCAGCTCACCCCCATTGCTCCCCATTCATTGGCCTCGAGGGCATTGGTCTTCAGCGACCAGGAGCCGGTCACGGTGTTCCCCGCCACGCCGGAGCGGCTGATCATGGTGGTGGACGGGAGTGCAGGCTGCTACGTGTGGCCAGAGGATCGCGTCTTGATCCGCCGCAGCGACCATCCGGTGCGCTTCGTGCGGCTGACCGACCATGAGTTCTTCCAGGTGCTCCGCAACAAGCTGGGCTGGGGCCTTCCCCATGTAGCCAAGCCCGATGCACCTAAAACGGACCCTTGAACACCATGACCGCGACGGTGCTGTTAGTGGGCGCACAAGCCCTGGAACTTGGGCCCCGTCTTGAAGCTTCCGGCTACCAGCCCCTGGATTGGAGCTGTGATGCTGCAGCTTTCGCTCCAGCAACCGAAGCAGTCCCCGCCATCGCAGTGGTGGCGGCCGATCAGGCCCAGCTGATTCCCGAGATCCGTGCCCACTTCGGAACAATGCCGGTTTTATTGGATGTGCTCATCGACTCCGTGGAAGGACGTGAAGCCTGCCTTGATGCCGGAGCCAATGATTTCTGGCTGTCAACGCTAGGAATGAGCGACATCCTGCAACGCTTAAGACTGCATCTGGGCATTCAACGGCGGCAGACCTGCGGCAGCACTGTTCTTCAGGTGGCTGACCTACAGGTGAACCCCAGCCTCCGACAGGTGCGCCGTGGCTCACGGTCCATCGCCCTGACAGCCCGTGAATATGCCCTGCTGATGCTGCTATTCAGTCGCGTCGGGGACGTGGTCGAGCGCGAACAAATCCTGTCGGACGTTTGGAACGATGATCAAGGCACGTCCAGCAATGTGATCGAGGTGTACGTGCGATACCTGCGTCAAAAACTTGAGGAGCGTGGGGAGAAACGGCTGATCCACACCATCCGTGGGAGGGGTTACAGCCTCAGTGACGGCATGCCTTTGCTCCACCCATGAACAGGGATCTCGTGGGCTGCATTGGCCTAACCGGATGGCTCAGTCTTGGGCTCCCTACGTGCCTTCAAGCACAATCAGCGGAACCACAGCAGCTTCCGATTGAAGCTCGCTGGTGCCTACCGAGCCGCAATCAGACTCCAGCACCAGTGTGCATCGATTTGGAGGTGGCCGACACCGCCAGGGAACAGCAGCTCGGCCTCATGCATCGCCCCCCGCTGCCGATGCAACGGGGCATGTGGTTCCCATTCGAAAGACCTCTGCCCATCAAGATGTGGATGATGAACACCCCCAGTGCGCTCGACATGGTGTTCATTCGCGATCGAGCCGTGGTTGGGATTCAAAAGCGCGTGCCCCCATGCCAAGCGCTCCCATGTCAGAGCTATTACGTCGACCGCGATGGCAATGGCCTGCCGGATGGCGTGGATGCTGTGATCGAACTGGGGGCAGGGGAAGTAGATCGACTCGGCATCACCCCGGGCCAAGCCGTGCGAATCGAACCCTTCAGCCCAACCCCTTCAGGCCCACCACGCTGAACGACTTAGGGCTCTCGGCAATACCCACCACCCACATTCACCCAACCAGAGGGACAACTCCCGCCGCGGGACGGTTGGACGGTGTACGTCATCAACCCCAGGCTCGTACAGGTGTTCTTAGCGGACTCGACGTATCCCATCGGACAAACCTTCTGACGTTTCGGCACGACTCGTTGCGCCATGGCCGAAGGCATAACTCCCAACGGCTCCATCGCAAGGATCAGGGAGGAAGAGGCAATCACGGCCGCAAGGAAACTCCAAGGGTGAGGCACCGAACATCGACCGCTCTGGGCAACACCACGTTAGGCAGCCCAACCATTCGACACTGGATCAACTTGCGACCAACCATGGCTGCCACCCTGCTGAGCGCTGAGATCCTCAACGCCCTCGATCAGACCCTCCCGAATTGGCAAGTGGTGGATGGGCAACTGGAACGTCACTGGACCTTCCCCGATTTTGTGAGCGCTTGGGGTTTCATGACCCGGGTGGCGCTGATTGCCCAGGCGATGGACCACCACCCCAACTGGAGCAACGTCTATGGAAATGTCACCATCCGCCTGAGCACCCACGATCTTGGGGGACTCTCCAACCTCGACGTCACCCTGGCGCAGAGCATCGACCGTCTGGACTGAGGCCTGCCAGCATGGTGGGCTGGAAACGCGCCAGTTGCGGCGCCGTCATCACCCCCAACACCCATGACCGCTTCCCCCAGCAGCGCTGCAATGCCGACGAGCGGCGTGCCGGTGACGATCCTCACCGGCTTTCTAGGAGCCGGCAAAACCACCCTCCTCAATCACATCCTCACCAATCAGAACGGGGTGAAAACCGCGGTGCTGGTGAACGAGTTCGGTGAAATCGGCATCGACAACGACCTGGTGATCAGCACCGGGGAGGACATGGTCGAGCTGAGTAACGGCTGTATCTGCTGCTCCATCAACGGCGAGCTGCTCGACGCCGTGGATCGCATCCTCGAGCGTCCAGAACCCGTGGATTATCTAGTGGTGGAAACCACAGGTCTGGCAGATCCTCTGCCCGTGGCGATGACCTTCCTGGGAAGCGAACTACGCGATCAGACCCGGCTGGATTCGATCATCACCCTGATTGACGCGGAGAACTTCGACGACCAGCTGCTGGAGAGCGAGGTGGGCCGCTCTCAGGTGGTGTACGGCGACATCCTGCTGCTCAACAAAACCGACCTCGTGAGCGAAGAGCGTCTTACGGCGATCGAAGCTCAACTCAAGGAGGTGAAAAAAGACGCCCGCATCCTGCGGTCCGTGAAGGGCGATGTGCCCCTGCCCCTGCTGTTGAGCGTGGGCCTGTTCGAAAGCGATCGGGTGGTCAGCGCCGCCGACGATCC
>JAYKIX010000146.1:0-2503 GCA_035286005.1 Synechococcus sp. | reverse complement strand
GCTCCGGTGATCGCCGCCGGCTTCCTGCATGACGTGGTGGAAGACACCGACCTCACCCCCGAGCAGCTGGAGGGGCATTTCGGCCCCGAAGTGCGGGCTTTGGTGGAAGGGGTCACCAAGTTGGGAGGCCTGCACTTCACCAATCGCACCGAGGCCCAGGCGGAAAACCTGCGCAAGATGTTTCTGGCCATGGCCAGCGATATCCGCGTCGTCTTGGTGAAGCTCGCGGATCGTCTGCACAACATGCGCACCCTCGGCTCGCTGAAGCCGGAAAAACAAGATCGCATTGCCCGGGAGACCCGGGAGATCTACGCCCCCTTGGCCAACAGGCTTGGCATCGGTCGCTTCAAGTGGGAGCTCGAGGACCTGGCCTTCAAGTTGTTGGAACCCGATGCCTTCCGGGAAATCACAGAGCAGGTGGCCACCAAGCGCAGTGAACGGGAGGAGCGGCTTGGGGTGACCCTTCAGTTGCTCAGCGATCGTTTGGCGGCCGTGGGGCTGGAGAGCTGCGAGGTGAGTGGACGACCGAAACACCTCTACGGCATCTGGAGCAAGATGCAGCGTCAGCAGAAGGCCTTCCACGAGATCTACGACGTGGCGGCGGTGCGGATCATCACTCCGAACTTGGAGACTTGTTATCGGGCGTTGGCTGTGGTGCATGACACCTTCCGCCCCATTCCTGGACGCTTCAAGGACTACATCGGTCTGCCCAAGCCCAACGGCTACCAGTCGCTGCATACGGCGGTCATCGGTCGCCACCGCCCGATTGAAGTTCAGATCCGCACCGCGGAGATGCACCAGGTGTCGGAGTTCGGCATCGCGGCCCACTGGAAATACAAAGAGGGGGGATCTCCCGCCGCCGCCGGAGATACGGATCGGTTCAACTGGTTGCGGCAGCTGGTTGATTGGCAGCAGGAAGGTGGCAGCGACGATCACAACGACTACCTGGCGTCGATCAAAGAAGACCTGTTCGATGAGGAGGTCTTCGTGTTTACGCCCAAGGGTGAAG
Organism: Synechococcus sp.; assembly: GCA_035286005.1. Taxonomy (GTDB): domain Bacteria; phylum Cyanobacteriota; class Cyanobacteriia; order PCC-6307; family Cyanobiaceae; genus Synechococcus_C. The sequence goes on along the minus strand of JAYKIX010000146.1, from coordinate 1,494 downwards.
TGGTGGGCTTACGTAAGGGCTCAACAGCCGTTGATTTCGCCTATCGCATTCATTCCGAGGTAGGTAATCACTGCCATGGCGTGCGCATCAACGATCGGCTTTCGCCGCTGTCGACAGCGCTTCAAAATGGAGATTTCGTTAATATTCTCACCAGTAAAACGGCTCATCCTAGCCTGGATTGGCTGAATTTTGTGGCTACGCCCACGGCGCGTAATCGCATCCGTCAGTGGTACAAACGCAGTCACCGGGAGGAAACCATCCAGCGGGGTAAGGAACTGCTGGAACGGGAGTTGGGGCGCAATGGTTTCGATGCCTTGTTGTCCAGCGAGGCCATGACCCGCGTTTCCGAACGCTGCAACCTGCACAGCACGGAAGATTTGCTCGCCGCATTGGGCTTTGGGGCCGTCACCCTGCATCAGGTGCTCAACCGCCTGCGCGAAGAAGTGCGGTTGCAGACGGAAGCCGAAGCCCAGCCCCTCAGCAATGAGGACGTGGCTCGCAAGTTGGTGGAGCAGCAGGCGGATGGGGGGTTGGCACGGGAGCGCCATGGCGATAGCCAGCCGATCCTCGGGGTCGAGGGGTTGGATTATCGGCTCGGTCGTTGCTGTGCTCCCCTTCCCGGTGAGGCGATCGTGGGCACTGTTGCGCTTGGCAACCACGGCATCACCATCCACCGCCAGGAATGCCCCAACATTGAAGCGATGCCCAGCGAACGGCGCTTGCCGGTGCGTTGGAATCCTGCCGCCAGCCGTGAGGGCCAGCGCTTCCCGGTGCATTTGCGCATCGAGGTGATCGATCGCGTTGGCATTCTCAAAGACATCTTGATGCGTCTTTCCGACGGGTCGATCAACGTCAGCGATGCCCGGGTGAAAACCGCCTATGGCAAGCCGGCACGGATTGAACTGCAGGTGGAGCTGGGCAGTGCGGCGTTGCTGCAGCGCACCATGAATCAGATCCGTTCCATGGCGGATGTTCTCGATATCGCCCGCACCGGTCAGGGTTAAGGGGGGGAATTGATCAGCGCGATCATTGGGAGTCGTTGGCGGCTTGGGTGGCTGCGGTGCGGCTCCCGGGCTGAACTCCGTGGGCGCGCGCGGACTGCCAGCGGAAGAGCCACCAGGCCAGAGTCCCCAGGCTGAGCGCCAGGATCAGACCCACCAGGCTTGAGCCGAGCAGCAGGCGGCTGGTGAAGCTCCAGCCCTGATCCCAGATCGAGGCCTGGGTGATGGTGAGGGCTGCCGGCGTCGCTGTTCCCCGCAGCAGCACATCGCCCACGTGGTAGTTGAACCAGTACAGCGGCACGTAGGTGAAGGGATTGCTGATCCAGGTGCCGGCTGCTGCCAGCAGATGATTGCCGCGCACCACGCTGGCCAGGGCAATGCCCAGCAGGGTCTGCAGGCCAAAGAAAGGGAAGCAGCCGCAGAAAATGCCTGCCGCCAAGCCACGTGCCCGTTGCCCTGGGCTGCCCTCCTGTTGCCACACCCACTGCAGGGC
>JAYKIX010000145.1:0-2985 GCA_035286005.1 Synechococcus sp. | reverse complement strand
GTGATCGCCCTGCATGCTGCTGGGATCACCAATGCGGTGGCGGCATTGGGCACAGCCCTCAGCAGCCAGCAGATCACCCAGCTGTGCCGTTGCAGTGATGGCAAGCGCATCGTTCTCAACTTTGATGCCGATGGGGCCGGCGTGCGCGCGGCCAATCGGGCCATCGGAGAAGTGGAGCAGCTGGCCCTGCAGGGCCAGCTGGAGCTGCGGGTTCTGCATTTGCCCTCGGGCAAGGATCCCGATGAATTCCTTCAACAGAACGGACCCGGTGATTACCGCGCCCTGTTGGATCGAGCGCCGCTCTGGCTCGATTGGCAAATCGAGCAGGTGCTGGAAGGCCGCGATCTCGCCAAAGCCGATCAGTTCCAGCAGGGCGTGAGTGCGCTGGTGGCGTTGTTGGGCAAGTTGCCCCCATCGGCCATTCGCACCCACTACCTCCAGCAGGTGGCTGAACGCCTCAGTGGTGGCCAGGGCCGGTTGGCGCTGCAGTTGGAAGAAGACCTGCGTCAGCAGGTGAAGGGCCAGCGCTGGCACGGCCGTTCTGCCCGTTTTGAGCAGCCTGGTGAGTCAAGTCAGAGGGAGCGGTCTGAGGCGGAGATCCTGCGCTTGTATCTCCATTGCCCTTCCCACCGCAGTGCCATCCGCCGAGAGTTGCGGGAACGGGAACTCGAGGATTTCGCGCTCCAGCATCACCGCTTGCTCTGGGCGGCCCTCACCGATCTGGAGGAAACCAACATTGGCGCCGGTCGGCTGGAAGCGGTGAGCCGTGGTCAGGACAACGGCGATGACCTCGCTGATCTCGACCTGCCGCGGTTGCTCACGGATCAGTTGCTGCTGGAGAACAGCGCTCTGGTCTCAAGGTTGACCCCCCTGCTGGAGCCCGGGGAGTTGCAGCGCCTTGCTCTGGCGAATCCGATGCAACAACTGCGTGGCACTGCTGCCATGCTCGAGCGCCAGAAAAGTCTTAAACGCTGTCGCCATTTGCTCGAAGCCTGGGGTGGTCAACGCCTGCAGACCCTCGAGCGCTGCATCGCCTCCCTGATCGCCCAGGAGCAGGATCAGCCCCAGACCCTCGCCAACATCGACATGGAGCAGCGCATCCAGACCCTGTTTGAAGACCTCAACGCCGATGCGCTGCGTTTTCAGGAGCTGTATTACAGCGAGCGCAAACATATCGCCCATCTGGATCAGCAGCGTTGCGCCGGCTACGCCACACCATCTGATTCCGTTGTGGATGTTGTGCCCCCGGCCGCCTGATCCCTGTGGCCCCTCCGTTGATGATGGGGGGATCGGCGGCCACGATCGCTGGTGTTGTTTGTGTTTTCTGAAGCGCGATGACAGCCTTTCTCGAAGCGTTCTGGCATGGCGAAGGCATCGGCGATGGCGGTGACCTGGAGGAGGCACTTCAGGCCTATGTGGAGGTGAAACCCGATGACGATGATTGGGAGGCCGCCTGCGCAGCGGATGGTGCGGAGCCGCGGATTGAGCGCTTTGCGTCCTTCGAGGCCTATCTCGACAACGAAGACGCGCTGGAAGTGATTCCTGTGAGCGCCAAGATGATTCAGGACGCCCTCGCCCAGGTCTCGGCCTAATGCTGGAAGCGTCCTTCGACTTTGCGGCGTTCAAGGCTGTGAATCATCTCTGGCCTGCGCTGGTGGAGCAGTTAGGGGTCGTGCGTTCGCAGCAGGCGGTGCGTCAGGCCCTTGATCTGCAAGGGATGCATGGCAAGGAAGGCACCGTGCCGGTGCTGTTCGTGGAGACCTGCGGCATTGCGTTGGCCAGTTCGGTGCTCCTTCGCGAGGAGACCGGACTGAATGCGCACGGTCAAGGAATGGTCCTGCTGGTGTCGCGCAAAACCCAGTCGCTGCAGTTGATTTGGGGAGATTTGAAAGTCTCTGAGTGAGGGCGCAAAAATTCCCCGCTAAATGCTCCGGGGAATTTGCGGGGAAAATTGGCTCCGTTTTCCCCGCTCCGGGGAAGACTCGGCAGTCGATCGGAACCGCGTTCTCGAGGCTGGCCAGCACGGCTTCAGGCATCACTGCGAAGGTCACCAACGCCTGGCCATCAGATTGCGGGTGGGTTGCTGTCAGTCTGGCGACTCAATCCAGGCCGGCTGGGGTGTCATCGATGCCGCCTGAACAACAAGAGGAGCCAGATCCACCGCCACTGGATCCGCCTGTTTTGGCGTTGATCTCGCGCTCCAGTCGCTCTATCTCCTTTTCTGCGCTCATGGGTTGCTGACGGTGATCTTGTTTCCGTAGCCGCCGATCTCTTCAAGCTCGAAGGAACGGTTGCCGCTCATGGCCCACTTCTGGCCTGAGCCGTCGACCATCTCTCGGCGGTCTGTGGTGGGTGCTCCCACCGGGGTGAAGGTATAGATCGGCTGATCGGCGTGGGAGAAGTAGATCGTGAAGCCCTCCTTCGCTGCGGGCTCGGTTCTGCAGGTGGAGTCGACTCCGCCAAGAGTGCACTTCAGCGGGAAGTCGGCCTTCGCTTCTCTGGCTTCCGGGGCAGGTGTGGGCTCAGCTGCTTTTTCTGGCTGGCTGCAGGCACTGAAAAGTAGTGCAGTTGCAGAGAGACAAGCGATCTTGGTGGTAATGCGGATCATCGTGCCCATGTGCATGGTTTTGATTAACACTGATAGAGACGGACGTGGCCGGCGGCTACCGATTGCTGCCGGAGGTTCATGCCGTTGTCGTACTGCTCGCTGACGGTGCGGCCAGAGTGGTCGGTGGTGATACGGCACACTGTGACGCCGCCCTCAGCCCCCGGCTCGCCTGAAAACGCCCTCATAGGGGTGGTCCTGCGCCCCGGGCAGGTGCCACTAACCTCGAGAGATTGCTGGCACTTAACGACATCGCTAGGTGTTGTGTCTCACCAGGTTGGTCAGCAGAGCAGCTCAACGAGTCGCTGCTGGGGTGAGCGCCAGCCGAGGGCCGAGTGCTTCCTGAGCCGGTTATAGATCGACAGATAACGGGGTAGCCA
>JAYKIX010000144.1:0-7463 GCA_035286005.1 Synechococcus sp. | reverse complement strand
TGAGGTTTTCGAGCAGCGCATCCAGCCGTTCCTGCTCGGCCGACGACAGTGCTTGGTTCTCGGAACTGGGGGCAGACAACGCGACGGGTTGTTTAGAGCTGCAAAAGGCTAGCCGTTACAGCTGTTTGCCCCCTGTAAGATCCCCCTGATCGGTGGATACCGTCCTCGTTCGGCCATTCGGCTTTATTCCATGAGCATCCGTCCTCTGCTGGCCCTGGTGCTGGCTTTCTGTCTCACCGTGGTGACCGCCTGCAGCGGTGGTGCCGATGCGGTGGAACGTTCCAACATCACTTACGACGACATTCGCAACACCGGCAAAGCGAATGATTGCCCTGTCCTTGCTGAGTCCGCTCGCGGTTCCATCAGCCTCACCCCCGGCGGCTCCTACGAGCTCAAGGGCATCTGCATGCACCCCACCCAGGTGTTTGTGAAGGGTGAGCCCACCAACAAGCGGCAGGAAGCCCAGTTCATCGAAGGCAAAATCCTCACTCGCTTCACCTCCAGCCTTGATGAGGTGTACGGCGATCTGAAGGTGAGCAGCGATGGCCTCAGCTTCAGCGAGCAGGGTGGCATTGATTTCCAGCCGATCACTGTGTTGGTGCCCGGCGGTGAGGAATTCCCCTTCACCTTCTCCAGCAAGAGCCTCCAGGCCACTGCTAGCGGTGCTGCGATCACCACCAGCACCGACTTCGAAGGCACCTATCGCACCCCCAGCTATCGCACCAGCAACTTCATCGACCCCAAAGGTCGCGCTCTGACCACGGGTGTTCAGTACGCCCAGGGTCTGATCGCTCTGGGTGGCGACGATGAGGGATTGGAGAAGGACAACAACAAGCGCTACATCGATGGCGTTGGCCAGATGAGCTTGTCCATCACCAAGGTCGATCCTGAAACCGGTGAGTTCGCCGGTGTCTTCTCTGCCATCCAGCCTTCCGACTCCGACATGGGTGGCCGTGAAGTGGTGGACGTGAAAATCAGCGGCGACCTCTATGGCCGCCTGGAAGAGGCCTGATCCGCTTCCTGCAGCAGTCACACGTGAAGGGGGGGCCATGAGGCCCCCCTTTTTTTGATGCCGTCTGGGAGAATCACCCGGTTTCTCTTCGCAGGCCAGTCATGACTGTCAGCTCCGCACCTAACGGCGTGATCGCTCCCTACGGCGGCACCCTGGTGGACCTGATGGTGGCTGGTGCTGATCAGGCGGGCATCAAGGCTTCGGCCACCAAAACCCTTGAATGCTCTGATCGCAATGCCTGCGATGTGGAGCTGCTCGTGGTGGGCGGCTTCTCCCCTGAGCGTGGCTTCATGCATCAGGTTGACTACGACGCCGTTGTGGCTGGTCATCGCACCACCTCTGGCTATCTCTTCGGCCTGCCGATCGTGATGGACACTGACCGGGAGGACGTGGCCGTAGGCGACAAAGTGCTGCTCACCTACAAGGGCCAGGACCTGGCTGTTCTCACGGTTGAGGACAAGTGGGAGCCCGACAAGGTGGTGGAAGCCAAGGGCTGTTATGGCACCACCTCGATCGAGCACCCTGCCGTGCGCATGATCACCATGGAGCGCAAGCGGTTCTATCTCGGTGGTCTGATCCAGGGCCTTGAGCTGCCCAAGCGCGTTTTCCCTTGCAAGACCCCTGCTGAAGTGCGCGCCGGTCTCCCCGCCGGCGAGGACGTGGTGGCCTTCCAATGCCGCAACCCCATCCACCGCGCCCACTACGAACTGTTCACCCGCGCGCTTCACGCTCAGAACGTGAGTGAGAACGCCGTGGTGCTGGTGCACCCCACTTGCGGGCCCACTCAGCAGGACGACATTCCCGGCACGGTGCGCTTCCAGACCTATGAGCGCTTGGCTGATGAGGTGAACAACGATCGGATCCGTTGGGCTTATCTCCCCTATGCCATGCACATGGCCGGTCCCCGGGAAGCTCTGCAGCACATGATCATCCGCCGTAACTACGGCTGTACCCACTTCATCATTGGCCGCGACATGGCGGGCTGTAAGTCGTCGCTCACCGGCGACGATTTCTACGGGCCCTACGACGCCCAGAACTTCGCCAAGGAGTGTGCGCCAGAGTTGTCGATGGAGACCGTTCCTTCGCTCAACCTCGTCTACACCGAGGAAGAGGGGTACGTCACTGCGGAGCATGCCGAAACCCGCGGCCTGCATGTGAAAAAGCTCAGCGGAACCCAGTTCCGCAAGATGCTGCGCAATGGCGAAGAGATCCCTGAGTGGTTCGCCTTCAAGAGCGTCGTTGAGGTTCTCCGGTCTGCCTGATCCCTGAGGATCTCTATTAACATTCCTTCATCAGAGGCTCGAGAACCTTGAACAAGCGTTGGCGCAACGTTGGTCTTTACGTCCTGCTTGTGGTCGTTGTGATCGCAGTTGGCACGGCGTTCCTTGACCGGCCCGACCCTGCCACAGCCGCTCGCACCCTTCGCTACAGCGATTTTGTAGAGGCGGTCCAAGACGATCAGGTCAGCCGTGTGACCATCTCTCCCGATCGCGGTTCTGCGGTGATCGTCGAAAACGACGGACGTCGAGCTGAGGTCAACCTTGCGCCCGACAAGGACCTTCTCAAGCTGCTCACGGATCACAACGTTGATATCGCTGTTCAACCCACGCGTCAGCCTGGTGCTTGGCAGCAAGCGGCTGGCAGCTTGGTGTTCCCTCTCCTCCTCCTCGGTGGGTTGTTCTTCCTCTTCCGCCGAGCTCAGGGTGGCGGTGGTGGCAACCCTGCCATGAACTTTGGCAAGAGCCAGGCTCGCGTGCAGATGGAGCCTTCCACCCAGGTCACCTTTGGAGATGTGGCTGGCATCGAGGGCGCCAAGCTCGAGCTCACCGAAGTGGTCGACTTCCTCAAGAACCCCGACCGCTTCACGGCTGTGGGCGCCAAGATCCCCAAGGGTTGCTTGTTGGTGGGCCCTCCCGGAACTGGTAAAACCCTTCTTGCCAAGGCCGTCGCCGGTGAAGCCGGTGTGCCCTTCTTCTCCATCTCGGGTTCCGAGTTTGTGGAGATGTTTGTGGGCGTCGGTGCAAGTCGTGTCCGAGACCTGTTTGAACAGGCCAAGAAGAACGCACCCTGCATCGTGTTCATCGATGAGATTGATGCCGTAGGTCGGCAACGGGGTGCTGGCTTGGGCGGTGGCAACGACGAGCGTGAGCAGACCCTCAACCAGCTGCTCACCGAGATGGATGGTTTTGAAGGCAACACCGGCATCATCATCATCGCGGCCACCAACCGTCCCGATGTGCTCGATGCAGCACTGATGCGTCCAGGTCGTTTTGACCGTCAGGTCACCGTTGATCGTCCGGATTACGCCGGTCGTCTCCAGATCCTCGGTGTTCATGCCCGTAGCAAGACGCTCGCGAAAGACGTCGACCTTGACAAGGTGGCTCGGCGCACCCCTGGTTACACCGGTGCCGACCTCGCCAATCTTCTCAATGAAGCAGCCATCCTTGCGGCTCGCCGCCAGCTCACTGAAGTGAGCAACGACGAGATCAGTGATGCCATCGAGCGCATCATGGTCGGCCCTGAGAAGAAAGATCGTGTGATGACCGAGCGCCGCAAGCGTCTGGTGGCCTACCACGAGGCCGGCCATGCGTTGGTGGGTGCTGTGATGCCCGATTACGACGCGGTTCAGAAGATTTCGATCATTCCCCGTGGCAATGCCGGAGGACTCACCTTCTTCACCCCCAGTGAGGAGCGGATGGAATCAGGCTTGTATTCCCGCACCTATCTCCAGAGCCAGATGGCCGTCGCCCTCGGCGGTCGTGTCGCTGAGGAGATCATCTACGGCGAAGACGAAGTCACCACCGGTGCCTCGAACGATCTGCAGCAGGTGGCTCAAGTGGCCCGCCAGATGGTCACCCGTTTCGGGATGAGCGACAAGCTCGGCCCTGTTGCTCTGGGCCGAGCTCAAGGAGGGATGTTCCTCGGTCGCGACATTGCAGCTGAGCGTGACTTCTCGGAAGACACGGCAGCCACCATCGACGCTGAGGTGTCTGAGCTTGTCGACGCTGCTTACAAGCGGGCCACCAAGGTGTTGGTGGATAACCGCTCCGTTCTCGACGAGTTGGCTGAGATGCTCGTCGAGCGGGAAACCGTCGATGCGGAAGAGCTGCAAGAGTTGTTGATTCGCCGCGACGTCCGCGTTGCTGAATACGTCTGATTCAGCCTTGGCCGACTCCAGCCTCTGGCGACACCGTCAGGGGCAATTAATCGAATCGCTTCGAGCCCAACCCTTGCTTGTGGTGGTGAGACCCTCGCAGTCCGACTGGTCGAGCGATCGATTGGAGCACGGTCCGCTTCATGGCTTGATTGAGCAACTGGCAAGCGTTGGGGTTCAACACATCGAAGTGGCCTGGGTGGATCATCCGCTTTGGCTTTCCTTGATTCGGATCCTGCAAGCGCATTTCCCTGATTTGCAGCTTGGAATCGCCTCGGTGACCTCCCAAAAGTCTCTGGAGGAGGTCATTGCGGTTGGCGTTCCATACGCGATGTCACCGTGCTTTGACCCAGCCCTGCTTGCGCAAGCTCGCCGCCATGGTCAGTTGCTAGTGCCAGGTGTGTTCTCGCCAACGGAAGTGCTTCAAGCCGTTGATTTTGGCTGTGAGTTGGTCAAGTTGTTTCCCGCCAGCTGCTTGGGAATTGATTACCGGCGGCAACTTTCGGCACCGATGACTCCCTTGCCTTGCATGATTGCGGCCGGTGGATTGCGAGCGGAGCACTTGGATCCGTGGCTTGCCGCTGGCTACCACGCACTCGCTTTGGGAAGGGGAGTGATCAATGGAGCGATGCTGGATCCAACTCTGCTGAGTTGGTTGAGATAAGAATTAAGTGCTACAGATGAGATAGACGATGTTGCTTCGATGTCTCAGTTGTCGATCAAGCTGTCCGATAAGGCCGATGCCTTGATCGCTCAGCTTCAGAAGGAGATCTTCAACCGCCGCCGCAAAAAAGTCACGGCTGCCGGTGTTGTCGAGACGCTGGTGGAAAGCGGTGCGCGCTCCCAGTCCGACAAGCGCTTCTCCACCTCCTGGACCAATCTGATCAAGGATATTGAGAAGGCGGCCAAGTTGGCCAATGCCCACGGCAGCAAGCCGAGTTCCCTCAGTGATGCCGAATGGGCGATGGTGCTCAGCCATCGTCAGCGGGCGGCCACCACCGGCACGGCCAAGCCTGCCAAACCCCGCACAAGGGTGGCGAAGACAGTGAGTGCGGCCAAGCCCAAGGCAGTTGCCAAGTCGTCAAGTACGACGAAGGCCAAGGCAAAAAGCACCTCCAGTGCCTCCACGGCCCAGTCGAGTGTGAAGGTGTCGACAACGGCATCGCGGAAGCCTCGCCCTGCCAAGCGCGCTCGCAAGACGTCAACTGGAGGAACGACAACATCGGTGGCCAAGCGCATGGCGAAGGCGGTAGGTCGCCTGAGCAGTGGGATCAGCTCCCCAGCCAGGAGCTGACGCTCTGCTGAAGCCCTCAGGTCTCAAGAGTGCAGCCTGGTGAAGTCACCAAAGGCTGCACTGACCTTGTTGGCGCAGGAGATGGTCGGCCAGCACCAGAGTCACCATTGCCTCCACCATCGGCACTGCCCGTGGCAGCACGCAAGGGTCATGGCGTCCCTTGGCGGCGAGGGTTGTCGCGGCTCCTGCTGCATTGATGGTCTGTTGTTCTTTGCGGATCGTGGCAGTTGGCTTGAAGGCCACACGGATCACGATTGATTCACCGTTGCTGATCCCCCCCTGAATGCCGCCAGAGTTGTTGGTGGCGGTCCGCAGGCGTCCGTCTTCGCTCGGCAGAAACGCATCGTTGTGTTCGCTGCCTTTGAGCAGAGTGCCGGCAAAGCCTGATCCGATCTCGAATCCCTTGGTGGCGGGGAGGGACATCACCGCTTTGGCGAGATCTGCCTCGAGCTTGTCGAACACGGGCATGCCAAGTCCAACGGGGGGGCGTCGCACCACACACTCGATCACGCCACCGCAGGAATCCCCTTCGCGCCCGATCGCCTCAATGCGTTCAATCATCCGTTCCGCCATGGGCTGATCAGGACAGCGCACGATGTTGGATTCCACCGCCTCAGCCGACACGGTTGCGGGATCGACGTTGGCTTCCAGGTCATGAATCCGCTTCACCCAGGCAATGACTTCGGTGCCATGGGTTTTGTGCAGCAGTTGACGGGCAATGGCACCTGCTGCGACCCGACCAATCGTTTCACGAGCAGACGCGCGACCGCCGCCGCTTCGCGCCTGGATGCCGTACTTCACTTGGTAAGTGGCATCGGCGTGGGAAGGACGAAAGGCAACCTCCATCTCCTTGTAGTCCTGTGGGCGCTGGTCCTTGTTGCGGACCACCATGGCAATGGGCGTGCCCAGAGTTTCGCCATCGAGCAGGCCACTCAGAATTTCAACCTGGTCGTCTTCCTTGCGCGGCGTTGTGATTTTGCTCTGCCCAGGCTTGCGCCGGTCGAGTTCCGCCTGAATGGCCTCCAGATTGAGGTGAAGCCTTGGAGGGCATCCATCCACGATCACTCCCACACCTCCCCCGTGGGATTCGCCGAATGTGCTGATTCGGAACAGATCGCCGAAGCTGCTGCCCATGTCTCTCTACCTGATCCGTCGAGCGTAATGACTCACATGCTCCGAAGCCTGTGGATCGGGCGAAGCAGTGGGCGACACGAGGGCTAAACCAAGTCTTGAATCACACCATTCGGCCACTCACCTTCGGGCAGGTCGCGCAGCAGCGTGAAGTCGTCGAAGTCGAAGCCGGGTCCGACACAGCAGCTCACGAGGCAATAAGGGCCCTGAGGCTGTGCTGCCTGCCAATGATTGGCAGGGATCACTTGAATCGGCTGTTGCAGGGAAAGCATGCGATGCACTGCCGTTCCGCCAGCTTCAGGCAGGTCCCAGAGACTCAAGGGAGAACCTTGCAGATGAATCCACACCTCGTCTGCGCCGCGTACCCGATGCCACTGGCTGATCGAGGCACGATCCAGCAAAAAAAGAATGGTTGTGAATCCAGGTCGGATAGCGCCATCGGCCCGGGTCACCTGTTGATCACTGCGGTGCACTTCCCGGTACCAACCTCCTTCAGGGTGCGGTTGCAGTTGCCATTCCTCGATGAGGCCATCGATGACGGCTTGGGCGCTGTGCTCTTCAGAGCCGGCTGTCGTGGCGCTCGACATGCTTCAGCTCCCGTTGTTCCCCCCTTGTAGCGGCTCTCGATCACTTCTGGGGCAGTTTTCCCCGTCGTTGATGCAAGCCGGCATGGCTGCGTTGCACCTGTCTGTCGATCGGGCTGTAACCGAGCGATTCCAGCCAACAAAAAGCCCCCACCAAGAGGGGGGGGCTTTGCGATTCAACCGAAGCTGAATCGTGTCGAGACTTCAGCCTCAGGCTGTCCCGATCAACCGATGGCAGGAGCTTGCAGAGCCACAGGAGTGGACTCAGCAGCAGCCAGGTCGAGGGGG
>JAYKIX010000143.1:0-2788 GCA_035286005.1 Synechococcus sp. | reverse complement strand
TGGCTCATTAGAAAAGAAGGCAGGGGGAAGAGCCGATGATCCCCATCACCCGACCCAGTGCCCTGCCATTAACTGTATACACCATTTCTGGTGTTCGTGCTGCAACGGTGCACTACAGGTAGAGGTATGGAAATTGGATAGGCCCATCGCCGAGCCGAATTTCCTAGGTACACCAATCAAACCTTGCGCGCAGAGGCTTGGCAAGGGCAAGCGGATGATTTATTTGGATTCCGCCTTGGCCTTGCGCGATCCCTTGCCTTCCAACAGTTCCAGCAGGGCTTCCATCTGAGCCATGACCCCGCGCACCTCACCGGCTTCAGGGAGCAGACCGTCTTCCATCACGCCTTGATGCATTTCCCGCAGTTCTTGGCGGATATAACGCAGGTGGCTGACCACCTGTTCACGCTTCGACTGCGACATGAAGGGGTTGCTGTTATTGCCCTCCCTTTTACCGCATGGTCTGTCAATGGGCTGAGCGTTTGCTGAAGAGAGTCCCAGCGATGGAGATCAGCCCGAAGGTGAAAAGGGCCGTTGGTCGAGCCAGCACTGTGATGGTGACAAGGGCCGCCAGGCCAGTGAGCAAAGGCAGTGTCGGACGCCGCCTCAGGGCCTTTGTCCACGAACCTGGCAGGTGCTGGGCCACCGGCATCACTTGCTGCCGAACTGGGCGCGGGCTGCGGCGTAAAAGTCCGCGTTGATTGATGTCAGGCCTGCATCCTTTGCCATGGTCTCGATGCGCTTGCGCACAGCGGGCCGCACGAAGAAGGGCACTTCTTTCAGAGCTAGTTCTGCCTCAGCGCTCCAATCCACGGTTTGAACGCTTCAATCTCAATGGAGAATAGGGGACTCGAACCCCTGACCTCTGCGGTGCGATCGCAGCGCTCTACCAGCTGAGCTAATTCCCCGGCGGCAGAAACTTAGCGTTCGAGCCCAGGCAGAATGGGTTCGTGCGAGGCCGAGATGCCCCATGGCGAGTCCAGCCATTACCACCGAGCAGCTCGAGAGCTTCGATGAGGTCTCAGTGGCCCTGTTGGCCGAACGTCTTGAGAACGACGACTATCCCAATCCATTCGCCGGATTGGGGGATTGGCATCTGCTGAGGGCGTTGGCGATCCATCGGCCTGAACTCACCCGTCCCTATGTGCATTTGATCGACCAGGAACCGTTCGATGAAGACTGATCCAGGGTCCCTTCAGGGGCGCAGGATTTTGGTGGCTGTCACCGGCAGCATTGCTGCGGTGAAGACCCCTCTTCTGGTGAGTGCGCTGGTCAAGGCCGGGGCAGAGGTTCGGTGCGTGGTCACCGCCAGTGCCGCGCAGTTGGTCAGTCCCGTGGCGCTGGCTTGCCTCAGCCGTCATTCCTGTTATCAGGATCAAGACCAGTGGGATCCTCTCCAGCCCAGGCCACTGCATATCGCTTTGGCGGAGTGGGCTGAGTTGGTGATCGTCGCGCCTCTGACAGCCAGCACTCTCGCGCGTTGGACCCAGGGTCTTGGCGAAGGGTTGCTGGCGAGTGTGCTTCTGGCCTGTGAATGCCCAGTTGTCGCTGCCGCTGCGATGAACACTGGCATGTGGCGCCATGCGGCTGTCCGCAGGAACTGGATCGCGCTGGCAGAGGATCCTCGGGTGTTGCCACTTGGCCCAGCCTCCGGTCTGCTGGCCTGCGACCGCATCGGGGATGGTCGCATGGCGTCTCCAGAGTTGATTGAGTTGGCCGCTGTTCATGCCCTTCAGTGCGCAGGGGCAGACGCTCAACTTTGCAGGGATTGGCAAGGGAAATCGCTGCTGGTCAGTGCAGGCCCCACGCTTGAGGGTGTTGATCCTGCACGCGTGCTCAGCAACCGCAGCAGTGGTCGGATGGGCGTCTTGATGGCCCAGGCGGCTCGGTTTCGCGGAGCGACCGTGCAGTTGGTGCATGGCCCTTTGCAGCTGCCGGCAGCATGGCTTGAAGGGCTTCATTGCCATGCTGTGGAGTCGGCCCAGCAAATGCAGGACTGTCTGCTGGCTCTGCAGCCCGATGCCGATGCGGTGGTGATGGCGGCCGCGGTGGCGGATTGGAGACGTCGCGGAGGGGCTGCGCGCGTCAAGGCTCCTAAGCAGACCTTTCAGTCCACATTGGCCTCGGAGTTGGAACCAGTGCCTGACCTTTTGGCGGCACTTCAGGCTCGGCGTCCGCCATTGCAGCGACTCCTCGGATTCGCGGCCCTCAGCGGATCGGATGACCAAATCGTTCAAGCAGCGCGCCACAAGTGCTTCGCCAAGGGCTGCGATCTGCTCATGGCCAATCCCATCGACCGCGAGGGCCAAGGGTTTGGCGATGTGGCCAACGGTGGTTGGTTGGTCGCCGCAGATGGCGCTATTGAGGAGATGCCGGTGATGGACAAGCTCGCGTTGGCCCATCGCCTTTTGGACAAACTTCAGGCCGCCATATCGGCCGGCGGCTGATCGAGCATGGCGATGAAGGTTTTGAGCTGAAGGCGGGGGATGTAAGGCCAGCCACCACTGCGCTCCATGGTCTGCAGCAAGTTGAACAGGTGCTGGCGGTTTTCAGGCAGGCTGCTGCGGAAGGCGTCGTCCTGGATGCTGCGATGTGAGGCCTCGATGCTGCGCAACAAAGCCAGCAGGGCTTGGGGATTGCCCCGCAGGTCATCGGCCAGTGCGTTGAGGTTTTCGAGCAGCGCATCCAGCCGTTCCTGCTCGGCCGACGACAGTGCTTGGTTCTCGGAACTGGGGGCAGACAACGCGACGGGTTGTTTAGAGCTGCAAAAGGCTAGCCGTTACAGCTGTTT
>JAYKIX010000142.1:0-5321 GCA_035286005.1 Synechococcus sp. | reverse complement strand
GGCACTCCCGAGGAGAATGGCGCCGCTTTCTTCCGCTCCGGCAAGAGCGTGATGGATCGTCTCGGCGCCCTCGCCTGAGCCCCAACCCCACCGGCCTAACCCTTGACCAACACACCCGCTCGGATCCTGATCACCGGTGCCAGCGGCTGCGTTGGTCAATACACCGCTGCCTGGCTGCTGGAGCATTCCGACGCCGAGCTTTTGCTCTGGCTGAGGGATCCCAGCAAGCTCTCGGCCATTGCCCCTGATCACCCAAGGGTGCGCCTGTTGGTGGGTGATCTACGCGACACCGATCGCTTCAGCACCGAGTTGAGCACTGTGAATCGGGTCATTCATACCGCCACCGCCTGGGGAGATCCCGAACGGGCCCAGCAGGTGAACGTGGTAGCGGTGAAACGACTGTTGAGCCTGCTCGACCCGAACAAACTCCAACAGGTGGTGTATTTCTCCACCGCCAGCATCCTCGACCGACATCTCAGACCACTGCCGGAAGCCCTGGCCTACGGCACCGAATACATCCAAACCAAAGCCCAATGCCTCCAGGATCTGGAGCGTCATCCGCTCGCGGAACGGATCGTGGCGGTGTTCCCCACTCTGGTGTTTGGTGGACGGGTCGACGGCACCAGCTCCTTCCCCACCAGCTATCTCACCGAAGGATTGGCGGAAGCCAGCAAATGGCTGTGGCTGGCCCGTTTCCTGAGGGCTGATGCCAGCTTCCATTTCATCCATGCGGCAGACATCGCAGCCATCTGTGGGGCCCTTGCGACCCGTCCCCACACGTTGAACAACACCCCAGGTCAAGGGGCGATTCGGCGCATCGTGATGGGCCAGAAGGCCATCAGCGTGAATGAGGCCGTGGCCACCCTCTGTCGCTGGCGGGGCGTGGCTCGCACCCCAGGGGTTCCGCTCTGGGCCTGGCTGATCGAAGGGCTGATCCGCATCCTTCCCATCGAGGTGAATGCCTGGGATCGCTTCAGCATTCGCCAGCGTCACTTCATTCACGATCCCGTCACCCAGCCTGAAGTGTTTGGATTGCGCAGCCATGGACCCAACCTTGAAGCTGTGCTTCAGGACTCGGGCCTTCCCCACCGTGGAAAGCCCTGACTGGCGTTAGTATTTGCCGCAGTGTCACTGACGTGATGATCAACCGCCTGCGCTCCCTTCTGTCCGCCTGCATCGCCCTCGTTCTGGTGATCGGCATGGGCGTGGCTTCCGCCAACGCCGCCACCGTTGAGGTGAAACTCGGCTCCGATTCCGGCATGCTGGCTTTCGAGCCCAGCACCGTGAACATCAAGGCTGGCGACACCGTCAAGTTCGTCAACAACAAGATGGCTCCCCACAACGCCGTCTTCGAGGGCCACGATGAGCTGAGCCACTCCGACCTGGCTTTCGCTCCCGGCGAATCCTGGGAAGAGACCTTCTCCACCGCTGGCACCTATGACTTCTACTGCGAGCCCCACCGTGGTGCTGGCATGGTCGGCAAGGTGATCGTCGAGTGATCGACTGATCGTTAATCCAGAATCAATTGTGATGACCAGGTGATCGATGGATCACCTGGTTTTTTTGTGCCAAAACCGCCTGCAGTTGCAGATCAGCGCACACACCCTTCACAACTTATCCAGCCTGGATAGGGTGTGGACCACAAGGCCAAGCACGCCCACAGCCATGCCGCAACCGGAACGGATTCTCCCCATGGTGCTCGCGCTGGTGATCGGGCTGATGGGCTCCCTTCCAGCCACTGCAGCGCTGGCCAGCCCCGATCTCGACAACGGCAGTCAGATTTTTTCCGCCAATTGCGCGGCCTGCCACATGGGTGGCGGCAATGTGATTCGCGCTAGCCGCACCTTGAGCAAGGCCGATCTGCAGGCCCATCTTGACGCCTACAGCCAGGATCACCTCGAAGCGATCGAGCATCAGATCGAAATTGGTAAAAACGCCATGCCCCCTTACCAGGGCAAGCTCAGTGACGCTGACATTGCTGACGTGGCGGCCTACGTGGAAGAACAGGCCGAGCGGGGTTGGCAGCGATGAGTCGCCAGGGCCTCAAAGATTTTGTTCATGCGCTGGAACACAGTGCTGCCCTCAGGCGCCAGCTCCACCAGCGGCCATCCATCGCCGCCATGGTGTCCTTCGCCAGGGAGAACGGCTTCCCTGTAAGCGAGTCTGATTTTCGCGACGACGAACGCTGCGAGCAGCTGGAACACTGGTTTGCGGTCAGCTGGATTTCCTAGTCCTTCAAGGTTCCATCAGGCAGGGCTTTGATCAGCGGATGGTCGTTGACCCGCACAGGCCAAACAGCCTCCATTAATCCGATAAGGGGCCAGGTGGTCTCTGAGGCAGCGGGTACCGCGAAAAAACAACACCTGACCCTGCTCACGAGCATGAGCATCAGTGAGTGGCAACTTCAACCAACTGTCGGGCACGGTTCCCTTCAGATCAGCGCGGCGTTGTTCGGCGTCCTGACGGCGCTGCCGCTCCTCGCGGTCGTTTTTGGCATAGACCGCTTCAATCTGAAGCTCTCTAGAACAGTCGAGACAAGCGGTGATCACTGGCTTCTTGCGGGCCGTGTTGTGGGAAAGTTTGTCACTGGGAACTTCCCTTTCTTGCCCACAACTGCAACGGCACCACCAAAAGGCATTCCCACTTTTCGTGCGTCGCTCTGAACAGCGCACCACGGTGAGCTGGCCATACACCTCACCAACACGATCACGGGGCTTAGAGGGCATCGGCGCTGACCTCAGCGGGATCCACACAGTGGCACAGACAGAATGTCGGCAACTTGGACCCAATGCCGGAAGCCATGACCACGCAGACTTGAGCTTTCGCCGCGATCCCGATGGCTGTGGTGACCCTACTGAGTGACTTCGTGGACGGCACCTGCATGGCCTTAAGCGAAGACACCAACGCCAAGGATCTCAACACCTACATGGCTCAGGCACCTGGGCATCTCTGGGCAGGGGTGCAACAACGACGGCGAGCCAGGGGCCTTACCCGTGAACGCCGAGGCCCTGGCACGCTCTACTTCGCGGCCACGGAAGCGGAGCACGCCTTGGTGACGGCCTATCTGCAGAGCGACACCGGTTCAGACCAGGAAAGCCAATGCCTTGAGGGCCTTCGGGCCGCTGGGATTGAAATGGCCCCCCATGTTGGGGAAGCCGCTGAACGGCATGTGCTGCTCAATGGTCAGCAAAAGGCCCTCACCCGTCAGGCCCAGGCCAAGGGGTTCGGTTGATGGTGACTTAGGAGATCATGGGCGACATGAGCGACGACACCTCTCAGACGCACCCCCTCTACGCCACCGACCGCGAGGTGGTGGATGGCCTCCTCGGCCATGCGGGGGATCCAGGCCCAGAACAGCTCACACATGCCGCACGCTTGCTGATGCGTTACGACGGCTTTCCCGGCTCACCGGATATCCAGGAGGACATCGAGCGAGCCCTCAGGGGGTGGGGACTCGAACGCACCATGCTCCATGCCAAATGCCGGGAGATCTGGGCTTCAGGCTGGCGGCCGGGTCAAAATTCCGTCGACTCGGTGGGATCCGGAGCCGACGTGGCGGATGAGGGCAGTTAACGCAGCTTGGCCATCCGGTCGACACTGGATCCAACGGTCTCCACCACAAATCCCTCCATCCCATCGCCATCAAGCCCCGGTTTCAAGCGAAACAGGAAGGCATTCACCCATGCGGTTTCCCGGTTGTTGATCTCATGACCGCGATCAATGAAACCCGGCTTCTGACGGAAGAGATACAACAGCACCGCCAGCACATCTTGGGCGGAAAGATTCTCCGGATCAATGAACGGCAGTGACTCCCGCACCTCCATGTGGGAAATCGTGGCCGAGTAGTCAAAGTCTTCTGGCAGCACAGACCACCTCAAAGGCATGGGTGGGGTGATGGTAGCGATGGCGTGTCAGTCCAAAGCTGCCCGTTTTGGCCGGAAGCCTCGGTGATCGAACATGGAGGGTAAAGGCCACTCGTTCGACAGCCATGGGACCCATGTATGACCCTGTTTACAGCAGGGGATTCCACCGCAGTCGCTCGGGACGGGTGATGTCGAGGGCCATTCTGATGCTCAATTTCGGGGTCATTGGTTTTGTGATCACGCAGTCCCCCTGGGGACTGCTCCTGTGTCTGGTGGTTGTCCCGCTTTTCATCCGTTGGCGCAAGCGGTAGCGACCCTTGCCATGGCTGTGCAATCAGAACGTTGCCTGATGGTCAGGCTCAGAGCAGGATTAAGGATTAGCGGTATCCCAATGCTGTCAGTCACCGAGTGGGCGGATGGTCTGCTGTTAACGGCGCAGGAGATGGGCGTCAAACACTTGAGCGACCTGGATACGGAAATGGTGATCGCCCGCCTGATCAAACTGGGGAGATCCGATGGCATCCACTTCGAAGGCTCGGGGCAAGACTGTGGTGGACAGACCTTTCACCTTGGTGGAGCAGAAGTCTTCTGCTGGGAACCCGACGAGGAAGATGACAACGGAAATCTTTGCGTCTTGATCGAGCTGGTGGAGGACAACTGACATCCCAAAGAGGAAGCTTGAGCAAGCAGGAGAAACAGGTGGCGGCTAGAAAACGTGCGGCACCACACTGGGCATGAAAAGACTTCTGAAAAAGCTCGCGAGAAAGCTGGGTCTTCTCAGAGCCACAACCAACAACGCACAAACCTTTTTCATCTATCAACTCAAGAACGGCTGGGTGAGCTGCCATTGGCAATTGGATGAGACAACCAAGCGACTGGTCAGGGGGGAAGCGCGTCCGTCGCTTTACCTGCGACTGCGGCTAGAAGATCACCTCGGGGCTGGTATGGGCATTTCCATCGCTTCGATGAAGGAGGTTGGGCTCTACAGCCAAGCTGACTGGATCTCTCTACCAACCAACTCTGGGAAATTGCTCCTCGAACTCGGATACAAAAACCGAGACGGAGCATTCGTGACACTGCATTGTCATCACATCGATCTCGGGCCTGACGACGTGATGGCGGCAACCGCAGACGACTGGTTCCCCTCTCCAAGACTCCAACCGATCCACCAAGTGATGTATGAACTGGCCACCAAGCACACGCACATGGGCGGATCCGAACGCGTCTCAAGCTGATGCATTTGCTTGCCAAAAAAAAGCCCCGGAGCTGATCCGAGGCTTCGTCTCTCATGACGTTTTCCTTGTCTAACAGGGAGCACAAAACGGGATCCATACGGCTTCCCCGACCTCTGGGTTCGGTCAAACGCAATCCTCCAGAGGCGGCACCGCCATGACCTCTAAAGGGCTAGTGCTGACGGCAAGCCGTTAGCACTGCCAAGTACAAATCTTCGTTCACCTC
>JAYKIX010000141.1:0-4187 GCA_035286005.1 Synechococcus sp. | reverse complement strand
ATCGGCCTGGAGAATCAGATCCCGAACAACGCTCATGACGGCTGGCATGCTGAACTGAGTTTAGTGCTCCCAAGCCCTGAAACCGCCCTTGGCGGCTTGGGTGTAACGCCTTTGCAATGGCCAACGTTCACTCCGATCCTGTACCAGGTCTGGTGATCACCGTCACTGGGGAAGATCTCGACCTGAGAGGCAATGGCATAGCCCGCTGGCAGAACTGGGTGATTGTGGTTCCGTTCCTGCTCCCGGGGGAGGTGGCACGGGTTCAACTTCAACAACGCAAGCGTTCTCAATGGTTCGCGAGACGCACCGAGTCGCTGCTGCCTGCAATGGACTCACGAAGGCCCCCTTGCATCCTCGCCAACGACTGTGGGGGATGCACCTTGCAGCACTTGGAGGATGCCAGTCAAGAGGCTTGGAAGCAGCAACAACTGCAGAGGTCTCTGATCACGATCGGGGGGATGGATCGACCCATCGATCCGCTCATCACTAGTAGCGCAGATGCCCTCGGCTATCGCAACCGCGCGTTGATCCCCCTGCATCGCGATGCCGAGGGAAAACTGCGCATGGGCTACTACCGCCGCGGGTCTCACCGCATTGTCAATCTGAACCAATGTCCGGTGCTTGATCCACGGCTAGATGTCCTTTTAGAGCCGATCAAACAGGACCTGCAGGAGACTGGCTGGCCCGCTGATGCCGATCTGCACAGCGGTGACGGTTTGCGCCATCTGGGTCTTCGCCTTGGGGTCCGCTCCGGCGACATCCTGCTCACCTTGGTCAGCAGTACAGACGATCTAGAAGGACTTCGCTCTCTCGCCCGCAGTTGGTGTGAACGCTGGCCCCAGGTGCGGGGTGTCACCCTCAATCTCCAACCTCAACGCAACAATCGGGTCCTTGGGGACTCCACCCAGGTTCTCTTCGGGGAAGGGCAGATTGAGGAGCGGTTCGCGGGCGTGTCATTGATGCTGGGGACCACCACCTTTTTCCAGGTGAACACCCTCCAGGCGGAAGCTGCAGTGCACAAGCTCTGTGACTGGTTGACGGAGCGGGCAGGACCTACCGCAGTCATTGATGCCTATTGCGGTATCGGCACCATTGCTCTGCCCCTGGCCCTCAAGGGACACCGTGTGCTGGGCCTTGAGCGGCACAAGGCATCCGTGGATCAAGCGCGACTGAACGCAGCAAGAAATCACCTGGAACAGGTCCAGTTCAAAGCAGGGGATGTCAAGGCGCTGCTGGCAGATGCCCTACCTGGCCACCAAGCTCTGGTGGTGGATCCGCCAAGGAAAGGCCTCGACTCTGATGTTGTCGATCAGATTTTGGCTTGCCCTCCTGTCTGGATGGCTTACCTGAGCTGTGATCCAGCCACCCTCGCGAGAGATCTGAAACGGCTCACCGGCCAGGGAGGGCCATACATGGTTGAGGCCCTTCACCCGGTGGATTTTTTCCCCCAGACCACCCACCTGGAGAGCCTGGCTTTACTTCGCCGCCATTGACCTGCGCAGCAGAAATAGTTCAGCTACGCAATTCAGCCTTGAACTGTTTCACAAGGGCTTGGCGCACTTTGTCGTGCACCGGTTGCAGTTGCTCATCGGTCAGCGTGCTGTCTTTGCCCCGATAACGGATCCTGAAGGCCTGACTGCATTGATCAGCACTGAGCTGACCACCCTCAAAGCGATCAATCAGCTCAACAGTTTCCAGCAGAGGCTTGCCCGCCTTACGAATGGCCTGCAGCAGATCTGCGCTGCGTTGGTCCCGTTGGACCACCACAGCCAGGTCGCGCTCCATCGCAGGCACGGTGGCAAACACTTTGAAGGCTGGTTGCCACCGATTGCTACGGGTCGCCGACTCCAAGAGGCGCCTGAAATCAATATCAAACAGATAGGTCTGCTCGGGCAGATCGAACTGTTCAGCCAGTAGCGGATGCAGTTGACCAAAGCAACCCATCGGGCGCCCCTCCAGCACCAATTCAGCGCTTCGTCCAGGATGCAGGCGCCCATCAGTGCTGAGAGGACGATCCACCACGTCTAACTTGAGGGCCAAGAAGACCTGAGCGAGAACACCACGAGCAGTGAAGTAATCAGGCGGTGAGGCTTTGCCGCTGGTGGTCCAACGCTCAAGGCGGCGCTCGCCGCTCATCAATCCACCCAAGCGGGAGCTTTGGACAATTGAGTCCCCCTCCACGGCAAACACATTGCCGATTTCGAACAACCAGCACCCGGGTTGAGAGGCCTGAAGATTGCGCTGACAAATACGCAGGTGCTCTTCCCAGAGACTGGCGCGGAGGTGGCTTGTTTCAGCAAGCAGCGGATTGCTGATTGCGAAACGTGATTCCGCCACATCAGAACCAACAGGTCGGGCCTCGGGCTCAGATGCTGTCAAAGAAAGGGTTGTGACCTCCTGGAGACCAGCTCCGCAGAGCAACCCGCGAAGACGTCGTTCAGCCTCCTGCATTGGAGTCAATTGCCCAGGCTCAAGGGGATCCGGCAGGTGGGCCTCAAAACGATCAAATCCCACGAGACGCGCCACTTCTTCAATCAGATCCACTTCCCGAATCAGATCGCAGCTGCGGGAGGGTGGCACCTTCACCAACCATCCCTCCTCAGTGCTGGAGAGTTCACAACCCAGTGCAGTGAGGCAGCGCTCGATCACGGCATCGTCAAGATCCTCCGGGCCTTCATCAGAGGCCAGGGGGCCCAGCAATTGGTGTACAGCCAGGCGGCGCAGTTGCAGCGGTTCAGGAGCAGATCCTGCTGACGCACACACATAACTGGTGCCAGCAGAGCCACCGAGCTGATCCACAATCAAGCTGATAGCCCGTTGCGCGGCAGAGAGGGTGACCTCCCTTGGCAGGCCCTTCTCGTAGCGGCTGCTCGCTTCCGTGCGCAAGCCCCCGCAACGGCTGCTGTTTCGAACGGAGGTGGGACTGAAGAGGGCCGACTCAAGCCAAATTCGTCGGGTAGAGACGCTCACTCTACTGGCTTCACTCCCCATCACCCCGGCAAGGGCAATGGGGAGATCGCAGCAGGTCACCACCTGGGCTCTGGAATCCAGTGCGATCTCACGCCCATCCAACCCCTTGAACAGCTCACCCTCTGCTGCCTGACGCAGTCCGAAATCGGCAGGGCCCACAGAGCTACCGCACAACTGGTCCAACGCATCGGCATCAAAGGCATGCAGAGGTTGCCCCTGCTCCAGCATCACCAGATTGGTGAGATCAACCAGCACGTTCACGCTGTTCATGCCGGCCCGTTCAAGGCGTTGCCGCAGCCAAGAGGGAGTTGGTTTTGATGCATCAACTCCGGTCAGTTCAGTGATCGCATAAAGACCACCGTTTTGCATCAGGGCGGCGCTGGAGGCATCGGTTTCGAGAGGAGCCGTCGCTGTCGGGGGGCTCAAAACCGGTAATGACAATTTCGCGCCCGTCAATGCCGATACTTCCCGGGCGATTCCGGTCATGGACAGACCATCCGGTCGATTGGCAGTGATTGCCAGCTCCAGCACGATGTCGTCCAACCCCAGCAGGGGTGCCACTGGGGTCCCTGGAAGGGGGAGGCTGTCGACAAGATCGTCGAGAATGGCGATGCCATCCACATCGGAGCTCTGACCCAGCTCCGTCAAAGAACAGATCATGCCCTCACTGGCCACGCCTCGGAGCTGGCCTGGCTTGATGGTGAGGCCCACCGCGGGGAGTACGGCCCCAACCATGGCGACCGGTACGTGGATGCCAGCTCTGACATTGCTGGCCCCACAAACAATCTGAAGCGGCTCGTCACCGCCCACATCCACCTTGCAAACGCTCAACTTGTCGGCGTCGGGATGTTTCTCCCGCTCGAGCACATGACCCACAACGACACCCTGGGCGAGTCGACTGAGGTCTTCAATCTCTTCCACCTCAAACCCAGCCATAGAAAGCCGTTCTGCAAGCTGATCGGCCGGCTCCTCCACCTGGACGAGGTCCTGAAGCCAGGAGAGGGAAACCCGCATGAAAACGACAAAGTGGGCTGGAAATCTTACGAAGGCTTGTTCCAGGGCTGATGGGTGATCGGCTTTGGAGACCTAGGGCACGTTGATCTGTAAGCTTGTTGGCTGTCACTTCGCTACGCAACTGCGGCGCAACGTCCTTTATGGCCAAGAACAAGGGCGTCCGGATCGTGATCACTCTCGAGTGCACCGAATGCCGGTCCAAT
>JAYKIX010000140.1:0-20026 GCA_035286005.1 Synechococcus sp. | reverse complement strand
GCACGAATGCGGAACCCTTGCCGGGCTTCACGTGCAAGAACTCGACAACACGCCAGACGGCACCGTCGAGCTCGATGGTGGTGCCGGTGCGAAAGTCGTTGCTGGAGATCATTCCGGCTGGACGTTTCAGGGGATCATACGGCTGTGCCAAAGTCCAGGCAGCACCTGGCTTCCCCATGGCTCATCAGCGTCTCGCTGTTCTGCTGATTGCCCTCATCACTTGGCTTGGCCTTGTTGTGGGCCCGCCTGCCCATGCCGGCCTGCCCCAAGGCAATGCGGTCAAGGACCCGGCAGCGATTCTGCGCGACGCCCTGCCCTTCGATCAGGAGGATCTCCGCGATCTTCAGCACCGCCTGGAGGGCACCAGCGACGATCTGCGTGCCAAACGCTGGAGCTCCCTGAGCCGCTCCCTCAGCAAGACCCAGGCCCTGCTCACCACCCGACGCAGCAGCATTCTGAATTCCATGGCTGCTGGGGAGCAGCAAAACGCAGAGGCACTGCTCGATGCCGTGAGCGAGGGAATCACGGCAATGCAAACCGAGGTGGACGCCCAAGACAAACCTCAATTCATCCAGGTGCGACGAAGCACGCTGGCGAAAGTGGGAGAGCTAGAAGCCCTGCTCACCGATGCCACCATTCCTGCAATCCCATCGGAATTCGATGCCCTCCCCAGGCTCGAAGGGCGAGCCACCGTGTCCATCACCACCACCCAGGGTGAACTGACCGCTGTGGTGGACGGCTACAACGCTCCTCTCACCGCAGGAAGCTTCATCGACCTCAGCCTCAAAGGCTTCTACGACGGTCTGCCCTTCATCCGCGCCGAAGACTTCTACATCCTCCAGACCGGCGATCCCGACGGCCCCGAGATCGGCTACATCGAACCCAGCACCAAGCAGCAACGCCGTGTTCCTCTGGAAATCCGCGTGCCCGGTGAGGACGACACCCTCTACAACCAGACCTTCGAAGACGTCGGTCTGTTCCAGGCCACACCCGTACTGCCCTTCGCCACCCTGGGCACCCTGGGCTGGGCCCATTCCGACCAGGACCCCGGAGATGGCTCATCCCAGTTCTTCATGTTTCTCTACGAGGCGGAACTGACACCGGCCGGCCTCAACTTGGTGGATGGTCGCAACGCTGCCTTCGGCTACGTCGTGGATGGCTTTGATGTGCTGGAGGAACTGGGCGTGGATGACAAGGTGGTGAGCATCAAGGTGATCGATGGCGCCGATCACCTCAAGGCCCACGCCTGAGGACGACCCCATGGCTGACACCCTTCAGTCCTTGGGAGAAAGCGAGCTGATTGAGAGGCTGGCGCAGTTCGCGCCAGCGGGCCAGCTGGATGACGACACCGCCACCCTGCCGGTGCCGGGCCATCGCCAGGTGATCAACACCGACCTGCTGGTGGAAGGCGTGCACTTCAGCGATGCCACCACCTCCGCAGAGGATGTGGGCTGGCGGGCCGCTGCAGTCAACCTGTCCGACCTGGCCGCCAGTGGTGCGGACACAGTGGTGGGCATCACCGTTGGCTTGGTGGCACCAGGCGACACAGCGTGGTCCTGGGTGGAGGGGGTTTACCGAGGCCTCCAAATGGCACTAGATCGTTACGGGGGCGTGCTACTTGGCGGCGATTGTTCCGGCGGAATGCAGCGCATGCTGGCCGTCACCGCCATCGGCACCCTGGGCCCCCTCAGACTGCTGCGCTCAGGGGCGCGAGCGGGGGACTGGCTGGTCACGAGCGGACCCCACGGTCTCAGCCGCCTCGGTCTCGCTCTGCTGCAGAACGACCCATGGCTCAGCGACCTCAACCTTGACGGGGATCTGTGCGCGGCAGCGACAGTGCAGCACCAGCGCCCGACCCCCAGGCTGGAGGCATTGAAGCGACTGATCGCCTGCAAACCCGCTGATCTGCCCTGGAGGGCGGGCGGCACCGACAGCAGCGATGGACTGGTACAGGCGTTGAGGGTGATCAGCGAAACCAGCCATTGCCAGATCCAGCTGGACCCCACGGCACTGCCCCTGCACCCTTCCTGGCCCACGACGGCACCCTTCCGGGAGTGGTGCCTGAACGGAGGTGAAGACTTCGAACTGGTGCTCAGCCTTCCCCCATCCTGGGCCGAGGCCTGGCTGAAGCAGCAGCCCGACAGCCGCTGGATCGGTGAAGCCGTGGAAGGGCCTGCCGCGGTGGTGTGGTCCGACACCCAAGCACCCGTGCAAGGGCACAACGGCTTTGCCCACTTCGGCGCTTAAGCCGCCACACCCACCACAGGCCGCCAACAAAAAATCCCCTTCTCCAGATCTGGAGAAGGGGACGTCGTGCATTCGGCTCAGCCTCAGATCAAGCCGGCTGGGCTCACTTCCAGTTACGGGCCACCACTTCGGCCAGATCAACAACGCGCTGGCTGTAGCCCCACTCGTTGTCGTACCAGGCAACGATCTTGAAGAAGTTATCGCCCATGGACAGGGTCAGGTCGGCATCAAAGATGGTCGACTGGTTGGTGCCGGCATAGTCGCTGGACACCAGGGGCAGATCGCCGTATTTGATGATCTTGCTCATGGCGCCATCAGCTGCAGCCTTGATGATCGACTTGATCTCGTCGACAGAGGAGGCGCGGGACGACTCGAACACCAGGTCAACGGCAGACACGTTCGGGGTAGGAACGCGCATGGCGATACCGGTGAACTTGCCCTTCACAGCGGGGTAGACCAGGGCCACGGCCTGAGCGGCACCGGTGGAGGTGGGAACCATGTTCACAGCTGCAGCACGGGCGCGGCGCAGGTCGCGGTGGTTGTTATCCAGGATGCGCTGGTCGCCGGTGTAGCTGTGAATGGTGGTCATCAGACCACGGTTGATGCCGATCGACTGATCGATCACCTTCACCAGGGGAGCCAGGCAGTTGGTGGTGCAGCTGGCGTTGCTGAGGATGTCCCAGTCTTCGTGGCGGTATTGGTCTTCGTTCACACCCACCACGAAGGTGCCCACCTTGGGCCCTTTGCCAGGGGCGGTGAGAATCACCTTCTTTGCACCAGCCTGGATGTGCATGCTGGCCTTCTCATCGGTGTTGAACACACCGGTGGACTCGAGCACCAGGTCAACGCCCCAGTCTTTCCAGGGGCAGTTGAGGGGGTTACGGTCGGAGAAGAACTTGACTTCCTTGCCACTGACGATCATCGAGTCGTCAGTGGTCTCGATCTTCACGCTGGGATCCAGCTTGCCCAGAATGGAGTCGTAGGTCAGCAGGTGAGCGCTGGTCTTGGGGTCGGAAGTGGCGTTCACGCCCACGACCTCGATACCGGTGTCAGCACCACGGCTGATCCAACCCCGCATCACATTGCGACCGATCCGGCCGAATCCATTGATCGCAACGCGCAGGGTCATAACGAAAGCGGAAGATCCGCAACGGGTGTTTGGCCGCCGATCATACAGAAATTGTCCGTTTCATCCTCACCCAATGCATCGAAGTGACTGATTCACGGCGCCGACCAACGGGAGCCAGTTTCTGCAAAAGCGACTGCTGACAAGCATGTCGATGGCCGATTTTGTGCGGATGTCTGGCCTATCTTTCTGGCCCACGGTGCAGCCTTTTGGTGCCTTCGCTCAGCCGCCAGCAACCCATCCACTTCATCGGGATCGGTGGGATAGGCATGTCTGCCTTGGCCCTGATCCTTGCGGAGCGTGGGCACCGGGTTTCTGGCTCTGAACCGAAGCAATCCCCAATCGTTCAAGGGTTGCAAAAGCTCGGGGTGCGGGTGTTCCCTGAACAGCTGGCCTCCACCATCGAAACCCTCTCCCAAGGGCATGGGGAAGCTCCTCAGATCGTGGTGAGCTCAGCAATCCCCGACCACAACCCGGAACTGAAAGCCGCCCGCAGCCTCGGCCTGACCGTGCTGCACCGCTCCGACCTACTCGCAGCACTAATTGCCGAGCAACCATCGATCGCAGTGGCAGGCAGTCATGGCAAAACCACAACCAGCACTGTCATCACAACCCTTCTGGCCGCTGCAGGTGAAGACCCAACAGCCGTCATTGGAGGCGTTGTGCCGTGTTACGGCAGCAACGGCCATGCCGGTGCCGGGCGCTTGCTGGTGGCCGAAGCCGACGAATCCGACGGCTCCCTCGTGAAGTTCAAAGCTCACTTAGGCGTCATCACCAACCTCGAACTCGACCACACCGATCACTACGCCGACCTCAATGATTTGATCGCCACGCTGCAGCGCTTCGGTGATGGCTGCGGCCGCCTGCTGGCCAACCACGACGATCCAATCCTCCGAGAACACTTCCAAGCCGCAGCTTGGTGGTCGATCAGCAATTCAGAAGGGGTGGATTATGCAGCCCTACCGGTGGCCCTTGAGGGCGACCGCACGGAAGCAGACTTCTACGAACGGGGTTCCCTAGTCGGCCGCATCGGCCTGCCGATGCCAGGCCTACACAACCTGAGCAATGCGACTGCGGCGCTGGCGGCATGTCGCATGGAGGGTGTGCCCTTTGAACTGCTTCAACGCGGTCTGAGCCAGCTCAAATCTCCTGGTCGGCGTTTCGATTTACGTGGTAACTGGGAAGGACGCCAGATCGTCGATGATTACGCCCATCACCCCAGTGAAGTGCGGGCCACCCTAGAAATGGCTCAACTGATGGTGAGGAGCGGCCGTAGTCCACTGCCCCACACGCCTAAACGATTGATGGTGGTCTTTCAACCCCACCGCTACAGCCGCACGCAGGAATTCCTTGACGATTTCGCGAAAGCCCTCAGTACGGCGGACGCGGTGGTTTTGGCCCCGATTTATTCCGCAGGCGAAGCCCCGATTGACGGGATCAACAGCCACACTCTGGGCGACTCCCTTCAGCGTTTGATTCCAGAGCAAGCCGTTTTGGTGGCTGATTCGATGGAAGAGCTAACGACCCTGGTTCAGGAACACAGCCGGCCCGACGATCTCGTTCTCGCCATGGGAGCGGGTGACATCAACAGCCTCTGGAGTCGTCTAAACCCAGGTGCATCTTTCTCTGAGGCGTCAAAAACCTCCTCAGTGACGGCCTAATGGTGGGTTCTGCTTCCGAACTGCTCCGGCAACAGGTGCCATTGGCGGACTACACCACCTGGAGGGTGGGGGGACCAGCTGAATGGCTCGCAGAACCAACCAACGCAGATCAGCTCGATGAAGTACTGCAGTGGGCCCGACATCACCATGTGCCCTGGCGAGTGATCGGGGCTGGCTCCAATCTTCTGATCAGCGATGCCGGCCTCCCTGGTCTCACCCTTTGTCTGCGCAAACTCCAGGGGATCACACTCGATCCAGCCACTGGATTGGTGAAAGCCCTCGCAGGTGAGCCGATTCCGACCCTGGCGAGACGGGCAGGACGGGCTGGCCTCCATGGCTTGGAGTGGGCTGTGGGCATCCCAGGCACTGTGGGCGGTGCTGCTGTGATGAATGCAGGAGCCCAAGGTGGATGCATTGCCGAATGGCTGGTGAGCGTCGATGTGATCGACCCCAACGCCAATGGAGGCTCCGGTGGAGTGCGCACCCTGAGCAACAGCGAACTCGATTTCGCGTACCGGCACAGCGTTCTTCAGAACAACGAACTGCTGGTGATCTCCGCACGCTTTCAATTGGAACCAGGGCATGACCCCACCGAACTGAGCCGAATCACGAGTGGAAATCTCAGCCACCGCACCACCACGCAGCCTTACCAGTGGCCAAGTTGCGGCAGCGTGTTCCGCAATCCCGAACCCCAAAAAGCTGGCCAACTGATTGAGTCGCTGGGCCTCAAAGGCCGACGCATCGGCGGGGCTGAGGTTTCAACCGTGCATGCCAACTTCATCGTCAACACCGGCCAGGCCACTGCCAGCGACATTTTGAGCCTGATCCAGCTGGTCCAAAACGAGGTGCACCACAGCTATGGGATCCACTTGCATCCCGAAGTCAAACGCCTTGGGTTTCCGTCCGAACCACTGGCCCTGACGGCTTAGCCTGCGCTTTCTCTATTCGGCGTCATGGCAGGGTTCGGTCTCCCCAATTTCGGTCAGCTCACCGAGGCCTTCCGCAAGGCTCAGCAGATTCAGCAGGATGCCCAAAAACTGCAGGAAGAACTCGATGCCATGGAGATCGAGGGCAGCAGTGACGATGGCCGCGCCAGCATCTGGCTCTCAGGCAACCAACAGCCTCTGAGAGTCAGGCTCGACCCCACACTCCTTGCGGAAGGCCAGAGCGCATGTGAAGCCGCCACGCTGGCGGCCCTGCAGTCGGCCTATGAGAAATCCACTGCGACCATGAAAGAGCGGATGCAGGAGCTGACCGGCGGCCTAGACCTCAACCTCCCCGGGATGGGCGGTTGAGGTCCAACAACTCCTCAACTGCACGTCGATAAATCCCATACCGTTCCCAATCGCGTGTGACTCCGCACCCGGGTTCATCCCGGTGCAAGCAGTCGCGGAAGCGACAGGGATGGGACTCCAGCTGAGAGCGCAATTCTGGGAACAGCACCTCAAGGTTATGCAGTTCCCTTGGAAGCTCCGGTCGATTAAATCCAGGGGTGTCCGCCACTCGTGAACCGTCACCCAGGGGGTGCAACTCAACATGACGGGTGGTGTGACGCCCTTTCTGCAATCGCCCTGAAACGGCGCCAACGCGAAGCGACAGCTCCGGCAACAAGCCATTGAGCAAGGAGCTTTTCCCAACCCCGGAGGGGCCGCAGAGAACAGAAAGAGGCTGCCTCTGAAGCAGCTGGCGCAACGCGTCCAGACCTTCACCTGTCGAGGAGGAAATCGCAAGCGGGTCATAGCCCCAGCCCCTCAAGCGGGACATCAGGTCCTGACGTTGATCCAGTGGAAGGAGATCGCACTTGGTGAGCAGCACCTGTACCGCCAGACCTGTCTGTTCGGCCGTGAGGAGGAAACGACTGGCTTGATCCGGATCAAAGCTGGGTTGGTCCATGGCGAATGCCACCACCACGGCTGTGACATTGGCAACGGGGGGACGGTTGAGCCAGCTGCTTCGGGGCTCCACATCGGCCACAACAGCCCGGCCTTGATTGAAATCAATCGCCTCCACCCAGACGCAATCGCCCACATGCACTGCAGCACCGCGATGGTTCAAACGGGTACGACGGGTGCAGAGCAGTCGGGTGGAATGATCCGGTGGATCGAGCTCCACCTCGAGGTAGTTGGCCTGGAGTGCCACCACCATGCCCCGTGAGCGCTGCTCAGCCACCCCCGCAGGTCACCCGCAAGGCCACCCAGTGCTGATCTCCGGCCTCTTCCTCCACACGATGGCCGTCCTGTTCAAGACCGGGAACCACCATCGCCTCCGGTTCACCCCGATCGAGCGTCACGGCCAACACCTGACCCGGGGTCATACGTTCAAGCATGAGCTTGCAACGAATGAAATTCACCGGACAAGGGGTGCCGCGCAGATCAAGCTCCTGTTCGGGACTGAACTCCGTCACCGTCAACCCTGACCAAACAAGCGTGCAAACAAACCGCTCTTGTGATGGTGATGCTGCACGCCCCGTGCCGAATGATGTCCAGCCAATTGCTCCAGGAGGGTGCGCTCTTCATCACTGAGGCGCGTGGGAAGTTGAACCGTCACGGTGACGCGCTGATTGCCCCTGGCGACAGGATTCCCCAATTTGGGAATGCCCTTGTTCTCCATGGTGAGAACCGCATTGGGCTGGGTTCCAGCGGGGATAGCAAGGCTGGTGGGTCCATCGACGGTTTCCACCTCAATGGTGTCGCCAAGGATTGCCTGGAGATAGCTCACCTTTACATCCGAGAGCACATTGAGACCATCCCGGCGCAAATGGGAATGGGGTTTAACGGTGAGGAACACATACAGGTCACCGGAAGGACCACCACGCAAGCCCGCATTGCCCTCGCCGGCCACCCGAAGTCGCGTCCCGGTGTCCACACCCGCAGGAATGTTGATGCGCAGCTTTTTACGCACCTGGTTGACCCCTTGGCCGCCACAGGCAGAGCAGGGATCAGCAATCACCTGACCACTGCCGTCACAGCTGGGGCATTCAGTGACCTGGGCAAAATTGCCAAATGGGGTCCGTGTCGCACGCTGCACCTGCCCAACACCGCCACAGGTGGAACAAGTGGTGGGACCGCTGCCGGACTTCGCACCACTTCCATTGCAGGTGGTGCAGGTTTCTAAATGGGGAATGCGGATCTCACGTTCCTGACCAAAGACAGCGTGGTCGAAGTCGATGGTGAGATCAAATCGCAGGTCATCACCCTGTTGTGGACCGCGACGGCGTTGACGGCGAGAGGAAGCACCGCCACCGGCGCCACCAAATCCACTGAAGAACGTTTCGAAGAGATCGGCGAAACCCCCCATGTCGCCCATGTCGGGCATCCCGGCGGCCCCACCAAGCCCGGCCTCACCAAACTGGTCGTAGCGGGCTTTGGTCTGAGGATCGCTGAGCACCTCGTAGGCCCGGCCGATTTCCTTGAAACGATCTTCCGCCCCGGGTTCCTTGTTGATGTCGGGGTGGTACTGGCGAGCAAGCCGCCGATAAGCACGCTTGAGCGTGTCGGCGTCAGCGTCACGACTGACGCCGAGAAGGTCGTAGAAATCGGCCATCAGCTCGTCATCCCGTCCATCACCCTAAGGGCCAGCCCAGGACGCTCAGCCCTCCTGGGTGTTGGGTTCTCCCTCCAAAGCAGAGGAATCAACCGACCCCTCCTCGGCAGTGGCAGATGCGGGCTCCCCTTGGGGGCCAGGTCCCATGGACACCTTGACCATGGCGTGACGCAGAACCCGTCCATTGAGGTGGTAGCCCCGCTGCAGCTCCTCAATCACCACATCCTCACGATGCTCCTCACTCGGTTCCCGCAGAACCGCTTCATGGAGGGTGGGATCAAATTCCTGACCGACAACACGCATGGGCGCAACCCCAAGCTGCTTCAGCACCTCAACCAGTTGTTTGTAAAGGCCCTGATAACTGCGGTGGAGTGCCTGCGCCTCTTCACCCTCAGGATTCAGCTGCTGACGAGCTCGCTCAAAATTGTCAACCACGGGAAGGATCTCGCTGAGAGTGCTGCAGGTGAGCTGCAGTTTCAGGTCGTCCTGATCGCGGCTTTGACGCTTGCGGAAATTGTCGAAATCGGCAGCGATGCGCATGTACTGACTGCGCAGCGTTTCGTGCTCTTCGCGGAGGCTGTTGTGCTCCCGCTCCAACTGTTCAAGGCGTGCGTCATTGTCCCGCTCATCAACCGAAGAGCCTTCAACGGGGGTCTCGATGACTTCGCTGACAGGAGCCTCGACGGCTGTCTCACCGGGTTGAGCGGCGGGTGCAGCATCAGCGGCGGAATCGTGAGCTGAAGAAGAGAGATCGCCACTCATGCTGACCATTTGAAGATTCACACCTAGACATGTTGATAGGTAAGGCTCACCTCCCACAAGCGGCGGAAGCCCGCACCTCCTGCTCCTGAACCCTTGCCGGCACCCCCGTGAGTCATCCGCAGCGTCTGGTCTTGGAGCTGCTGCTGAAGGACGTGGTCCCCGAGCAGCTTGATGCGACAGGACATCAACAGCTGATCAGCAAACTTGCAGCGAAGGGACTGGATCCCAACGAGCATCCCCGCCTTGCGGCGGCCCTGAAGGCCCTGCAGCACACCCCAGAGCCAGCTGAGACCAGCCTCAGCGAACCCGGGGGCGACGAAGCCGAACCCAGTTTCGAAACGGTGCCTGACGACGCCGACGAAGCGACCAACCTTGACTCCCTGCTCGCAGGCTTCAACAGCGAAGGCGTGCTTGAGGAAGACCCGGAAGAACTGGCTCGCCTCGCAGCCAACCACGAAGATCTTGAGCAGACCCTCCGCGACACCAACGCCTCTCCGGTGGTGAATCTGGTGAACCGAATCCTGCTGCAGGCCCTGCAGCTGGGAGCCAGCGACATCCATGTGGAGCCCCAGCAACTCGGCCTGCAAGTGCGCTTCCGCCAGGACGGCGTGCTCCAGAGCTACAGCGAACCGCTTCCCAGCCGCCTCGTGCCTGCGGTGACCTCACGCTTCAAAATCATGGCCGACCTGGACATTGCCGAACGACGGCAAGCCCAGGACGGACGCATCCGGCGGCGCTTCCGGAAACACACCGTGGATTTTCGGGTCAGCAGCCTGCCCAGTCGCTTTGGCGAAAAAATCGTGCTGCGATTGCTCGACAGCTCCTCCACCCAGCTTGGACTGGACAAACTGATCAGCAATCCAGAGGCGCTGGAGCTGGTGCGCGCCCTTGGCTCCAAACCGTTCGGAATGATCCTGGTGACAGGACCAACCGGTTCGGGAAAATCCACAACCCTCTACTCGCTGCTGGCGGAGCGCAACGACCCCGGCATCAACATCTCCACAGTGGAGGACCCCATCGAATACACCTTGCCGGGCATCACCCAGTGCCAGGTGAACCGAGACAAGGGCTTCGACTTCAGCACAGCCCTGCGAGCGTTCATGCGCCAAGACCCAGACGTGCTGCTGGTAGGGGAAACCCGCGACTTGGAAACCGCCAAAACGGCCATCGAGGCGGCCCTCACCGGGCACCTGGTGCTCACCACCCTCCACTGCAATGACGCCCCCAGCGCCATTGCGCGCCTGGGGGAAATGGGCGTGGAACCGTTCATGGTCAGTGCGTCCCTGATTGGGATCGTCTCCCAGAGGCTGCTCAGACGCGTCTGCACCCAGTGCCGCGAGAGCTATCAACCTGATGCCACGGAGTTGGGCCGCTTCGGGCTGTTGCAACACCATGAAAGCGACGTGCGTTTCTTCCGAGCCCATCACCACGAAGGGGCTGAAGAACCATGTCCCCAGTGCCAGGGAAGCGGCTATCGAGGACGCATCGGCGTTTATGAAGTGCTGCGCATGAATGAGCAGCTGGCCACGGCGGTGGCCAACGGAGCCACAACGGATGTGCTGCGCCGACTGGCTCTGGAATCGGGCATGAAAACCCTGCTCGGATACAGCCTGGAACTGGTGCGCAAAGGCGACACCACCCTGGAAGAAGTGGGGCGCATGATCCTCACGGATTCCGGTCTGGAATCCGAGCGACGAGCCCGAGCTTTAAGCACCGTCACCTGTGAACGATGTGGTGGCGGACTAGAGGAAGCCTGGCTGGAATGTCCTTACTGTCTGACCCCCCGTCAGTGAGGTGCCCGTCATGGACCTGATGATCGAAGACCTGATGGAACAGCTGGTGAAAGGGGATGGCAGTGATCTGCACTTGGCCTGCGGACAACCTCCCTACGGACGCTTTAGCGGTCAACTGCGCCCCCTCACCGACACGCCACTGACTGAGGAGAGCTGCAACAGGCTGATCTTCTCAATGCTCAACAACAGCCAACGCAAAACACTGGAGCAGACCTGGGAGCTGGATTGCGCCTACGGGCTGAAAGGGGTGGCCCGGTTCCGGGTGAACGTATACCGCCAGAAAGGCAGTTATGCGGCTTGCCTGCGGGCCCTTGGCAGTTCAATTCCCAGCATCGAAGCTTTGAACTTGCCTCCTGTGGTGGTTGAGACCAGTGCGCGTCCACGCGGGCTGGTTTTGGTGACTGGACCCACAGGATCCGGCAAGACCACCACCCTGGCTGCGCTGCTCGACCACATCAACCACACCCGCAGCGAACACATCCTCACGATCGAGGACCCGATCGAATTTGTGTATCGAAGCGACCGGAGCATGGTTCACCAGCGCCAGCTCAACGAAGACACCCGCAGCTTCGGCAATGCCCTGCGTGCCGCACTCCGCGAAGACCCCGACGTGATCTTGGTGGGGGAAATGCGGGATCTGGAAACGATTCAACTGGCCATCACCGCCGCTGAAACCGGCCACTTGGTGTTTGGAACCCTGCACACGAGCTCGGCTGCCCAAACAGTGGATCGCATGGTGGATGTCTTCCCACCCGAACAACAAACCCAGATCCGCGTTCAGCTCTCAGGAAGTCTGGTGGCGGTGTTCTCCCAGACCCTCTGCAAACGCCAAACCCCCCAGCCCGGACAATTCGGTCGGGTGATGGCGCAGGAAATCCTGATCAACAACCCCGCTATCGCCAACCTGATCCGCGAAGGCAAAACCGCCCAGCTCTACTCACAGATTCAAACCGGCGGTGAACTGGGGATGCAGACCCTGGAACGGGCCCTGGCAAACCTGGTGCAACAAGGAGCAATCAGTCAGGCTGAGGCCATGGCCAAGGCTGGAAAACCTGGGGAGTTGGAGCGTCTGCTGGGAGGTACCTGAACCAGCACCCATGGCCAGCTTCCTTGCCACTTACCAGGCCGCAAGCGGCGGCGAACGCAATGTGCGGATCCAGGCCTCAGATCTGGCCGCAGCTAAAAAGCTGCTGCGGCGACGAGGAATCAAGGCCACATCAGTGCAGGTGGAGGACAACGCTCCATCACGCTCTCGAACCAGCAGTAAAAAGGCCAGTAGCAACGGCAAACAAGGCCTGCAGGAACTGATCTCAATCGACCTCAACGCCGCGTTTGAAAAAACACCAAGCGTGCGAGACAAAGCCGTGTTTGCCAGCAAGCTGGCGGCCCTGGTGGATGCGGGCGTGCCGATTGTGCGCAGTCTCGATCTGATGGCGAGTCAACAGCGCTTACCCCTGTTTAAGCGCGCGCTAGTGCAGATCGGTCTGGAGGTGAACCAAGGCACTGCCATGGCAGTGGCGATGCGCCAGTGGCCGAAGGTGTTCGACAAGCTCAGCATTGCCATGGTCGAAGCGGGGGAAGCGGGCGGCGTGCTCGATGAATCCCTCAAGCGTCTGGCCAAGCTGCTGGAGGACAATGCCCGGCTTCAGAACCAGATCAAAGGGGCCCTCGGCTATCCAGTCGCGGTGCTGGTGATCGCGATCCTGGTGTTCCTGGGGATGACCATCTTCCTGATCCCCACATTCGCGGGCATCTTCGAAGACCTGGGAGCCGAGCTGCCACTTTTCACGCAAATGATGGTGGACCTCAGCGGTTTGCTGCGCTCGTCTTTTTCCCTGCTCTTGGCGGGAGGTCTGTTGATGGGCATCTGGCTCATCAGTCGCTACTACGCCACCCAGAAGGGGCGCCGGGTGATCGATCGCCTGATGCTGAAGCTGCCACTGTTCGGTGATCTGATCATGAAAACAGCCACCGCCCAGTTCTGCCGCATCTTCAGTTCACTCACCCGCGCTGGCGTGCCGATCCTGATGTCGCTGGAAATCTCCAGCGAAACGGCCGGCAATTCGATCATTTCGGACGCGATCCTTGAGTCCCGCAGCCTGGTGCAGGAAGGCGTTCTGCTCAGTGCGGCCCTGATTCGTCAGAAGGTGCTCCCCGACATGGCCTTGAGCATGCTCGCTATCGGGGAAGAAACCGGCGAGATGGATCAGATGCTGAGCAAGGTGGCTGATTTCTACGAAGACGAAGTGTCGGCGGCCGTGAAGGCACTCACCTCCATGCTGGAGCCGGCGATGATCGTGGTCGTAGGAGGAATCGTGGGCTCGATCCTGCTGGCCATGTACCTGCCCATGTTCACGATCTTCGACCAAATCAAGTGAGCAAAGCCCTACTCACGTGAGCAAAGCTCAACGCAGGGCCTCAGCAATGGCCTGGCCGGCCAACCAGCCGCCAGTCCAGCAAGCCTGGAAATTGAAACCGCCGGTCACACCATCCACATCGAGCAACTCACCAGCGACATACAAACCCGGCACTTTGCGGCTCTCCATGGTGGCGAGATTGATCTCACCAAGATCCACACCACCAGCGGTCACAAACTCTTCCCCGAAGGGCCCTCGACCCTGAATCGCCAGGCGCTGGCCGCACAACATGTCCACCAAGTGCCGTTCCGCCTTTGACGGAAGATCAGCCCAGCGCCGCTCCCCGTTCAGCCCCACCTGGGCCAGAAAGGCCTGCCACAGACGACGGGGCAGATGGGGAAATGGTTTTGCAGCCGAAAGGGTGCGCTTGGCCTGTTGCTGTCTGGCGTCATAGAGCACAGTTTCAACACCCTGGCGACCCAGGCCGGCACTCCAATCAACAATCAACTCGCCCCGATAACGGCTCTGATGCAGAGCCCGGGCTGCAAACGCAGAGAGACGCAAGGTGGCAGGACCACTGAGGCCGCGATGGGTGATCAACACCCGACCCAACTGGCGAAACCGCTGATCCCCCAGCTTGAGATCCAGACCCACGTCATCCACGGCAATGCCGCTGCAGGCCGCCAGCTCAGGAGCCTGCAACGACAAACTGAACAACGATGGCACCGGAGGCACGATCTGGTGGCCGAGGCTATGGGCCAGGTTGCGACCGCTTGGATGGCCCCCGGTGGCCAGCATTACCCGACGGGTCCTTAACGCACTGGCTAAGCCGCGGCCTTCCACAACAAACCCGCCGCAGGGCTCAACCACCACCCGCTGGACCATGACCCGCCGGCGGATCTGAACCCCAGCGGTGGAGGCCGCCGTTTGCAGACAATCAATCACTGCCTCCGAGCGGTTCTGCTGTGGAAACAGGCGGCCATCGGGCTCCTCGACAAGCGTGAGGCCGTGATCCTCAAACCAAGCGATGGCATCACCACAGGCAAAGCGACTGAATGGTCCGCGCAGTGGACGGCTACCGCGGGGGTAATGGGTGACCAACTCCCGTGGATCCCAGCAGGCGTGAGTGACGTTGCATCGCCCGCCACCACTGATTCGCACCTTCTGAAGGGGCTCCGGGGTGCCTTCCAGGACCAACACCTTGGTGACCCCCTGCTCAGCGGCAGTGATCGCTGCCATGTAACCGGCAGGACCACCACCAATGACGATCAGGTCAAACAGAGGGCTTGAAGCGGAGGGCAACTCCGTTGTTACAGAAGCGTTTGCCCGTGGGTCTGGGGCCGTCATTGAACACATGGCCCTGGTGACCACCGCAACGACTGCAGTGGTACTCGGTGCGGGGAATAATCAATTTGAAATCTATCTTCGTGGCGATGGCCCCCGGCAACCCTTGCCAAAAACTGGGCCAACCCGTGCCGCTGTCGAACTTGGTCGCTGAAGAAAACAACGGCTGATCGCAACCGGCACAGTGGAATGTGCCGGACCGCTTCTCAGTGTTGAGTGGACTGGTGAAGGGTGGCTCCGTCCCTTCCTGACGCAAAACCCGGTAGGCCTCAGGGGAGAGTCGCCGTTTCCACTCAGCATCGCTGAGATCCCAGGCACTGTCGTCAGCCTTGGAGGCCGCCAGCACCAGCTCAGGAGCCCGGAACATGCCCACAAATCCGGCCAATGCACCCACCAGAAGGGATCGGCGGCTGAACAACCAGTGCTGAAGGGTTGAAGACATTGGATCGCAACGGCCTGATCGGAACCCCAGTTCTAAAGGGCCCTCTGAAGGGGGCGTGACGAGCCAGATGAAGAATGGAGCCATGCAGTGCCCATCCCCTAGCAATCGGGACGTCGGTCAAATCCCGGCTTGGCGGTTCAGCGTGGCTCCGATGCTGGATTGCACGGATCGTCACTTCCGGGTGCTGATGCGCCAAATCAGCTCGCGAGCCCTGCTGTATTCGGAAATGGTGGTGGCTCAAGCGCTGCACCACACCAACCGACGGGAACGGTTGTTGGATTTCGATCCAGTGGAACATCCCATTGCCCTTCAGGTTGGCGGCGATGACCCCAAGCTCCTGGCAGAGGCCACGCACATGGCAGCCGATTGGGGATACGACGAGATCAATCTGAATGTGGGCTGTCCCAGTCCACGGGTGCAGGCCGGCAACTTCGGTGCCTGCTTGATGGCAGAACCCGAACGGGTTGCCCGCTGTGTGGAAGCGATGGTGAACGCTTCACCTCTCCCGGTCACGGTGAAACACCGGGTCGGTATCGATGACCTCGACAGCGATGTGCTGTTGCAGGCGTTTGTGGACCAGGTGGCCGCTGCAGGGGCTTCTCGCTTTGCCGTCCATGCGCGCAAGGCCTGGCTCGAAGGCCTTGATCCCAAACAAAACCGCACGATCCCCCCCCTGCAATACGAGCGGGTGATCGCACTCAAACAACGCCGCCCCGAACTCACGATCGAACTGAACGGAGGACTGGAGACTCCGGAACATTGCCTGGAGGCCCTTCAAAGCTGCGACGGCGCCATGGTGGGCAGAGCGGCCTACGCCCATCCTTTGCGCTGGGGCTGCGTTGACCAGCTGATTTATGGCGAGCAACAACGGACCGTGCGTGCCTCAGCTGTGGTCTTAGGTCTGATACCCCACGCTCAAGCCCACTTGGACGGGGGAGGACGTCTCTGGGATCTGTGCCGCCACCTGGTGCAATTGGTGGAAGGGGTTCCTGGAGCACGCCACTGGCGACGCAACCTCGGCGTCAATGCACAGCGAAGCGATGCCGACATTCCTGTGCTGGAGGAAGCAGCCCGGCAACTCCTTGATGCCGGGCTCTAACCCCCAAACGAAGCTGAACAGAGACTGATTCAGCCTTCAGCGCCGCCGTAACCGCCGTAGCTGTCATCACCACCGCCGCCATAGCCACTACCGCCACCGCCGTAGCTGTCGCCCTGGGGTGCTCCACCACGACGACGACGGCTGCGGCCATCGTCGTAATCACTGCCCTGGCCTCCACCGGTGTTACCACCGCCATAGCTGCGGTCTTCCCAGCCACGGGCACCGGATCCACCGCCGTAGCCACCACCGCCGTAGCCGCCGCCACCTTCGGAACCACCGCGACCGCCGCCGCCGCCGTAACCGCCACGACCACCGCCACCGCCGTAGCCGCCGCCACCGCCATAACCACCACCGCCACCACGGCGAGGAGCGCTACCACGGGGCTCAGCCTTATTGATACGGAGGGGACGACCCATCAACTCAACGCCTTGTAGAGCATCGATTGCCGCTGTTTCCATCGCGTCATCAGCCATTTCGACGAACGCGAATCCCCGTTTACGGCCTGTATCCCGCTCAAGGGGGAGGGCGCAGTTCGTGACCTCTCCATGGGCCGCGAACAATTCAATGATGTCTTCCTGCTCAGCGCGGAAGGGCAGATTGCCGACGAAAATGCTCACTTTCCTTTTGGACCGTTGATGAAGATGAAGGAGACCGATAAGACCTGACCTGCCATCGGTTCATGCTCCCAAGAGGAATCAATGGCCTTTGGCTACCTCAGCGTAGACCCAGTAAGTCACTTCGATTCCCCAAGGTTCAAGCCAGCCGCTGTTCCCAGAGGGTCAACTGTTCTTCGACGCGAACAAAGCCCGTACCCCCTTCACTGACGCGGGCGGCCACCACCTGACGCGGTGCCAAGGCATCAAAGAGATCCGCCTCAAACGCCGGGTGGAACGACTTCCACTGCTCGAGACTGAGATCAAGCAGCAACACTCCCTCCTGCAAACAGCGCTTCACCACAGCGCCAACCATCTGATAGGCCTCACGGAAGGGCACACCCCTCGCCACCAGGTAATCGGCCACATCGGTGGCATTGGAAAAATCAGAGCCAACAGCCCGTTCCAACCGCTCGGGACGGAATTCCACCCCCTCTTCCATCAAGATCGCCATCGCCTCGAGGCAATCAGCGGTTGTGCGTACCGCATCAAAAAGGGCTTCCTTGTCTTCCTGGAAATCCTTGTTGTAGGCCAAGGGCAAACCCTTGATCATCGTCAGCAGCCCCTGAAGATGGCCGAAAACCCGACCACACTTGCCCCGAACCAATTCGGGCACATCAGGGTTCTTCTTCTGAGGCATCAGGCTGCTGCCAGTGGCACAGCGGTCGGTGAGACGCACAAAACCGCATTCCTCGCTGGCCCAGAAAATCACCTCTTCCGCCAGTCGGCTGAGGTGCACCATCACCAAGGACGCAGCAGCCGCGAACTCCACAGCGAAGTCACGGTCGCTCACTGCATCAAGGCTATTGGCGTAGATGCCATCGAAACCAAGGGCCGCGGCCGTGCTGCGTCGATTAATCGGCACCGGGGTTCCGGCCAGAGCAGCCGCACCGAGCGGGGAAACATTCACACGCCCGCGGACATCCTTCAACCGCTGACGATCGCGCTCCAACATCTCCACATACGCCAAGAGATGGTGGGCCAAACACACGGGCTGGGCCCTCTGCAGATGGGTGTACCCAGGAATCAGGGTGGTTCGCTGGGCAAGAGCCTGATGCAGCAACGCCCGCTGGAAGCGGAGCACACCACCATCAAGCTCATCAAGACGCCTTCGCAGCCAAAGGCGCAGATCGGTTCCCACCTGATCATTGCGACTGCGTCCGGTGTGCAGCTTCTTGCCAACAGGACCGAGCAGCGCGATCAGCCGCCGTTCAACGGCGAAATGCACATCCTCATCGGCCAGCCCAGGCTGAAAACTGCCCGCCGCTGCCTCGGCACGGATCGTTTCCAGACCTTCACAGAGCTGATCTGCCTCATCGGCACCAATCACTCCACACTCCGCCAGCATCCGGGCATGGGCGATGGAGCCGTCGAGATCTTCCTGGAGAAGGGTGATGTCAAATCCGATTGACGCATTGAAACGCTCAATCGCAGGGTGGAGCCCCTGATCGAAACGATCGCTCCAGGTGGCTGACCCTCCACCCGTCACACCCCCAGCCATACCTTCGTCCCAGCGCAGCGTCCTGTCAGCTTGTCAGGCCATGGGATGGATCACGAACAGTGGCCTTACTCACGGCTAACCGCGAGGAACCGAAGGAAGCATGACCTCTTCCGGCACTTTCAGCACCACCATCGAGGCGTCATCCTCCAACTGACGCTCCATCCCCACAAAACGATCCAATCGGGTGAACAGCTGATCAAGAATCCCCTGTGATCCAGTGCAGGAGCGGCAGGCCGCTTCAAGACTGCGAATCAGGCGGTCTTCGTCAAAACGATCCCCTGTGATGCCCGGCGCTTCGGTCACACCGTCGGTGTAATACAGGAGAACATCGCCGGGTTCAAGCTGCACCTCTCCGCAGCCGTATTCCGCCTCCGACTGCAGACCAATCAGTAAACCCGGCGCATCGAGGCGGCTGATGCTGCGCTGTTGAGCCCGCCAAATCAGCGGTGGATTGTGCGCTGCGTTGGCGAAACGCAACCGCCGCGTGCGTGGGTCGTAGTCAGAATAAAAAAG
The DNA here is from genome assembly GCA_035286005.1 of Synechococcus sp. Taxonomy (GTDB): domain Bacteria; phylum Cyanobacteriota; class Cyanobacteriia; order PCC-6307; family Cyanobiaceae; genus Synechococcus_C. Next base: position 985 of record JAYKIX010000140.1, on the reverse strand, counting down.
CGTCACAAAACGGTGTGACTGAGCCAAATCCTCCTGAGCCAGTTGATTGAGATCGTGCAGGATCCGATCCGGGGGAAGGCCACTTAGCACTTCGGCCCTGAGCATCCCGCGCAGCATCGTCATCAACAACCCAGCCGGCACTCCTTTCCCCATCACATCGCCCATCACGAGAGCCCAGCGCCCCCGTTCACGACGACGGCCCATCAGTTCAGGGCGCATCGGAATGAAGTCGTAGTAGTCACCACCCACTTGGAAAGCGGGTCGACAACGGGCCGCCAACTCCACCCCCTCGATGACTGGGCACCGATCCGGGAGCAACTGAGCCTGAATTTCAGCACCAATACTGAGTTGCCGGTCGACCCTTTCGTGACGACGGGCTTCCTGGAGCATCTGGTCATACTCAACTGCCACACCCGTGAGATCAGCCACCAATTGCACGTGGCAGCGGTGCACCTCACTCCAAGCCAAAGGACCAGAACTGCTGAACACATACAGGCGGCCACGCTGGCGGCCTCGAGCCACGAGCGATGTGGCGTAGAAACCAGCTCGGCCCAGATGGCGCTGCACAAGATGGTCAAGTGCCACGACCTGACGGTCATCAGCTCCAAATCCCTCCAGCGTGCCGGGTTCAAAGGAAGCGATTTGGCGCAGAAGCTCTGATGAACGCTGATCCGGCAGCATCTGCAATTGCTCGCGCCAGATCCGTCCCTCGGGGGTGAAAGGCACCAACAAAGAGCCATCCACTCCCACCAGACGGGAGGCCACCACTGGCACCAGTTCAAGAAAGCGATGCAGATTGGTGAAACTGCGCAGAGCAAACCCCAAAGAAGCGAGAAGTTCCTGACTGGTTCGCTGTTCGCGGGAAAAACTGTCAAAAAGCTGACGCAGCGAAGCGTTCGCCGTCATCGGCTGGGCCACATTGCGCTGATGCGGCGTGGAATGGCGACGGGTTGACTTGCTGCTCACGGCCGTCCATGGCAGTCAC
>JAYKIX010000139.1:0-3504 GCA_035286005.1 Synechococcus sp. | reverse complement strand
CGTCTCCCCAATCGCTGGTATCGCATGGGGTGCCTACCAGCAGGAGGGATTTGAAGAAACTGGCGGAGGGGCTACTGACCTTCAGGTTAATGGTCATACCTCCAACAGTCTTGTTGGAACAATTGGTATTGAGCTTTCCACCACTCCGATCAAGTTCACAAAGAGCGGCAACCAAAGCTTTACTCCCAAGCTGGCACTCGCTTATCAGGTCGATGCGCTGGCTAATACGAACTACACCAAAGAGCTAACTGCAAGTTTTGTTGATGCTCCAGGTGCAGGCGTGATCACGACTCAAGGTCAGAACGGTGGAGCCAATTCATTCTCGATTGCAGCTGGAGGCGATCTGCAGGTGCTTGAGAACACTGTTCTCTATGGCACCGTCAGCTACGAAGTGGAGAATGCAGGTTCACAGTTTGGCTATTCCGGTGGGGTGAGGTTCTTGTTCTGATCGGGCTCTAAAGCTTCAGACCAAATTTCCCAACCCATTTCACGTACCCACGAGGACTCCCGTTACCCCATACCGGGTGTCCGTTTGCTGGCATGAGCTTGCGACAACACTACAGGTAGTCCCAGGGTCAGACGGTTAATGGGCGACCTTCCAATGAACCCAGCTGTACTCACTCCTCTGGACCAGCTTGAGCAGGCATGGCAGTAGCGTCTGCTGAGGCAACCCAGCAGCGGTCAGACAGACGAGACTCCCTAGACGATTCCTGCGGCGTCACCGATTCCAATGAACTGGAGCATTGGTGGCGCACCCTCTGCTCTGGATTAGTGCAGCCCTGCGGAAGTCCAAGTGGTAAGTGTGAGCTGAATCTGGGTAGACAAGATGTTTTGTCTACTGGTTCGATGGCTTGACAAGTCTACTAAAAGTCTACTGCCGCCTTTCGGCTGAGATTGATTGCTATGACTGGAAGGTATGGAGTTCCTCTTCAACGTCTGATCAATTCAGTGTTGGCGCTCTTTCAGTCGTGAACAGAGCGCCCTTGATTGGCGGTCGATGCGTGAGCTACTTGGCCTCACGGGCGGATTGTGCGGCTCGGTACTCCTTGCAGTTGTGTGAGGAGTGCGCCACCGGAGTGGTCTCGTCGCTGGCGCAGCGGAAGCCCTCTTCGAAGGAGGCTCGTTTGGCGGCATCAAATTGGGCGACACCAAACACACCAATCACCACCAGCACCACCAGGGAGATGCCAGCACCGGTGCCTTGGGGATTAAGCCGCATCGCCTTGCAGCGGGGTTAGGGATTGAATCCTGGCACGGTTGTGCGGATCCGAATCCCTCGCTTGCAGGAGTGCTCTGATGACTTCGATCAGTTGTAACTGGCGAACACGGCTGGGTGATCCGGCACCTTGATCCCCAGGTCCTGGCGCCACTGGGCCAGGGGTTTCTCCCAGCCTTCTTCCCACCTCTGCGTCACCAGCGGGGCCGCCTCCAAGGCAATGCGATTGCCGTGGGCAATGCCGTTGCTGATCGCTTCCAGTTCTGAGGGTTTGAAGCGCACCGCCTTGAACGTGGCCAGAAGGTTGAGCAGCACATAGGCGGGAAAGCCAATCTGGGTGGCGGTGATCGCCAGTACGCCTGATTCACCCGCTGGTTGGGTGTTGAAGCCCGCGATCACGTGGTGGATGTCGTGGGTGGTGGCAATCCGTTGGGTGAGCCAAAGGGCGTCGGTGCTGGTGTCGCGCGGGCGGAAGAAGTCTGGGTCGTACTGCATCGTGCGGATCATGGCCGCATAGGCGTGGCCGAGGCTTCCCTGCGGCAGTCGCGCCAGAACATCGACGTTCGGCTGGAAAGGGGGATAGCGCCGCTCCAGCAGCTCTGCTCCTCCCGGCAGATCACGGAAGCGCTCCACGCATACGGCCATGGCCTCGCTGTCGACGAAGTTGTCGACCAGGTCAGCGACGCTGTCCAGCCCACCCCCGCTCTTGGCGAGGTCCCGGAGAATCCCCAGGTTCTTCACGGAGCGCAGAAATTCCCTGGTTTTGCTCATCGATGTCGCTCTCCACGGGTAGGGCCGCCAAGCCCGCTGTATAGCGAGGTCGTACTCCTTTGAGCAGGGGAAGGCTGAGCAGGCAGAGTCCTGCCATCAACAGCCAAAGCACCAGCCCATGCCCCTGGGCATCGAGCAGTGCTCCTGCCATCAGGGGGGCTCCGGTGGCGCTGATGGCGAAGCACTGGGAGAACAGGGCCATGGCCAGCCCCCGATGCTCGAGTGGCGTTTCTTCGATCATCGCCTCGGCTGCGGTGGGCAGAAAGGCCGCCTTGCCAAAGGCCATCGGCATCACCGCCATGGCGATCAGGATCAGCCCATCGCTCCAAAGCGCCGAGCAGGCCAGCAGCAGGCATCCGATCGAGAAACTGCAGAGTCCGAGCCCGAGCCCGAACCGCAGGCTGCGTCGGGCCACCCAGTTGCCCACGGGCCATTGCAACAGCACCAGCCAACCCAGCTCCAGGGCGATCACAAAGCCACTCCAGGCTTCATTGAGGGCTGGTCTCGCCAGGCCACCACGCACCAGATCGAGGGGCAGGCCGCTTTGCAGCAGCGCCACCATGCCCGTGGCCACGATGCTCACCACCAACACCGGGACCAGAGGCAGCAACCATCGAAAGCCAACCTCCGAGCTTTCCCTGGCGGTGCTGGCTGTTGCATCGCTTGCCTCACGGTGGAGCATGGCCTGGCGACCATCAGGGAGCGGGCGCCAGGCCAGAACGGCCAACATCGTGAGCACCGCCACCGCTTCCACCACGTACACAGCACGGATCACGCCGATGGAGGCCAGAACGGCACCGGTGAACGCACCGATGGCCACGCCGCAGGCATCAGCGGTGCGTGCCAGGGCGTAGCCCCGGCTGGAAGAGAAGCCCTGGCTGCAGAGCGGCACCGCCAGTTCGATGGCAGGGAAATAGAGGCCTGCGGCGATTCCAATCAGCATCTGGCCACTGAGATAGCCGCGGAAATTGGTGGACGGCAGCAGCACCAGGTCGGCCATCAGGGCCAGACAAGCTGCGGCGCGCACGGGCCAGGAGCAGCTGAGGCCCCGATCCAACAGCACACCACTCAGCAAACGCACCACTGTTCCGATCAGGGCGGCGGCCGCAAGCCCCTGCCCCACCTGGCTGGCGCTGAGGTCAACTTGATGAAAAATGATCGGCGTCATGTAAATCACACCGCCGGCCCCCACCGATGCCAGCAGGCGAATCCAGGTCAGCTCTTGCAGGGCTGCGGGAAACTGGGACCACCAGTTCAAGGGCCTAGGCCTTGCAACGACGACGCTCAACAGAACGACCCACGCGCTGGTGGGCGGAAATTGGGTTGACGCTCAGTCTGCTGGTCGCGTTGGCGTCACCGTGCCCCTCGCGGGCAGCCGAGCAGCTGGAGCTGCAGATCGACGGCGTGGTGCTTCCTGTCTCCATTAAGGATCTGGTGGCCTGGGGGCGTTCCGGCGGTGAGTCCCATGCCGAATTGGGTGTCTGGCTCGATCTGTTGGAGCCCTCCAGTCGCAAGGG
>JAYKIX010000138.1:0-2995 GCA_035286005.1 Synechococcus sp. | reverse complement strand
GCTGTTTGACCGTGGCGGTCGCAAGGCACAACTCACGGAAGCGGGCCACCTGCTTCTTGGTTACTGCGATCGAATCCTCAGCCAGTGCCATGAGGCGTGTCGGGCCCTGGATGACCTTCACAACCTCAAAGGTGGCTCCCTTGTGGTGGGTGCCAGCCAGACCACTGGCACCTATTTGATGCCCCGCATGATTGGTCTTTTTCGTCAGAAGTATCCCGATGTGGCTGTGCAGTTGCACGTGCACAGCACTCGCCGAACCGGTTGGAGTGTGGCCAACGGACAAATCGATTTGGCGATCATCGGCGGGGAGTTGCCATCAGAACTGAATGAGTTGCTTCAGGTGGTGCCTTACGCCAGTGATGAACTGGCTCTGGTCCTGCCTGTGAAGCATCCCCTGGCTCGGTTGATGGAACTGAGCAAAGACGATCTTTATCGGCTGGGCTTTGTCTGCCTGGATTCTCAGTCCACCACCCGCAAGATGGTGGATCAGCTGCTGGCACGCTCTGGCCTCGATGTGCAACGCCTGAGGATCGAGATGGAGCTGAACTCCCTCGAAGCCATCAAGAACGCCGTGCAAGCCGGCTTGGGTGCGGCCTTTCTGCCTGTGGTGTCGATTGAGCGTGAACTGAATGCCGGCACGTTGCACAAGCCGGCGGTCGTGGATCTGCAGGTGCGGCGTCAGCTCAAGTTGATCAGCCATCCGGCCCGTTATTGCTCACGGGCTTCAGACGCTTTCCGGCGCGATGTCCTCCCTTTGTTCGCAAGCCCGGATAGTCCGTTGCGTCAGGTCAGGAGCGGCCAGTCCTCAACGCAGTCCTTGAGCAGCAGTGATCTCAAGACTGTCGATGAGGACGGCAAGAACCCTGCTAACAAGGTTCAGAACTGATCGGCTTCAGGGGTCAGGCCCACGGGTTCATCGGCCACTCCTTTGGTGATGAATTTGTTTTCCCGTGAATCCGTTTGATACACGCAACGCACAAAGGGTTTGTCGCGGATAGAGCCGATGTAGGCAAAGGTGTTCATCCGTTGCTTGCACTCCCGCTCTTGTTCCGGGGAGATGGCCCCTTCTTTGCGCAGCACGGACCAGTTTTCCCGTCGAATCACGCATCCGGCCTGAAGCGCGGGCTGGGTGATGAAGCTGCTCACTGGATTCATGGTCGTGTACATCTCCACGTCCATCACATACGCACTGGCACCCCAGCGTTTGCAAAACTCCGGGTCGGGTACGGCCATGTCGAGTTGCTGACTGCTGGCGATGTTCCCCTGATCCCCCTGGGTGGTGCTGGTGACCGCGCTTCCGATCCCGATCCCGACCACCAGAACCCCAGCTAGAACAGCCGCTGTGGCGGTGTTGAATTTCATCCCCCCATCAGCAGGAGGGCCACCCTGCGGTGGGCCATAGCGATCTGGTCTTGGGCGGTCATAGCCGCCCATCTCGCCGCGAGAGCGTTCATTACGCGAACGGCCATCTCGCGATCGCTCGTAACGAGGACGGTCGTAGGGGGAACGGCTCACAGCAGTTCAGGCGAGCGGGGCAGTCCCATCGAGTAATTCAGCACCCGGCAATCCGGGTTGTAGCTCAGTTCGCCCGCCTGCAGAAGCTGGCGGATGCTGCCTTCGAGTTCACTGCCGATGCGACGCAGGTTGTAATCGCTGAGGTCTTGGCCGGCATGGCTGTTCACCAGGTCTTTAAAGCGCTGCTGCACCTTGGCCACGCAGGCGTCGTTCCAGATGAATTCGTTGTCGGGATCGAGATCCAGGGTGAGCTGCTCCGGATCCGGCACCAAATTGTTGTTGTCCACCTTGGCGGTGAACAGCCGCACGTGACGGGTGGTGCACTTGAGCAGGGTCTCAGCCATGGCAGCGGTAGGTCCCCGGGGTGGACCCGATCAGCAGTTGAGTCGACTTTAGGAAGCAAGCGGGGGAGGGCAGCTTTTAAGGTTGGTTGCAATTTCCAAGCACCACCATGCGCATCGCCATTGCAGGAGCCGGTTTGGCCGGACTCTCCTGCGCGAAGTATCTGGCGGATGCCGGTCACACTCCTGTGGTGCTGGAGTCACGCGATGTGCTCGGTGGCAAGGTCGCGGCCTGGAAAGACGAAGACGGCGATTGGTATGAGACCGGCCTGCACATCTTCTTCGGGGCTTACCCGAACATGCTGCAGCTATTCAAAGAACTGAAGATCGAGGACCGGCTCCAGTGGAAGAGCCACTCGATGATTTTCAACCAGCCCGAAGAACCCGGGACCTACAGCCGTTTCGACTTCCCTGATCTGCCGGCACCCATCAACGGCGTGGCGGCAATTCTGGGCAACAACGACATGCTCACCTGGCCGGAGAAAATCAGTTTCGGCCTCGGCCTGGTGCCGGCAATGCTCCGTGGGCAGAGTTATGTCGAAGAGTGCGACCAGTACTCCTGGACTGAGTGGCTGCGTTTGCACAACATCCCAGAGCGGGTGAATGACGAGGTGTTCATCGCCATGAGCAAGGCGTTGAATTTCATCGATCCCGATGAGATTTCGGCAACGGTGGTGCTCACTGCGCTGAACCGCTTTCTGCAGGAGAAGAACGGTTCACAAATGGCTTTCCTTGATGGAGCTCCGCCGGAACGTCTCTGTCAGCCGATCGTGGAACACATTGAGGCCCGCGGTGGTGAGGTGCACCTCAACAGCCCCCTGCGGGAGATCAAGCTCAATGCCGATGGCAGCGTCGCCTCCTTCCTGATTGGCGGTGTGAAGGGGCAAGAGACCCGCGAAATCCATGCTGATGCCTTTGTGAGCGCGCTCCCGGTGGATCCTTTCAAGCTGTTGCTGCCTGAGCCCTGGAAGCAGATGGACGTGTTCCAAAAACTCGATGGGCTGCGGGGGGTGCCTGTGATCAACCTGCACATGTGGTTCGACCGCAAGCTCACCGACATCGACCATCTGTTGTTCAGCCGGTCTCCGCTGCTCAGTGTCTACGCCGACATGAGCATCACCTGCCGGGAATATGAGGAC
>JAYKIX010000137.1:0-23260 GCA_035286005.1 Synechococcus sp. | reverse complement strand
GGGTTACCCGATCTGGTGGGTCTGTTGCTGGCAGGGGTGCTGGCAGGCCCGCACCTGCTGGGCTGGATCCAACCGGAAGGCGAAACCATCAGCCTGCTCTCCGACATCGGTGCGATTTATCTGCTGTTCACGGTCGGGCTGGAAATCGATCTGGAGGAATTCCAACGGGTCCGCAACCGATCGATGGCGTTTGGGCTGCTCTCCTTCGGGCTCGGTGCCGCGACGGGAATTGCAATCGGTTTGCTCTTCAGCTTCCCACTCGTGCCCTGCCTGCTTCTGGGAGCACTGATGGCCTCCCACACTCCACTGGGCTATCCGATCGTGCGCAGCTATGGAGCACAACGCGATGAGTCCGTCATTGTGAGTGTTGGCGGAACAATCCTCACCGACATTGCATCACTGCTCTTACTCGCTGTAGCCCTAGGAATGGGGAAAGGCAATCTCACCCCGATAGGTTTCATCGGATTACTGATCAGCATCAGCATCTTTGCGGTGGGAATCGTCTTAGGCATCCGCGCCGTCGGACGCCATCTGTGGATGGGCAGAATTACCGATGATAACAGAGTTTTCTTAGCCGTCATTCTTGCTTTATTCGTAGCTTCACTTGGGGCTGAATTAGCTGGTGTCGAAAAGATCGTTGGCGCTTTTCTCGCTGGTCTTGCCGTGAATTCAGTATTGCCGGAAGGCAAAGCAAAAGAGCTGGTGATCTTTGTTGGAGCAGTGCTGTTTATTCCGATTTTTTATATCGATTTAGGTCTGCGACTCGACCTCAACAGCCTTGGCTCTAGCCTGAGCAATTTCCAGTTCACTGGCTTAATGCTCCTCGGAGCACTGGGGTGCAAAGGCATCGGCGCTTTGATCGCTGGCCGCTGGTATCGCTACAACGCACACCAGGTGGTGATGATCTGGTCGCTGACCATGCCGCAAGTAGCAGCGACCCTGGCCACGGCCTTCATTGGCTTTCAAGCCGGTCTGCTGCCAGCCATTGTGCTCAACAGCGTGCTTGTCCTGATGGTGGTGACCGCCGCTCTGGGCCCGGTCCTCACGGCCCGCTCAGTCAGCCGTCTCGTTGAACCCAAAGCCAAACCATCGGGCACCTCCATCGGCCAACCGAGCGACCTGATTTCAGGAGACAGCTCAAGAGAAGTGGTGCGTCGTCCCCTACGCATCATGGTTCCTGTCGCCAATCCCTCCACCGAGCTGGGGCTCCTGAGCATGGCGGCACGGTTACTCAATGGCAGTGGAGGCAGTCGTGGCAGGCTCCTACCTCTTGCCATGGTCTGCCCGAGCCTGGAAGAAGCCCGCGGAGGCCTGACCAAGGCAATCGCAGCGGCCCGCTCACGGCTGCATCAGGCCTCCGTCATCGGTGACCAACTGAACGTATCCACACGCTGCCTGCTGCGCCTGGATGAAGACATTGCTGGCGGCATGAGCCGCAGTGCCCTCGAACAAGGTGCTGATCTACTTCTGATTGGTGCCGGGCGCCCAGACAAGCTGCGCAACTGGCTGTTCGGTGATCTGGTGGATGGCGTTTGCCGCAGCGCCCACTGCCCGGTCGTGGTGACCAATCTGGGGGAGCGACCGACCGAACACCTCAGTCGCATCCTCGTGCCGATCAAAGATCTCTCGGCGAGCGCCAGAGAGCAATTTGAGTTAGCCCTGCGCCTGATGGCCTCAGCCCAGGATCAACAGACCGCCCACATCACTCTGCTCCACATCCATGACCCTCGCTACAGCAACCACGACCGTGGCTGGATGGAAAGCGAGCTCCGCCAATGGCAACCACGGGGCCCAGAGGCCGATCGCATCAGCATCGAACTGGAGCGTGGACCAGGCATTGATGGAACAATCCAACGCCTGGCTGCTGAGCATGACCTGGTGATTCTGCGTTCCCAGCGCCGACGGGTTGGTGGACTTCCCATTCCCGCCAGTGATCGGACGAGCAGCCTGGTGAACCAGTTGGCCTGCCCCTCCATGGTGATTAGCGAACCCTTGTTGTGAGCCTTCATCAGAGCCGAAAGCTCCTCTTCCAGCCCCGACCCAGGGTTGGGGAGCAAGCCACAGGGAAGATCTAGAGTTTTTCAATGAAAAAAACACGGTCAGGAAGCGCTAGACCGCGAGCCAGCTCCCTCGCCATCGCCATCGCTCTCGGGCTTGGATCGGGCCTGGTTCTTGCCTTTCCCCTCAGTCTCGTGCTGATACCGGAGAGTAATCGTCGCAACAGTCTTGGCCTGCCGTTCAACAACCTCTTCGCCTCTTGGACCGGATTCGGAGATCGTGAAGTTGTGGTGCTCGGCATGGATGCCGGAGGGGGTAACACCGACACGATCTTTACGATCCGGCTTGAAAACGGCCAGACGTACATCACACAGATACCGAGAGACAGTTACATCAACTCGGCCCAGTTCGGGCCCATGAAAGTCAATGCGCTTTACGCCTATGGCGGCACCGATGCGGTCAAGCAAGAACTCACCCGCTTAATGGGTCGACCGATTCACCATTACATGCTTGTGAATCTGGAAGGGATCCGCACCATCAGCGACTTGATGGGGGGGGTGACGGTGGATGTGCCAAAACGGTTGTATTACGTCGATCAGTCCCAAGGGCTCTACATCGACCTACAACCTGGTCCCCAGCTGCTCAAAGGTCGCGAACTGGAGGGTTTCCTGCGCTGGCGCCACGATGAGTCGGGAGATTTTGGACGGATGCAACGTCAACAACTGGTCATCAAAAGCCTGTTCAGCTCCCTCACCAAACCAGAGAACGTCGTGCGTCTGCCAGCTCTAATGACGGCCGCAGGACGCAATCTCAAAACTGATCTGGGCCCCATGGAATTGGGCGGATTGATTACGGCGATGGGCACCACGAAACTCAACACAGAACGGCTGGAAGCCACACCCTTTGAACGCAATGGCATCAGCTACCTGGACACCCAATGGCCTGGCCAGAGCGGATCCATCAGTGCAACGGATTCAGAGGAAGACAGCGGGAGCAGCAGCTGGCGCTACCGCCCCCTGTTCTGAGCACTCTGGGTCTGGTCTTGCAATCCAGCCGGAGCAGCTTTCGTGCGGTCAGCAAAGGTGAGCGCAACAAGCGCCAAGAGCAGAGCGATGGCAGCAATAAAAGGGCTGGAGGTGGCCACCGTGGCACCTAGAGCCGCAGTGAACCAAATCGAAGCCGCACTGGTGAGTCCAACCACTTGGGCGGGTTCTCCCCGTTTGCGGGAGAAGAGTTGCTGAAAGATTTCGCCAGCGCCAAGGAATCCCACGCCAGTGGCCACCCCCTGAATCGCGCGGCTCCGGCTGCTGGGGTCTGAACCAGCCGCGAGAACGAGCAAGCAGGCACTTAATCCCACGAGCACATGCACCCGCAAACGATGGTGATGCCCGGGTCCGATATGGGAGCGATTGAAACCAACAGCCGCTGCACAAAGCACAGCGATTCCCATGCGGAGGAACAATTCCAGATTGAGATCAAAGCCTGGTGGCCAACCGCCCATCGTCAGGACCTATCGGGATAGCAAGGTCAGATGCGAAGCGTTCAGATCAGCAGGGTGAACGACTCCACAACCTGCGCGAATAAACCCTTGACTTTGGGCCAGCGACTCTCGTTCGTGCTGGTGGCCAGCGTGTAGAGACGGCCACGATCCACCACCACCGTGGCGAGTTCATGGCGGTCTCGATCCTGCAGATGCACCGCGTATTCGAGATCGTAAAAGGTATGACCTGAAGCCTCGCGTTCCTGGGCTTCCACCAGTTCGGCATTGCGTCCGCTGCCGGCTGGAGCGATCACATCGCGGCGAAGTCGTTCGCCGACAGCCACGGCACTTCCCAGCTGCTGCAGTTCATCCTCGGCATCCACCTCAGACACCACGAGACTGACTGTTTCGTCACTGTTGATCAAATCATGGAAGACCACCTGTGGGCCTCCACTGACCGACACTCGGGTCCAACCGGTGGGATACAAGAAGGCATAGCGGCCATCAGGGCTCTGGAACGAGTTCAGACCCGCGCCGGAACCGCTACATGCCGTCAAAATCACAATGCAGACCAGCGCCATCAAGAAACGCAGCGGAGCATGCCACAACGAACGCATCAACCCAAAACCTGACCTCCAGCCATTCTGCCCTGGACAGCCTGCCTAGATTTCCACCACATGCGGCAAATCCCTGAGCGGCTTCACGCGACCGCTAGCCCGGTTGATCGATCAATTTGAGCGCCTGCCAGGCATTGGCCCCCGCACAGCCCAGCGGTTGGCCTTGCATCTGCTGCGACAACCGGAAGAGCAAATCCACAGCTTTGCCGAAGCATTACTGGCGGCCCGCAGTCAGGTCGGGCAGTGCCAGACCTGCTTTCACCTCAGCGCTGAACCCAGCTGCGAAATCTGTCGCAACCCAGAACGCGCCACCGGCATGCTCTGCGTGGTGGCCGATTCACGCGATCTGTTGGCGTTGGAACGCACCAGAGAATATGGCGGTCGCTATCACGTGCTCGGCGGTCTGATCTCACCGATGGATGGCGTTGGGCCGGAGATGCTCCACATCACCAGCCTGGTGCAACGGGTGGAGCAGGAACGGATTCAGGAGGTGATCCTGGCCCTCACTCCAAGCGTGGAGGGTGACACCACCAGCCTTTACCTGGCCAGACTGCTCAAACCGTTTACAACCGTAAGCCGCATCGCCTACGGCTTACCCGTGGGCAGCGAACTGGAATACGCCGACGATGTCACCCTTTCGAGGGCACTCGAAGGTCGCCGCGCCGTCGAATGAAATCAAGATTCGGGAATTGATGAGCCAACCCACCCGCTACAGCCAGATCCTTCCTCACGAGCGGCTACCCGAGTGGCTGAGACGCCCCGTTGGCAACGTCTCCCAGCTTGAAGCCGTCCAGGGGTTGGTGAAAGGCAGTGGTCTGCACACGATCTGCGAGGAAGGGCGCTGTCCAAACCGTGCCGAATGCTATGCCGCTGGTACGGCCACCTTTCTGTTAGGGGGATCGATCTGCACGCGCAGCTGTGCCTTCTGTCAGGTTGAGAAAGGCAAAGCCCCCATGCCGCTGGATCCCCAAGAACCGGAGCGCGTCGCCGAAGCCGTGATGCGCATGGGGCTGCGCTATGTGGTGCTCACCGCCGTCGCCCGTGACGACCTCGAAGATCACGGCGCCAGCCTGTTCACCACAACGATGACGGCCATCCGAGCCCGCAATCCTCTGGTGGCGATCGAGGTGCTCACCCCGGATTTCTGGGGGGGGCATGCCGACACAGAAGCCGGCATTCAGGCCCAACGCGCCCGCCTGCGAACACTACTAGACGCGCAACCGGTGTGCTTTAACCACAACCTGGAGACGGTGGAGCGGCTCCAAGGGGAAGTGCGCCGAGGCGCCACCTACAGACGCTCCCTTGGGTTGTTGGCTGCCGCCAAAGCCACAGCACCCTCCATTCCCACCAAAAGCGGGCTGATGCTCGGCCTCGGGGAGTCCACCACCGAAGTGGTGGAGGCGATGCAGGATCTGCGGGAAGCCGGGTGTGAACGACTGACAATCGGCCAGTACCTCCGCCCCTCTCTGGCCCATCTACCGGTGCAGCGCTACTGGCATCCCGAAGAGTTCGACGCGCTCGGACAGACCGCCAGAGACCTGGGCTTTCGTCAAGTTCGCAGCGGTCCATTGGTTCGCAGCAGCTATCACGCGGCAACGGGTTCAGAATCCCCCTTAACTCAGATCTGAGGCTGAACCAGCCACGAGTGTTCAAGGCGCTGCATCGCCCGCGCCAGCACCGTGGTGCAGTCCCCCACCATCAACTGACCAGCCCCACCCCAGATCAGGCGTAGGGGCAGATCCACAGGACCCGCACCGAGGCGACGCGTCGGAAGGAAACCAAGCCCCTTGAAATAACGCACCAACCGACGGTGTTGACGCGGGGCATCCTCAATAGCCAGCAAGCGGGCATGGCGACATGGGGTGGCCTCCAGGGCCCAGGCCAACGTGGCAGCCCACACCAGAGCCCCCACTCCAGCTGGGGCCGATGGAAGCACACGCATGGTGTCGAGCTGAAGACCCCGTTCACCACTATGAGCCCAAGCCTTCATCTCTCCAAGTAATTGGACCTTTCCCGCAGTCGACGGTTCCGCCACCACCAGACGCAGCGTCCAAAGACCGAGCGGGCGACTCACCTGCAGACGCAGCAAGAGTCCACGTGTTCTCGCCTTGTGCTCCAACTGGTCCAAGGTGGGCTGTGGCATGGATCAAGCCGATGGGTAGGGGGAGACAGACGTGACCGCACTGAGAGGCAGTGGACCATAGAGATGGGGAAACAGCTCCCCGCTCGGTGCCGGATCTGCGCGCAGGGGGCTCGGCAGCTGTTGAGGATCAATGGTGAACTTCAACACCTCAGCGGCATCGCTGTAGTAACGCTGATACGTCGTCGCCAGTTGCTCCGCGGTGGACGCATGAATAAAACCCACCTGGTCCAGGAGCAGACCGCGGGTGGAGACGCGATAGAGGCCACCTGCGGCCACCGCCTGGTGCCAGTCAGAAGCAAGCGCCAGATGAAAAAGGGGCTGGTCCAAAGGAACAGGCTTCGCATCCGCAGGGAATCGTGCAACGACGTCGGTCGATTTCCAGGGGTCGCGGCGAACCATCAGGCGCGCGAAATCGGGGGAGGAGAGAAACGTCTGGAGCCATTCCCGTAATGGGGCCAGTTCAGGGGCCTGATCAAATCCATCCGGATCAGCAATGCGCCACTGACGCACAAAGGGCCACAACGCCACATCCGCCAAGGTGCATCGATCGGCCACCAACCAACCGCTGGTCCTGAGCCGTTCCGCCCAGGACTGGAGGATCAAGAGCCCCTCCTGACGATGTTGAGCGGGATTTGCCTCTGAATAACGTTCGGCATATTTGAAGCGGTCAAGATGATGCTTGAACGGTCCGTCGTTCTGAGCGATGAGAGCGTCGATCGTCTCCCTCTGCGTTGACGTCAGAGCCAAACCGCACCAGTCAGTCGGGTCGGATTGATCCAAGGCCCAGTGCATGATCGCCAAACTCTCCTCAAGCACCGAACCATCAGGGGTGATCAACACCGGCACCGTGCCTTTAGGGGATCGCTCAAGTAATTCCGGCGGTTTATTGCGCAGCACCACTTCCCGCCATTCGACCAAAAGGCCTGACTTGAGCAGAGCCCAACGGGCCCGCATGGCATAGGGGCAACGCCGAAAGCTGTAAAGAATCGGCGTGTTCATCCCCACGAATGGGCCTTGGCCTGATCAAGCTGGCGCTGGCGTTCAGCAAATCGACGGCGATCGGCATCGGTGAAACGGTCGATGCAGTGGAGACACTGCACACCACGGATGTAGCTCTCGAGCTGGCGCTGCTCGGGAGTCAGTGGCAGCCCACAGGCATGACAGAGACGGTGAACGCCTTGCTCAAGACGATGATTCAGGGCAACCCGCTGATCGAAGACAAAACACTCCCCATGCCAACGGCTACCGGCTTCCGGTATCTCCTCGAGATACTTGAGGATGCCTCCGCGTAGGTGATGCACCGCTCCAAATCCCTGCTGTTGGAGGTAACTGCTTGCCTTTTCACAGCGAATGCCACCGGTGCAGAACATGGCAATGCGCTTGGGAGAATTCCGCTCCACTAAGGGGCGCAATTCGCGTTCGGCCCAGGCCGGGAACTCTCTGAAGCTGTCGGTGCCGGGATCGATGGCCCCGGCGAAACTTCCAATGGCCACCTCGTAGCGGTTGCGGGTATCGATCACCAAGGTGTCGGGATCGTCAATCAGTGCGTTCCACTGTTGAGGCTCCACATAGGTGCCAACGCTGCGCTCGGGGCTGACATCCGGGCACCCCATTGTGACGATTTCACGCTTCCTGCGAGCCTTAAAACGTCGAAAAGCCTGCTGTTCGCTCCAGCTGCGTTTGACTTCAAACCGAGCGAAATGCGCATCACCGAGCACGAGCTGGTCCCGAAGATGACTCAGCACAGCGTCCACCCCGTCGCTCGGACCACTGATGGTGCCATTCACCCCTTCCAGCGCCACGAGCACAGAACCACGCACCTCTCCGGCTTGCGCCAAGCCAGGTAACACCGTGAGCAATTCGTCTCGGGTTGCTTCTGTAAGCGGGGTGAAGGCATAGAACGCCGCCACCAACAGCTTGCCTTCGCCGACGCTGGTCATGCTGCAGGGCAGTCCTGCCAATTGGCCTGAACCCCCGCAGCAGCAAGCAGTGCGCGATCGGCTTCCACATCTGGATTTCCAGTGGTGAGAAGGGTGTCGCCGTAAAAAATCGAATCCGCTCCCGCCTGCAGGCAAAGGATCTGAGCCTCCTGGCTAAGGGTTTCACGCCCAGCGCTGAGGCGCACCCGCGTCATGGGCATCAGGATCCGTGCTGTTGCCACCATGCGCACGAGTTCAAGGGGCTCCAGAGGGTTCTGTTCTTCGAGTGGGGTGCCTTCGACGGCCACGAGGGCATTGATCGGCACGCTCTCAGGATGGGGATTCATCGTGGCGAGCACCTGAAGCATCGATGCCCTGTCGCGGTCGGTTTCTCCCATGCCGATGATGCCGCCACAACAAAGAGTCACGCCTGCATTACGAACCCGTTGCAGGGTCTCGAGGCGTTCTTGATAGGTACGGGTGGTGATGATCCGGTCGTAATGCTCAGGGCTGGTATCGAGATTGTGGTTGTAAGCGGTCAAGCCAGCGGCCGCCAAGCGTTGGGCCTGCTGATCGGTGAGCATGCCGGCGGTGACACAGGCTTCCAAACCCAGTTCACGCACACCCCGCACCATCGAAAGCATGGCTTCAAACGGGGCCCCATCGCGAATTTCGCGCCAGGCCCAACCCATGCAAAAGCGGTCGGCTCCCGCCTTCTTCGCTGCCCGCGCCCGCTCCAGCACTGGCTCCACATCCAGTTCGGGCTGACCGGTTACATCACTGCTGTGATGGATCGACTGGGGACAGTAAGCACAGTCTTCCTCGCAGCCACCCGTTTTGACGCTCAACAATGAGGCCAATTGCACGCGATAGCCGGGATTAGCAGCCCGGTGAACCCCCTGGGCTCGCCAAAGCAAGTCCATCAACGGGGCATCCAGGAGCTGCTGGATTTCATCCACGCTCCAATCGTGGCGCAAGCAAACCGAGTCCGTCATCACCAGCGATCCACTGCTTATCAGGATCCCAGAGCGTCGGGCTTTAGAGCATCCAAACCGCCAAACCGACGCTGTCGGCTTTGGTAATCCTGCAATGCATTCAGGAGGGCCACGCGATCGAAGTCGGGCCAGAACACGTCAGTGATATGAATCTCGGCGTAGGCCAGTTGCCAGAGCAAAAAATTACTGATGCGGCGTTCACCACTGGTGCGAATGAGCAGGTCGGGATCTTGCTCACCGGCGGTGAACAACTCAGCCGCGAAGGTGTTCTCATCAATGGCCTCAGGATTCAGCTCACCTCGAGCCGCACGGGCGGCCAGGGTCTGAGCTGCGAGCACAAGTTCGCGGCGACCACCGTAGTTGGTGCAAACGTTGAAATGAATGCCCGAGTTCATGGCCGTGCGCGCGGTGGCATCTGCAATCAGGGCCTGCAACTTCTCAGGGAGAGCCTGGAGATCGCCGAGAAAGCGAATGCGAACCTGCTCCGACTCCAAGGACTGAAGCTCGCGCTGGAGGACCCTTTCAAACAAGGTCATGAGGAAATTCACCTCATCCCCGGGCCGAGACCAGTTTTCGGTCGAAAACGCATAGGCCGTTAGGGCCTTTACCCCCCAATCGCTGCAAAGTCGCAAGGTCGACTTGAGGGCCTCCACTCCGGCACGATGGCCCATGACCCGAGGCAAGCCGCGGGACTGGGCCCATCGACCATTGCCGTCCATGATCACGGCAACATGGGCGGGCAACCGGGCTTGATCCAGCTCTACAGGACAGAGACGGTCCGTCGCATCACTGGATGTGGCAGCGAAGTGACGACTCACGAGATGCCGTCCTGATTGGCAACCGACACGCTACGTCCAGGTGATGACGCTGAAGCAAGGCTCGGTGCCGGCGCAACCCCCATGAGCTCGGTGAGCAGATCCTGAAGACGACTGCTGGTGATCGGTCGCTCGAGACGACCATGGTTGGCGAGCGAGAGGGTTCCGGTTTCCTCGGAGACCACCACGCAAATGCATCGATCAAAGCGCTCGGTGATTCCAAGGGCCGCCAGATGCCTGGTGCCATAACGACTGTGGCCTTGACGGGACAGAGGCAGGATCACCCCAGCCGCGACAATTCTGTTGCCTTTCACGACCACTGCCCCGTCGTGAAGGGGCGTGTCGGATGCGAACAGATTCAGAATGAGATCGCTGCTCAACTGGGCATCGATCGTGACGCCGGAATTGAGAAAGTCTTCGGGGCGCAGATCACTACCGAGATCAACCACGATCAGCGCACCGCGGCGACTCTGGGACAACCGACCGGCCGCTTCAGTGAGCTGCGCCACGGTGCCGGCTTTCACGCGCAGTTTGCTGGAGGGATTGACCAGCAAAACATCGAGGCGCCAAGTACCCAGGAGTTCCATCAAACGACGCAGCTCTCCCTGCCAGAGAATGGCCAGGGACAGCGAGCAGGCGAGAACGAGCGCCTCAATCAGCGCTGCCGTTAGGGGCAGCAGCGCAAAACGCTTGAAGACCCAAGCCAGGGACACCAGCAACAGATAGCCGCGCAAGAGCCAGAGAGACCGCTGCTCGCTGATGCGGGAGAACAGCAGGAAGCCAAGAGCAGAAGCCAGAAGGACATCAAGCAGGCGCGCGTCGAACCAACCCGGCCAGCTCACTCTTCACCCCACAAGTTGATCTCAGCCTACCGGGACCCCAGGCACGAGGCGAGTCGGCAGAGCATCAAAGCGAAGGAGATCCTCAGGTGATTCTCGGCGCTGGATAACTTCGGCCACCCCGTCATGCACCAACACAGCAGCAGGACGCGGTATCCGGTTGTAATTGGAACTCATCGATGCGTTGTAGGCACCCGTGGCCAGAACGACGAGCACGTCGCCGCTCACACTTGGAGGCAGGGCCAGGTCTTTGAGCAACACATCACCTGATTCACAGTGCTTGCCAGCCAGAGTGATCGATTCGGTCGGGTCCGCCTGCGGGCGATCCGCCAGAACAGCGGTGTAGAGGGACTGATAGGTGATCGGACGTGGGTTATCGCTCATGCCGCCATCCACGGAGAGATAAGTGCGCACACCAGGAACCTCCTTGCGGGATCCAAGCGAATACAAAGTGACGCCAGAACTGGCCACCAATGAGCGTCCCGGCTCACACAGCAGGCGAGGCAACTCCAATCCACGCTCACGGCAGGCAGCCTCCACGGCCTTGGCGACAACTTGCACCCATGCCTCAATCGACGGCGGGTCATCGGATTCCACATAACGGATCCCAAGGCCGCCACCCACGTTGAGATCGACAACGGGGTGACCGATGTCGCGTGCCAGCTTGAGCGCATCCGCCATCACTGCAGCGAGATCACGATGGGGGTTGAGCTCGAAAATCTGAGAGCCGATATGGGCATGCAGTCCGGTCACCCTGGCCCAGGCACAACTCTTGAGCTGACGCAGCACCGGGTCCAACTGATCGGGGTCAAAGCCGAACTTGCTGTCGAGGTGACCGGTGCGGATGTATTCGTGCGTATGGCACTCGATGCCCGGGGTGAAACGAAGCATCAGACGGGCAGGCCGCTCCCCAGATGGCACCAAGACGGAGAGGCGATCGAGATCATGCTGGTTATCCGCCACGATCATCACGTCGTTGCGGTAAGCAAGCAGGAGCTCATCATCAGATTTGTTGTTGCCATGCAACACGATCCGCTCTGAAGGCATGCCGCCCTTCAACGCCGTGAGCAACTCGCCGGCCGACACCGCATCAAGGCCCAACCCTTCAGAGGCGGCGATTGCCGACATCGCCAGGGAGCTGTTGGCCTTGGACGCATACACCGCAAGAGAAGGCCCTGGGTAATGCTGCTCAAGGGCCTTGCGATAGGCCCGACAGGCTGAACGGATGCCCGCCTCATCCAGGACATACAAAGGCGTTCCATACCGACCCGCCAAATCACTGAGGCGGCATCCACCCACCGACAGACGTCCTTGATCGTCCAGAGCCGCCGTGACTGGGGCCAGATTGCGATTCGGACTCTGCTGATCGCAACCGGTCTCGAAAGCTTGGGGCATGGACCTGGTGGAGGACGGCGAGAGGGCCAATGTAGGAAGTGATGGACGTGCTTCAGCCAAGCGATGCCTGAAGACAGCAGTGATGACATCGGCATCGGAGAGCCCGTTGTCTTGGGGCCTCAAGATTTGCGGGCATGCCTTCAGCTCGATCAAAGCGCCCTTGATGGCCTTTGGAACGCTGAACAATGGCGGAGCGAGCTGTCAGAACCAGGGCGTCTATGTGTTGGCCTCCAGGCTGGCGACGAGCTGGTGGCACTGGCCAGCGGATGGCTGGTGGCTGACGAACTTCAGATCAATGCGGTTGCCGTCGCCCCGCAACGTCAGCGTCTGGGGCTTGGGACGCAGGTGCTGGAGGCCTTGCTGAGTGCAGCCCTCGGTGCCGGTGCGCGGCGCGCCACCCTGGAGGTGGCGCATTGCAACACAGCCGCACTCTCCCTCTATCGACGCTGTGGTTTTACGACTCACGGATGTCGTCGCGGTTACTACAGCGACGGACGCGATGCCCTGATTCAGTGGAAAGAGCTTGTTTGAACAACCTCGACAAATTCGAGGAAAACGAGGTGCGGATAACCGTCCTAACCGACACAAACTCGGGGTAATAAGCCATTTTGATTAACACTTTGCCAGCGCTGGACCCCACTGCTGGCCAGGGATGTGGACAACCGAACAGAAATGCCACACTCCGGCTCCGCCCCTGATAAGTTGGGTCTATCTGCATCCGGCCTAGACGATGTTCGAGCGGTTTACCGAGAAGGCCATCAAGGTGATCATGCTGGCCCAGGAAGAGGCTCGTCGCCTGGGGCACAACTTCGTTGGTACCGAGCAGATCCTTCTGGGTCTGATCGGCGAAGGCACTGGCGTTGCGGCCAAGGTTTTGAAGTCCATGGGCGTGAATCTCAAGGACGCTCGCGTTGAGGTGGAGAAAATCATCGGCAGGGGCTCCGGCTTCGTGGCCGTTGAGATTCCCTTCACCCCAAGAGCCAAGCGCGTGCTCGAACTCTCCCTCGAGGAGGCTCGCCAGCTCGGCCACAACTACATCGGTACCGAGCACTTGCTGTTAGGCCTGATCCGTGAGGGCGAGGGTGTGGCGGCTCGCGTGCTCGAGAACCTTGGCGTTGATCTGGCCAAGGTTCGCACCCAAGTGATTCGCATGCTTGGCGAGACCGCCGAGGTGGGTGCAGGGAGTAGCGGTGGTGGGGGAAAGGGATCCACCAAAACCCCAACTCTTGATGAATTCGGCAGCAACCTCACCCAACTGGCTGGGGAAGGAAAGCTCGACCCCGTCGTGGGCCGTCAGCACGAAATCGATCGTGTCATTCAGATCCTTGGTCGTCGCACCAAAAACAATCCCGTTCTGATTGGAGAGCCGGGGGTTGGAAAAACCGCCATCGCTGAAGGCCTTGCCCAACGCATCCAGACCGGCGACATTCCCGACATCCTCGAAGACAAAAGAGTTCTCACCCTCGATATCGGTCTGCTTGTGGCAGGCACCAAATACCGAGGGGAGTTTGAGGAGCGCCTAAAAAAGATCATGGAAGAGATCAAGGCGGCCGGGAACGTCATCCTTGTGATCGATGAGGTGCACACCCTGATTGGTGCCGGCGCTGCCGAAGGTGCCATCGATGCGGCCAATATCCTCAAGCCTGCGCTAGCACGCGGGGAACTTCAGTGCATTGGCGCCACCACCCTCGATGAATATCGAAAGCACATTGAGCGGGACGCAGCCCTGGAGCGCCGCTTCCAACCCGTGAATGTGGGCGAGCCCTCCATTGCCGACACCATTGAAATTCTGAGGGGCCTGCGTGAGCGCTACGAGCAGCACCACCGCCTCAAGATCACCGACGAAGCGCTTGAGGCGGCCGCCACCCTCGGCGATCGCTACATCTCCGATCGTTTCCTTCCCGATAAGGCCATCGATCTGATTGACGAAGCCGGTAGCCGTGTGCGCCTGCTTAATTCCAAGCTGCCCCCCGCAGCGAAGGAAGTCGACAAAGAACTGCGCAAGGTACAGAAAGACAAGGAAGACGCCGTCCGAGAGCAGGACTTCACCAAGGCTGGGGAACTGCGCGACAAGGAGGTGGAGTTGCGGGAGCAAATCCGAACCCTCCTGCAAAGCAGCCGTGAAGCAGTTGATGCCGCCGCCCCCACAGCTGAAACCTCCGCTGAAGCGGCTGAATCTCCAGCAGGAGTGACTGCCGTGGCTGAACCCTCCACGACAGAGACGCCTGCACTCAACACGCCAGTGGTGGATGAGGAAGACATCGCCCAGATCGTGGCCTCCTGGACTGGCGTTCCCGTTCAGAAGCTCACCGAAAGCGAGTCGGTCAAACTGCTGAACATGGAGGAAACTCTCCACAAGCGTCTGATCGGCCAGGACGAGGCCGTAAAGGCTGTTTCGAAAGCCATTCGACGTGCACGGGTTGGCCTCAAAAATCCAAACCGCCCGATCGCCAGCTTCATCTTCTCCGGTCCCACGGGGGTAGGTAAAACAGAGCTCACCAAGGCTCTCGCCACCTATTTCTTCGGTAGCGAAGAGGCCATGATCCGTCTTGACATGTCGGAGTTCATGGAGCGCCACACGGTCAGCAAACTGATCGGCTCCCCTCCGGGGTATGTGGGCTTCAACGAAGGAGGTCAGCTCACCGAGGCTGTCCGACGCCGTCCGTACACCGTGGTTCTCTTCGACGAGATCGAGAAAGCACACCCCGATGTGTTCAATCTGCTGCTGCAGCTTCTCGAAGACGGTCGACTGACAGATTCCAAGGGTCGGACCGTCGATTTCAAGAACACCCTTGTGATCATGACCTCGAACATTGGTTCGAAAGTGATCGAGAAAGGCGGTGGTGGCCTTGGCTTCGAGTTCTCCGGTGAAAACGCCGAAGAGAATCAGTACAACCGCATCCGTTCCTTGGTGAACGAGGAGTTGAAGCAGTATTTCCGCCCGGAATTCCTGAATCGTCTCGACGAAATCATTGTCTTCCGTCAGCTCAACCGCGACGAGGTGAAGCTGATCGCCGAGATCATGCTGCAGGAAGTGTTCTCTCGGATTGGGGAGAAAGGAATCACTCTCACCGTGTCCGACGCGTTCAAGGAGCGTCTGGTCGAGGAAGGTTTCAACCCCGCCTACGGCGCTCGCCCTCTGCGTCGGGCCGTGATGCGTCTCCTGGAAGATAGCCTCGCCGAGGAAGTGTTGTCCGGTCGCATCAAAGACGGTGATGCCGTTGTCGTGGATGTGGATGCCGACAAGAAGGTGGTCGTCCGCCACCAAAATGCCGAAATCCCCAGCCCGCCCCAGCTGGCCAGCGCCGGCCTCTGAGGCAGCGATGCAGCCGTCATCCATCCCTGTTGCCTGCCATTCCATTGCTCCGGCTCGGGTGATCCGAGGGGAGCAGGCTTGGCAGCAGGGTTTGCCACTGATCCCTTCCCTCTGCCAGCGTCCTGCACTGCTAGGACGCAGCCCATCCACGGCTGCCCTCCGCTCCCGCCTCGCGGCTGATCTCAGCAGCATTGGGCTGCCCCCTCTTGAGCTGCTCCTCCAGCACGACTGCTGCGAACAGGACCTTCAACAGATCGAACAGGAGCTTCGAAACCAAGCCTGCGATGGCCTTGTGGCTGCTGGTGGCGGCAAAGTACTGGACGCGGGCAAATTGCTCGCGGATCGGCTTGATATCAGCTGCATCACCGTGCCCCTTAGTGCTGCCACCTGCGCAGGGTGGACAGCCCTTTCGAATCTCTATTCCCCTCACGGGGCCTTTGAGGGCGACGTAGCCCTCCGCCGCTGTCCCGATCTGTTGATTTTTGACCATGGCCTGGTGCGACAGGCGCCTGCACGCACCTTGGCCAGCGGCATCGCCGATGCCATCGCCAAGTGGTACGAAGCTTCTGTCAGCAGCGGATCAAGCACCGATGGAGTCATCCAACAGGCTGTGCAGATGGCCCGCGTCCTGCGTGATCAACTGCTGCTGGATGCCCAAGCCGCCATGGATGACTCGCAGAGTGCAGCCTGGGTACGCGTGGCTGAAGCCTGTGGCCTCACGGCAGGAGTGATCGGGGGGCTCGGTGGCGCCCAGTGCCGAACCGTTGCAGCCCATGCCGTGCACAACGGCCTCACTCAGATAGAGGCCTGTCATGGAGTCCTCCATGGCGAAAAGGTTGGTTTTGGAATCTTGGTGCAACTGCGCCTGGAGGAACGTCTAGGAGGAAGTCAGCTTGCAGCCCAGGCTCGCCGACAGTTGCTTCCTCTTCTGAGACAACTGAAGCTGCCAGTCAATTTGCAGGATCTCGGTTTGAGGGAAGTGGGCCTGCATGAGCTTCAGGAAGCCTGCCGTTTTGCGTGTCGTGAGGGCTCCGATTTGCACCACCTGCCATTCAGCGTCTCGGAAACCGATCTGCTGGAAGCTCTGGTGAGCACCGAAACCGGAATCGTTACCCAACCCCTTCAGAGGAAGGAGCCCAAGGCTTGAGTAACCGCAAACTGCTGGAGAGCCGCAAGTCCACCCTGCTCGATCCCCAGGCCAAGGAGTTGATGGATTCGCTCCAGTGGTGGGAGGTGTTCAAACCAGTTCATGACCACTACCCGGTGGTTCAGCAAGGCCAGGGGCCGATTGTGCTGATGCTCCATGGTTTTGACAGCAGCCATTTGGAATTTCGCCGCTTGGCACCCCTATTGAGCCAAGACCACACATTGGTGATTCCTGATCTTTATGGCTTCGGGTTTTGCCCCCGTCACCCCGAAGCCCAGGTTGGTCCTGGCTGGGTGATGGAGCATCTCACCGCTCTTCTCGACACCTTGCCGGCAGATCAACCCATTGGGGTGATCGGAGCCTCCATGGGTGGAGCCGTTGCGATGGAACTGGCACGCCGCCATCCCGATCGCATCGAACGTCTGCTGTTGCTCTCGCCTGCGGGCCTGGATGGACAACCGATGCCGCTGCCACCGCTGCTCGACCAACTTGGCGTCTGGTTCCTTGGGCGGCCTGCTGTCAGACGAGGCCTCTGCCGCCAAGCCTTTGCAGATCCCGACAACAGTGTGGACGAACCAGAACTGCAGATTGCATCCCTGCATCTTCAAGTGCCGGGATGGGCCCGTTCCTTGGCCGCCTTCGCCCGAAGTGGGGGCTTTGCAGGCTGCGGAAGTCCCTTGCCCTCCCAACCGCTGCGCGTGCTCTGGGGGAAGCAAGATCGGATCCTTCGTCAACCGCAGAAGAGGGCTGCACAGACACTTTTGGGAGCACGCCTGGAAGAAGTGGATCAATGCGGCCATCTCCCCCATCTCGATCAACCTGAGCTTGTGGCCCAGCGTTGGCGAGCGATGGAGGCAGCCCGATGAACCAAGCCGCCCCAAGCTCAGGGCCCATTCTTCAACTGTTGGCCAATGGCCTCAACCTCTGGATCCGACGCCAATGCGACGAGGTTGGCGACCTCAACTTGGTGCTCAAAGGCTCAGCCCTGCAATTGCTTCGGGGTCGCCTCGATGGTGTCGAGCTCGACGGCTGCAGGATCTCCTTTCAAGGCCTTCCCATCCAGCGTGCTTCTGTTCGCAGTAGTGCCCTCAATCTCAATCTCAAACCCCAACAACGGGGACAGATCCTGCAACTCCAGAATCGTTTCCAGCTCTATGGGTCCGTGATCATGGGCGGGATCGATCTGAATCGGGCCCTCGCGAGCGAACGTTGGAGGTGGCTTGGCGAGTGGCTTGCTGAGCATCTGCTCGGCCTCAGCAGCCTGGGGAGCTTCGAGATCGACCACGACACCCTGGTACTCCAAGCACCTTTGATCAACGAGGGCAACGTCATTTGTCAGCGCTTCCGCCTGGATGCTCACGAGGGCACCCTGCGTATCAGTCGCTTGGAAGGAGACGAAAATGTGTTGGTCCCCATGGACAGCAACATCCACATTGAGGAAGCCCACCTCAGTGGGGGGCTGCTCGAAATCAATGGAACGGCATCCGTGACGCCCTGAACGCCGCCATCCTCAATCGTTCATCCCGACAGTTGCGGAAGCAACAAGGTGACGGCGAAATACACCACTGCAGGCGTGAACAGATAACTATCGATTCGATCCAGGATGCCGCCATGGCCAGGCAATGCATCCCCTGAATCCTTGAGGCGAGCATCTCGCTTCATCATCGATTCCGTCAGGTCGCCCACCAAAGCAAATAAAGCAACCAAGGCCCCCAGCCCACCGCCACTCAACGCAGCCCAGGGCCACTGCATCCAGGTCGCAAAGAGAATTCCAACCGCCACTGCAGCCGTCAAGCCACCCACAGCGCCCTCAATTGTTTTGCCTGGGGAGATCGGCGACAGGGGCATCCGCCCCCATCGCCGCCCGATCCAATACGAACCGATATCGCTGGCCACAATCATCAAACAGGCCATCAAGGTCATGACCAAGCCTGCAGAGATCCAAGCCGGTCCTGCAGGGGTGAATTCAGGACTCAACAGATGGCGAAGGCGAAGCCAGTGGCTCGGTAGGTACCCGAGATAGAACAAACCAAAAATCGAAGCCGCCACATCCGCAATTGATCCGGTGACTGGCTGCAACAACAACCAACCGCAAATCGCGGCACCCGACAGTGGCAGCACAGCTGACGCAAGGTGTGAGGGCAACCCCCCCATCAGGTCACACTGCGTGCTGATCAACAGAAGCTGGCAAACGACGAGGGTGGTTTTTGTGGCTGGTCGAATGCCCGTGCGCTGCGCCATGCGGAAAAACTCCAGCAAGCCGAGATGCACTATCACCCCAAGGGCCACGGTGAACCACCACCCCCCGAGACCCACCACGATCAAGCCGAACAGACCAGCTCCAAGCCCACTGACTACGCGTTGCCTGGAGACGCTCTGCATCGCCATGTTCAGGCCACAATCCTCACCCTACTGCTGATCTGGTCCGGCCAGAACTGACGCTGCTGTTCAATCCACTGCACCCGGTTTTGATCCAGTTGCTCGCCAGGGACGAGCAAGGGGATCCCGGGGGGATAGGGACAGACCAGCTGGGCCGCAATCGCTCCAACAGCATCGGGCCAAGGCACCTCACGCCATGGGGAACGCCAAGCTTCGCCGCAATGGATCGCGGGCTTGGTGAGTAAGGGAATCGGAGGCGCAGTGAAGGGAGCAAGGGGAGCCCCGGCTCCAACGGTTTGATGCAACTCACGCCAGTGACGTGCCAACTGTCTGGATAGTCCCGAACGCTCGACCATGCCCAAACAGAAGGTGAGGCTGCCGGGCTCTGGGAGCTCCGCCACCAGACCCCGCTTCATCAGCCAATCATCGGCGTCGATCCCACTGATCCCCACAGCCGCGGTGTGGAGCACCAAACGCAGTGGATCGGGGCTGTTGAGGAGGGGCACCCCATGCTCTCGCAGTTGCTCGGCCAGATGACGAGCTTGTTGTAATCGACACGCCAAACGCCGGCGACCCGCTGGTGTTTGCCAGTCGGCAAGGCTGGCCTCACAGGAGGCCAGCAACAGGGCACTGGGGCTTGTGGTCTGAAGCCAGCCGAGACTGCGCCGCACTGCATCCGGAAGGATCCGCTCGCCCTGCTGCCAGAGAACAGCAGTTTGTCCCAGGCCGGTGGAGGATTTATGCAGGGAGTGCACCACCAGATCTGCACCAGCGCGCAACGCTGAGACCGGCAGCAAAGAATCCACGCCGGGCAAGAGATGACTCCCATGGGCTTCATCCACCAGCACGGGAAGCCCGTGCTGGTGGAGAAGAGCGATCAGCGGTGTTGGATCCTCCGCATAGCCGTGATAGGTGGGTTGCACGACGACGGCACCCACCGGCTGTTGAGGCTGGAGGGCCAGGTGTTCGAGAACCCACTGCAACCACTCCAATCCCAGGGCCGCCACGTGTCCGCGGTCGGAGAGGAAGGGAAGGCCGAACAGCAGTGGTGTGATGCCACCGAGTGCGCAGGCCTGGATGAGGCTGCGATGACTGTTGCGAGGGAGCAACAACGACTGACCTGGCTTGGCCATCGCCAGAACGGCCGCTTGCAGCATGCCGGTGGCGCCATTGACGCCGTACCAGCAATGGGCTGCGCCATAGGCATCGGCCGCTGCACGCTGACTGGCCTGAACGGCCCCATCGATCTCTAAAGGACCACCGATCTCCGGCAACTCGGGCAGATCCCAGCGGCCTGGGGGGAACCGCAACAGTCTTCGCAGCCCTGGAGGCAAACCCGCGCCTCCGGCATGGGCCGGCAAGTGAAGCCACTGCCCACGGGAGGCCTGAAGCAAGGGCATCAGGGGCGTGTCCACAGCTGGATCTCCGCAGAGTTCCATCATCGGCCAGCACTCTCTGTCACCGGGCCGGCTGCCTAGATTCAAGCCCTCTACCCCGAAAGGCGGCATGGCAAGCAGTGCAGGGAACGCCAACCAAGCCAGCGAGCCCCTGCGCTATCAACCCACCCGAGATGCGCGCTGGCTACTGCTCAGACCCTGGATCGTGCTTCCGCGCCTGTTCCAGATCGTCTGGGCTTTGACGGGATTGGTGCTGAGCCTGCTGATTCGAGGTGGCAGCAAAGATCCTGAAGTACAGCGCAATCTGGCCCGCACGCTGCTTCGAACCCTCACCAATCTCGGGCCATGTTTTATCAAGGTGGGGCAAGCGCTTTCAACGCGCCCAGATCTGATCCGACGTGACTGGCTCGAGGAGCTGACCCGTCTTCAAGACGATCTTCCCTCCTTCGATCACGCCATCGCCCTGGCCACGATCCAGGACGAACTCGGAGCGCCCGTCGATCAATTGTTCGAGGAGTTCCCGACTCAGCCCGTAGCCGCCGCCAGCCTTGGTCAGGTGTACCGCGCGCGCCTGCATGGCCAGCACTGGGTTGCCGTGAAAGTTCAACGGCCCAACCTGGCCTTCATCCTTAGGCGCGACATGGTGCTGATCCGCACCCTCGGCGTTCTGGTCGCCCCGATTTTGCCCCTGAATCTTGGGTTTGGTCTGGGAGAAATCATCGATGAATTCGGCCGCAGCCTATTCGAGGAAATTGATTACGAACGAGAGGCGGACAATGCCGAACGCTTCTCAGCTTTTTTCGCCAACAATCCTGCAGTGACGATCCCCCGGGTGGAGCGCATGCTCACGTCAAGGCGTGTGCTCACCACCAGCTGGATCCATGGCACCAAATTGCGCGACCGCCAAGAACTACGCGCCCAAAGGCTTGATCCCAGTGCATTAATTCGCACCGGAGTGATCAGTGGACTCCAACAACTGTTGGAGTTCGGGTACTTCCATGCCGATCCCCACCCGGGCAATCTCTTCGCCCTCAGTGGGCGCAGCGGCGACCTAGGCCATGTGGCTTATGTCGATTTTGGGATGATGGACTCGATCAGCGATTCCGACCGGCTGACCCTCACCGGAGCGGTCGTGCATCTGATTAACCGGGATTTCGAAGCCCTGGCTCTGGATTTCCAACAGTTGGGTTTTCTCGCTCCTAACGCCAATCTCGAACCAATTGTTCCCGCCCTCGAGGAAGTGCTGGGAGGCAGTTTGGGGGATGCCGTTGGGTCGTTCAACTTCAAGGCCATCACCGATCGTTTTTCGGAGCTGATGTTCGACTACCCCTTCCGCGTCCCGGCAAGATTTGCCCTGATCATCCGCGCTGTGGTGAGCCAAGAAGGCCTGGCCTTGCGTCTTGATCCCGACTTCAAAATCATCGCTGTGGCCTACCCCTACGTGGCGAAGCGCCTGCTCGCGGGAGACACCCATGAAATGCGCGAGAAACTCATGGAAGTGATCTTTGACCGCCAAGGCCAACTGCGGGTGGAACGCCTGGAAAGTTTGCTCCAGGTCGTCGGAGACAGCGGCACGGGTCCTGGCCTGGAACTGATCCCAGTGGCCGGTTCAGGGCTGAAGCTCCTGCTGGGAAAAGACGGTGGCGATCTGCGCCGGAGGCTGCTGCTCACCTTGATCAAGGACGATCGCATCAACACCGAGGATCTTCGGGCCCTCGGTGCCATGCTCGGCCGAACCTTTGCTCCAGGGCGAATGGCAGGAACGATGCTGCAACGTCTGAATCCTCTGGCGGCGGCCTGAGTCCTTTATGGTCAAACGCCGTTCTGCTGAACAAAGCAGCCCTTCTCCGCCATGGCACTTGCGCCGGATTTCGCGCCCGTTGACCTGCAGCAAGCTGAGTTGGACAGCTACGCAGGTCTGTTCGGTGATCTCAATGCCGATGAAATCCTGCTGGAATACGCTCGGATCAGCCAGCCTCCCTATCTCCTCGCCGGTCTCGGCCTGGCCATCGGCGTGGTGTGCGGCCTCACCTTTGCCCAACTGATCAAAGACCGTCTTCAGGGTTGGAAGGATGACCGTCTACCCCTGCTCCCGCTGGGACGGGCGGAAACCACCATGAGCTACTCCGGCATCGTGCTTGGGGTCACCCTGTTCATTGGTGGTTCCTTGCAGGTGTTCGGTTTCGCGTCAGGTGCGGCCCTGCTGGTGGCACTGCTGTTGTCGCTCCTGACGGGTGGAGCCCTCTGGACTCAACTGGAGCGCCTGATGAAACAGGTCGAAAGTGGCAACTTCAAGGCTGTTGATTTCGACAATTTCGACGAATTCTTCTGATCAAACGCCTCTGTGATCAGACGGCGACGTAAGCCTCCAGCTGCGTATCACCGTTGCGCAAGATCTCCAATCCCTCGCGCTCGAGACGACGGGTGCGGTCGCGACTCATTTTGAGGGCTTTTGCGATTCCGGTGAGGCTCATCGGGTCCTCTCCGTCCATCCCATAACGCATCCGCAGCACCGTCCTCTGCAATTCAGGCAGCTGCTCCAGAAGATCGCGCAAATCTCCCTTCAAGCACTCACCTTCCACCTGCTCGCTCGGCAGTTCTCCCTCTCCCGCCAGCAGATCCAGAAGCTCGGTGTCATCATCATCCCCCACCTTCATCTCCAAGCTCACCGGCTGACGCGCACGGCACATCAAATCCTTCACTTCCTCCTCCGGTAGCTCCACAAACGACGCCAGCTCCGTCACCGTCGGCGTCCGCCCCAGCTCCTGGCTCAGTTCACGCTGACCCTTCTTGAGCTTGTTCAACATCTCCGTGATGTGG
>JAYKIX010000136.1:0-11419 GCA_035286005.1 Synechococcus sp. | reverse complement strand
GCATGGCGTCGGTGGATTGGTCATCCCCCAACCAGATCAGTTCCTCCGTGCTCACCTTCAAGGCCTGGTTGAACTGGCCCAGACAGCGATCACAGCAAAGGCTGACGATGGTTTGCAGCTGGCCGCGTACCTCCAACACATTGCCGCGGTGTTCGGCCTGAAGCTCTCCCCTCACGGGGGTGAGGGATGCCAGCTCGCTCAGCATGCCCTCCACCTCCCAGACCTTCGGTGCGCCGAGGGCCTGGAGATCACGTAACGGAACGGGCTCGAGCCCAGGAATCACTTGCTGCCGCCGCGGGGTTCAAAGGGGAGGCGGGATCCGCCTTGGGCTCCGACACCCGCCGTGGCTGTGGCGGTTTTCTGCTGCTTCATCTGATCGTCCAGGATCGCCTGAAGGTTGTCGGGGAGTGCCTCACGGGTGAGCAGGAAGGTTTGACCGGCCTGGAAAATGTTGGCGATCACCATGTAAAGCAGCACCCCGGCAGGCAGAGGGAAGAACAGGAACATGCCAGTGATCATCACCGGTGTGATCTTGTTGGCCGTGGCCTGTTGGGGATTGGCTGGCATGCCCATGCCCGAGAGGAGCTGTGACGCGAACAGGCTCACGCCAAAGCCGCCGACCAGAATGGCGATATCCCAGTTGATGGCTCCATCGGTGTAGAAGCCAACTTGGCCAAGGGCCTTGATGAACAGGAAGCCGCTCCGGGCGGCCAGGCCAGGGATCTTGCCTTCAACAGTTGCATCGCCAGGGGCAATGGCTTTGATCGTGCCGTCTTCTGAGACAGACACCACACCCTCGCCCTTGGTGACGGTCCAGGAAGGCAGGAATTTCTGCCCATCCTCGACATCGTTCAAAACCTGGCTAAAGGCTTGTCCGCTCTTGGTTTCCAGTTGGATCTTGGCACTTTCGCCTGTGCCTAGCTTTGTTCCGCCAGGGAGACTGGCAATCACTGGAACGTGGTTGGTTTCGGTAATGAAGATGGAATGGCTGGCGCTGTTGAAGGGCTTTGGCTCGACGGCAGCGATCTGCTCTGACGGCAGAACCTTGAGATTGAGCGTGTAGGGAACGTCGGCAAATGGCGATCCCCGCAGGGTGGCAAACAAGGCAAAGAGGATCGGCATTTGCACGAGCAAAGGAAGGCATCCCGCCAACGGGCTGCCGAACTCCTTCATCAGTTTCTGGAGCTCCTCCTGCTGCTTTTGAGGGTTATTGGCAAAGCGAGTCTTGATCTCCGCTTGGCGCTTCTGCATGACCGGCTGGGCAATGCGCATCCTGCGAGCGCTGCGGATCGATCCAGCACTGAGGGGAAAGAGTGCCAGACGAATCACAATCGTGAGCGCCACGATCGCCAAGCCGTAGCTGGGAACCAACCCGTAGAAGAAATCCAGGATTGGAATCAGCAGGTTGTCGGAGATGTATCCGATCACGATGGAGGTCCTGAAGAAGGGTCAAAAGCCCTGTCAGTGTGCAACAGGGTGAAGTGAGAGGGTGTCAGGCCGCGAAGCCTTTGGCGTCGACCTCAGCGCTTGCAGCGCTTTTGGTGTTGATGCGCTCGAGAATGTAGGTCTCGACGGCACGAAAATTCGGTACGGAACGCATTTCCAGACGAGACCCGTCTGAGAGCACGAGCACCATGTCGCCCCAGGCGCCGAAACCGCGAGGAACGCAGCGCACTTCGCGAATCTGGTTGTAGACCACCTGGCTGCGGTCGTTGCCCATCCATCCGCCACTGACGGAGATGCGTCGGCTGGTGATCTTGAAGCGCAGCCACAACGCCCGAACAATGGCCCCGACTGCGAAGGGGATGCCGATCAGCGTGAGGCCTAACAGGAGGTTGAAAATGAGATCTCCCTTGGCTGGTCCGCCTTCATAGAAGGAGTCTTCCTGCACGGTGGTCGTCATGGCAGCAGTCCCGCGTCCTTGAGCAATCTGTCGCATTCTTCCAGCAATGGAGACCCTGAATCGAGAGCTCCCGGCTTGAGACTGACCAGAAGCCAGTGATTCCCCAATTGCCCCAGAGGTTCCAGGCGGCTTCGGAGATGGTTGTGAAGCTGTCTCCTGAGGCGATTTCTCACCACAGATCGCTTGCTCACCTTGTTGCTAATCACCACTGCGCATCGGCAGCGTTTGGTCTCTGGGGAGCGCATCTCCGCAGCGGCACTGGCCAACTTGAGAAGTTCAGGCTTGGCGGTTACCACACGTAGCACCATGTTTGGACCATGGTGTCGGCGTCCGTTGCGGTGCAGGCGATCAAAACAACGATGGCCCCGCAGACGCATTGATGCCGGCAGGACCATCGAAGACTTTGGATGACGTGTTCTCGGACAATCAGGCCGAGAGGCGTGCCCGACCGCGCTTGCGGCGGCTTCGGATGACACGACGACCGGTGTGGGTGCGCATGCGCACGCGGAAGCCGGAAACGCGCCTGCGCTTGCGGCTGGTGCCACCGAGAGTTCGTTTGGTCATGGAATGTCGGCGCCCGGCCTGTCGTCAATTCAGCAATTTATCAGCTGGAGGGTCGCTCAATCGATGTCGATCGACCAATGCCCCAGATAGCGGCGTAAAGGCACATCACCGGGTTCTTGGGCCTTGACCAAGAACCGGAACATGCCGCTGTTACTGGGGTTGAAGACCTTCATCACCACGGCGTAGGTGCCATCGGTGGGGATTGGCTTGTTGGGGATGACCTCAATGGCGTTGTCAGTGGCTTCAATCACAGCAGGGATGGATTCCTTGCAGCGGCTGCGCGCCAGCATCCCTCCGAGCTCCATGCGGCAAAGGCTCACTCGCTTGGATTTGATCTTGGCGTTGAAGTGCTCTGGAACTTCGATGGTCAGATTCACAATGGCGGTGTTGCGATCTTTGGGCCGCAGCATGAAGAAGTATTCGGCCCGGTCGAGTTTGCGGGTGCTGCTCTGGAAGTAGTAGAGGGTCCTGCAGGACTTGCTGATGGCTTCATTGCAGTCCCACTGCATTTGCATCAGAGGTGTGGTGGCCTGGGCCAGAGCTGCTGCAGGTTGAAGGGCATCCATCACAGGAACCGTTCCCAGGATTCCCGCGGTGGCCAGACCACTGATGAGTCCGCCAGCTTGCCCAACACGCTGCAGAAGCGGAGCGGTTGTGTTGCGATTGCGATTGATCATCGTTTGAGCGCGGATGGTCTTGCCACACGCAGAACAGCGTGAGTTGATTGTGTTGGAGAGAAGCCGTTGGAGAAACACTTTCAGCCGGACTCCGAGCTGTCAGTTGTGACTGGATCTGTCCGGACGCAGACGGCTTGCTTCGCCAAGGTAGGCGTGGCAAGGGTTCTGGTCGCTTGGGAGCCAGGCATGGGCGAGCAGGCGGATGCAACGTGCCAGGTCTCCCTGCACAGCCATTTGCTGGCAATCGAGCAGGGCTACCTGGTCCCAGCCGGGTTGGCGGCGGGCAATGGCAGCGGGGAAGCAGGCGTCGAGATCCGCGGTGACGGAAAAGGTCACCGATACGATCCGATCGGCGTGTAGGGCATTGCGCTCCACAAGGCATGTCACCAGGGCTTCCACGGCGCCTGAGATCCCTTCCACGCTGTTGGAGTCACAGGTGGTGGCACCCCTCAGCCCCCGTAGGACCAACCCATCGTCAAGGGAAGCCGGGGTCATGGCCGAAAGAGCCAGAGCGCCTGGCCGCTATGGGATAGCTCGGTTTCCAGCATGTCCGCAATTCGGGCCATCAGGGCGCTGCCCGGAAGGTTGGCCAGCAGCTTTTTCTTCGGCTTGCCAAGAGTGACAGGTTTGCAGTCTTGATCCAGGCCTGCCAATTCGGCGGCCAGCACGCGGGCCCGTTCCTCATCTCCTAGTTCATCCACCAGACCAAGTTCCTTGGCCTGGGCGCCGCTGAAGACCCTGCCATCAGCAAACTGCCGCACGGTGTCGGGGGTAAGGCCCCGGCCAGAGGCCACGGCCTCAACGAACTGGGTGTAACTGCTGTCGATAAGAGCCTGCAGAAGGTCCCGTTCTTCGGGGCTGAGGGCGCGGTCTGGGGAGAGGATGTCTTTGAAGGCGCCGCTTTTCACTGTTTCAAAACGGATACCCACTCGCTCCAGCAATTTGGAGAGATTGTTGCCGCGCAGGATCACACCGATCGATCCTGTGATCGTGCCGGGGTTCGACACGATCTTTTCAGCTGCAACGCCGATGTAGACCCCGCCAGAGGCAGAAATGTTGCCGAAGCTGGCGACCACGTGGCAGCCCTTCTCTCGCAGCCGCAGCAAGGCTGCATGGATTTCTTGGCTGTCGCCCACTGTTCCGCCAGGGCTGTCAATCCGCAGCAGCAGAGCTGGAAATTCGCGTTTCTCCACCTCGCTCAAGGCCTTGAGCACCCGTTTTCGAGTGGCTGACGCGATCGCCCCTTCGATGGTGATGCGTGCCATCCGTCGCCGGGATTTACGGCGCCAGGGCCAGGCCATAGATGTCAGTCGTTCTGGATCGGATCTTAAAAAGGAGCCTGTGAATGCCGGCATGGTGTCGATCCGCCTCGGGCTGATGATGGTGCTGCCGTTCGCGCTTTGGGGAACGGCGATGGCGGCGATGGCGCCGCTGCTGAGTTCTGGTGGGCCTGAGCTGGTGGCCGCTCTACGCCTGCTGCCAGCGGGTCTTTCGCTATTGGTTGCGTTACCGACACTTGGCGCTTCGTGGCGTATTGCCCCCCAGGACCGTTGGTGGTTTGTGGTGTTCACGGTGGTGGACGCCACTCTTTTTCAGTTTTGTCTGGCCAGGGGACTGCGCGAAACGGGAGCTGGGCTCGGTTCTGTGCTGATCGACTCCCAGCCGTTGATGGTGGCGCTGTTGGCCCGCAGTTTGTTCGCAGAGGCCATCAATCCAGTGGGATGGTTTGGATTGATGCTCGGCCTTGCCGGGATCGTTTGCCTAGGTGTTCCTGCTGATCTCCTGCGTCATTGGTTGTTGCTCGGTGATCCGGTTCCGTTGTCGGGTCTCTGGGAAGGAGGCACAGGCTGGATGTTGGCGGCGGCCGTGGCCATGGCCGCTGGCACAGTTTTGAGTCGCTATGCCTGCACGGCAAGCCACCCAGTCACTGTGACTGGGTGGCACATGC
This sequence comes from Synechococcus sp., assembly GCA_035286005.1. Taxonomy (GTDB): domain Bacteria; phylum Cyanobacteriota; class Cyanobacteriia; order PCC-6307; family Cyanobiaceae; genus Synechococcus_C. The sequence goes on along the minus strand of JAYKIX010000136.1, from coordinate 6,327 downwards.
TGTTGGGTGGGTTGCCATTGCTCGTCTGGCATGCGCTCGATCCCGCTTACCCATTGCTTCCCGTTTGGAGCGGAGAGCAATGGGTGTTGATGGCCTATGCCAGCTTGCTGGGCAGTGCTTTGGCCTATGGCTTGTTTTTCTGGTTCGCCAATCGTCAGGAACTCACCGCGTTCTCCACGCTGGGATTTCTGACACCCGTTTTTGCCTTGGCCTCCGGAGGTATCTGGCTTCAGGAGCGGTTGGCTCCAATCCAGTGGGCTGGAGTGCTACTGGTACTCCTTTCCGTCGTGCTGGTGAGTCAGCGTCGCCGCTGGTGGGAATTTGATGACCCAGTTGTTTCCGATGCTGCTGGAGGGTCCGGCGGATGAACAACGTTTTGGCTCGAGGCAAGTCCTTGCACTTGGTGCTTGTCAGCACCCCGATTGGCCACCTCGGTAGCGGACGGGGGGGCGGAGTTGAGCTCACCCTTGTCTCGCTTGTGAAAGGCCTGCTGGGTCGTGGACATCAACTCACCCTTGTTGCCCCTGAGGGTTCGCGTTTGCCTCTCGTGTCCCAGGGTTTGACAGTGATCACTGTGGCGGGAGCAGATCAACCCAGTTGGCAGCACGCCGATCCTGATGCGCCGGTGGTGATGCCCGCAGAGGGTCTGCTGATGCGGCTCTGGGAGCGAGCCTTGTCTCTTAAGTCGGATGCGGTTCTCAACTTCAGCTACGACTGGCTTCCGCTTTGGCTCACTCCCCGTGTGCCTCAACGGCTGTTTCATCTGGTGAGCATGGGGTCGGTGGCCGCTGTGATTGACCAGGAGATCGAAGCTGTGGCTCGCTGGGATCAACGCAGGTTGGCCTTCCACACCCAGGTGCAGGCGGCTGACTTCCACCTTCCTGCTCCGGCTCGGGTTGTGGGCAATGGGTTTGATCTGGATGCCTACAGCTTCCAGGCGTCTAAGGATGGACCCTTGGGCTGGGCCGGCCGGGTCGCACCGGAGAAAGGTTTGGAGGATGCGGCGGCGGTCGCCGCTTCCCTCGGTGAAACGCTTCGGGTCTGGGGCGTGCGCGCAGACGTGGCCTATGCCAAGCGAGTGGAGGCTGCGGTGCCTTCTGGAACCATTGATTGGCGCGGATTCCTGCCCACCGAGGCACTGCAGCACGAGCTGGGGCAGTGCCGAGCCCTGATCAATACGCCCAAATGGAATGAGGCGTTTGGAAATGTGGTTGTGGAAGCCCTCGCCTGCGGAGTTCCGGTGGTGGCCTATGCCCGGGGAGGTCCAGGTGAGTTGGTCGAGCAGGGTCGAACCGGTCTCCTGGTTCCTCCCGACGATGTCGATGCACTGCGTGAGGCCACGACGAAGGTGGCGTCACTGAATCGACAGGACTGTCGTGCGTGGGTCGAGCGGCATGCCAGTCAGGAGGTGTTCGCGGAGCGGGTGGAAGCCTGGCTTGGTGAAGGCCTGGCGGCCGGAGATGGCAGCATCGCCTGATGATCAGCCCACCTGAGATCGACTCCCCATCGAGGCCCCAGCAACTGTCACCGCGGCAGCGCCGAGGCGTGATGGTGTTGTTGCTGGCTCTCGGCCTTGTGGTCTGCTTCTGGCAACTCGGGAGCAATGGCCTGGTGGATGAAACGCCGCCCTTGTTTGCCGCAGCGGGTCGAGCCATGGCGCGCACTGGTGACTGGCTCACCCCTCGTGTGAATGGTCTTCCGCGCTATGACAAGCCGCCATTGGTGTACTGGGTCATGGGCCTTGGGTATGCCCTCCCTGCTCAACCCGAATGGGATCCACTCGGCACTTGGGCGGGTCGTTTGCCCTCCGCTTTGGGCACCTTGGCCACCATGTTGATGCTCGGCGACACCCTTCTGCGGTATCCCCAGGGGTCGGACCCCACACCCCGCCGCACGGCCTTCGCAGCGGCTTTGGCCTTTGTGTTGTCTCCTTTGGTGTTGCTCTGGAGTCGAACGGCAGTGAGCGATGGCCTCTTCAGTGGCACGCTCGCGGTCAGTCTTCTCTGCCAATGGCGTTGTCAGGCTTCCGGCGGTCGGCGTTGGTGGCTGGCATGGCTGGTGTTGGGGTTCGCTGTGCTCACCAAAGGGCCAGTGGCGATTGTGTTGACCGGCATCACCTTGCTGCTCTTTGGACTGGCCCGACGCGACTTGCTGGGTCTTTGGAGGGTCTTGCGGCCTCTGCCCGGTTTGGCAATCACGGCCATCATCAGCCTTCCCTGGTACGGCCTGGAGTTGCTCGTGGAGGGGCAGCCCTTTTGGGACAGTTTCTTTGGCTATCACAACCTCCAGCGCTTCACTTCCGTCGTGAATGACCACCTACAGCCGTGGTGGTATTTCGGTCCTGTTCTGCTGCTGGCTGCGTTGCCGTTCACCCCTTTGCTCCTGCTGGGCTTGGTTCAAGCGTTTCAGGAGTGCAGGTCAAGGCGTTTGCCGATCGATCCGGACAGCAACCTGCAGGTGTTCGCGACCTGCTGGTTGTTCGCGGTGTTGCTGTTGTTCACCACGGCCGCCACGAAATTGCCCAGCTACTGGCTGCCCGCGACCCCTGCGGCAGGGTTGCTCATTGCTTTGTCAGCGCTTGGTGGGCGCCATCGCTTCTCGAGGACGCAAAACATCTGTTGGATTGCATCCTTCGGTCTTGCCTCTCTTTTGGCAGCAGGGTTCTGGGCTGGGTCGCTCTGGATCCCCTTGATCGACGATCCAGAGATGCCAACGTTGCCTGCCGAGTTACTCACCAGTGGTTTTGTGCAACGAGCAGCGGTTTGCTTCACCGTGGCGACCCTCTTGGGGATCTGGTTGTGCTGGCGCCCGCGTGGCGGAAGGTTGTTGGCAATGCAAGCACCCCTTGTGGCCTTTCAGCTGGTTGCGCTCCTGCCAATGATGGGTCTGGGGGACAGGGTTCGTCAGCTTCCGGTTCGTCAGATGGCTGATGTGGTGTTGCGGGAGCGTGAACGCGTCGGCCCTGAGCCTCTCGCAATGGTGGGGATCATGAAACCTTCCCTGCACTTCTATACCAAGCAAGTCGTTGTTTATGAGGGCAAATCGAGTAACTCACTGGTTGATCTTGTTGATCGCTTGAGGTTCGAGACACGTTCCGGTTTCCAAGGAACCACCACAGCCCAGCAACCCACCGTCCTGGTGGTCATTGATCAGCGCACCAGCTCCAAAGATCACTGGCTTGGTCTTCAGCCACAACTCTTGGCCAGCCATGGTCCCTACCGCCTGTGGCGAGTGGATCGTCGCCGTCTTCAAGCAAGGGCTCGTGACCTCCAAAGCCAAGGGGTTCGTCCCGATTGGCGCGAACCAAGGCCAGAGCGTTACTGATTTTTTGGGTTCTGTCGGGTCGGCTGGCCCTCAACTTTCGTCGTTGGAGTCGGGTGGCTTCACCTGGGCCAGTTCCATGCGCCGGCAGAACCCGCAGTGACCCCAAAGAGCCATTTCCCCAGCAGGGGAAGGCCGTCCGCACTGTGGACATGCGTCCATCCCATGCACATCGATCCGACTGGGATGGCGTGCCCAAACCGTGGCCTCCGTGTCCAGTTCGACGCGAGGCTGGCAGTTGTGCTGTTGTATGCGCAGATCCTTGATGGCGTGCCCAGCGGCTCGCAGGGCTGCAAGCAGTTGGGGGCGGCTGTAGAGCAGGGCTTGTCGCCACTGAGGATGGCTGGCGCCGACCGTGAGCAGGCCCCCCTGAAGGCTGAGAGGACGACAGTGGGGTGACAGTTGGGAACCAGCGAGCTTGGGCCAGTCCTGCCAGATCGCGGCCAAAGATCCCTCCTGTCGCCAGGTGCTGCGCAAGGCGTCCAGGCACGTGCTGAGGGGCTGCGCCGGAGGTGGCGGTGGCGGCTGCAGCAGCTCGCCTTTCCCGAATGTGCGGCGTTGCGATTGCGGAGCCCGTGCCATCGCTGCGGCTCCCATGGCCCATGTGTGCATTGGGATCGTAGGTGGGCTCTGCGGGTTGTCTCGCTAGCCTCCGTCTGCTGCCCTTCTTTGCTGGCTTCCCGTCATGGGTTTCTTCGATCGGCTGAGCCGACTGGTGCGTGCCAATGCCAATGCTGCTGTCAGCAGCATGGAAGATCCTGTGAAGATCCTGGATCAGTCTGTCGCTGACATGCAGGCTGATCTGGTGAAGTTGCGCCAGGCCGTCGCCATGGCAATCGCCAGCCAGAAGCGACTGCGCAATCAGGCTGATCAGGCTGAAGCCCAGTCGAAGACCTGGTATGAGCGGGCGGAACTGGCCCTCAAGAAGGGAGAGGAAGACTTGGCTCGCGAGGCTTTGTCGCGCAGGAAGACCTTCCAGGAAACTGCAACCGCACTCTCCGCCCAAGTGCAGGGACAGGATGCTCAGGTGGAAACCCTCAAGAAGAGCCTGGTGGCTCTGGAGGGAAAGATCGCTGAAGCGCGGACCAAGAAAGACATGCTCAAGGCCCGTGCTCAGGCTGCTCAGGCCCAACAGCAGTTGCAAAGCGCTGTGGGCAACTTGGGCACCAATTCCGCCATGGCCGCCTTTGAGCGGATGGAAGACAAGGTCGAGGCGATGGAAGCTCAGAGTCAAGCCGCTGCCGAACTGGCGGGTGCTGATCTCGAGAGTCAGTTCATGGCTCTGGAAGGAGGCGATGACGTCGATGACGAGCTGGCAGCCCTGCGTCAACGGCTTGCCGGTGGCCCGGAGGCGGTCGCTCTCCCGGCTTCTGATGCTGCCGCTGTTGAGCCTGTGAAGGTGTCGGAGGTGGACGCGGATCTCGAAGAGCTGAAGAAATCGATCGACAAGCTCTGAAATCCCGTCGTCGCCCCTAGACCCCTCCATAGGATCGTGGGGCGTTAGACAAGCCGTTGTGGGTCAAGCCGTGTCTGATTACACCGATGCCACTTTTGCGTCGGAGGTGCTGCAGGCATCTACCACCGTCCTTGTGGATTTCTGGGCTCCCTGGTGCGGTCCCTGTCGCTTGATGGCCCCAATGATGGATTGGGCAGCCGAGGCTTATGCGGGCAAGCTCTTGGTGGGCAAACTTGAGGTGGATGGAAATCCCTCCACCCGCGATGCCTACCAGGTGCAAGGGATTCCCACCTTGATTTTGTTCCGTGCTGGCAAGGAGATCGCTCGACAGGAGGGCGCGATCGCGAAGCCCCAACTGCAGGCCTTCCTGGATGCAAATCTCTAGGCGGCTCGAACGGCTCGGCAGCGGTGTCTTTGATCGCAACGATCAGCGCAAGCAGCTGTATCGCGTCAGCCCTGCAGCTGAGACTCGACCCCTGGTCGATCTGTCCTTGGGGTCCACGGATCTCGAACCTCCTCCGGTGGCGGTGGATGCGATGGCATCCGCGTTGCATCAATCAGGAAGTGCCACCTATTGCTTGCATGCCGGCACGCGGCCTTTGCGGGAGGCCGTAGCTGCATGGTGTGCCAGCCGTTTCGATGTCGCGGTCGATCCTGATCGCGAAGTGCTTCTGTTGGTGGGTTCCCAGGAAGGAACCGCTCATCTCCCACTCGCTGTGCTGAATCCTGGTGAAGCAGGGCTCATTCTCGATCCTTGTTACCCCTCCCATCGCGGGGGCCTTTGCCTGGCTGATGCCGAGATCCAGCGCCTGCCCCTTGATCCTCAGAATCAATGGTGCCCTTGTTACGACGCTTTCAGCTCCAGTGCTTGGGATCAGCTGCGGTTGATGGTGATGGGATTTCCCCACAATCCAACGGCCCAGGTGGGTCAACAGGCCTGGCTGGATGAAGGCATGCACAGGGCTCGGCGTCACGATCTGGTGTTCGCTCATGACAATCCCTACGTGGATCTCGCCCTGGAGGGGGATGCTCCCTCCTTGCTCCGTTGTGAGGGCTGGCGTGAGCGCGGTATGGAGTTCTTCTCCTTGTCCAAAGGTTGGTGCCTGGGGGGCTTTCGTCTCGGATTTGCGGTGGGAGCTGAACCCCTGATTACGGCGTTGCGGCAGCTGAAAGGGGTGATTGATTTCAATCAATCCTTGGCCCTCCAAGCGGGGGCCATTGCGGCGCTTTCCCAGGCACCGGACTGGCCTCGAAAGATCCTTCCCATCTATCGCGACCGAAGGGATCGCACCCGCAGTGCTTTGGCTCGCCTTGGCTGGCAGGTTCCTCTCCCTTCCATGGCCTTGTATCTCTGGTTGCCAGTGCCCTCTTGGGCCCTTTCACAGGGCTGGAATGATGAACAGCTGGCTGCGGCGTTGCTCGAGGAAACCGGCTTGGCACTCACCCCTGGGTCTGGTTTTGGCGATGGGGGGCGTGGTTGGCTTCGCATGGCGCTGGTCAGACCGGCCGAGGAGCTGGATGCCGCTGTGGCGCGGCTGGAGCCCTGGTGG
>JAYKIX010000135.1:0-11520 GCA_035286005.1 Synechococcus sp. | reverse complement strand
TTATTTCGGCGGGCAGTTATTGATTGGGCATGCCATGAACGTGGTGCTGAATTCGTTGATTGTGGGTTGGGCCTTGTTTGTGATTGTGAAGGCCATCAACCGATCACAGCAGCTTGCTTCAGCTGGCATTGAGCACGTTCGCGGCCAACACGAGTCAGATCACTTGGCCTGAAACGTCTGGCGTCTAGGGCGGGCTTGGTCCTTGGTTGGTGCTGTCCTTGTCATTGACTTGCATTCGAAAAGGCCAAATCGAATTGGCTGAATGTTTGCTGTGAACAGTTTTTGGGGTGCGCGAGCTGAAACGGTATTAATGACTACGAAAAAACTGTGCTCCAACCTCGACTGAGGCGATCTCTGATCGCTCTTCTGGTGGTCCCAGCGATTCAGCTGATCGGTGCTGCCTTGCTCCCAGCCCAGGCTGGTGAAGCTGCTGTCTCAGCAGCCGATAACACTCTGATCCTCACGTCAGCAGCTCTTGTGTTGCTGATGACTCCCGGTCTTGCCTTCTTCTACGGAGGGTTCGTGCAGGCCCGCAACGTGCTCAACACGATGGCCATGAGCTTCGTGATGATGGGCATCGCCACCTTGGTGTGGGCCAGCTTCGGTTTCAGCCTCGCGTTCGCAGAAGGGAATGGCTTGATTGGTAACCCCTTCACGTATGCCCTTCTGGACAACGTGCCTGGCGTCTGGGATGGCCTTGCGATTCCTGGACTCACCTTTGCCCTGTTTCAGGGCATGTTCGCGATCATCACTCCAGCGCTGATCTCGGGCGCCCTTGTGGAGCGCATCAGTTTCCGCTTCTGGTGCTTGTTCACCCCTGTGTGGTTGCTCGTGGTTTATGCCCCTCTCGCCCATATGGTTTGGGGTGGAGGCCTCCTGGGTAAGGACCTTGATTTTGCTGGTGGCACGGTGGTGCACATCAGTTCCGGCGTGACCGCGTTGGTGCTGGCCGGTCTGGTGGGTTGGCGTAAGCAGTGGCCGAAGTCTGTGCGACCTCCTCACGATGTGACCCAGATCCTGTTGGGAACTGGGTTGCTTTGGTTTGGTTGGTTTGGCTTCAACGGCGGTAGTCAGCTCGCTGTGGGTGGCGCGGAGATTTCTTTCACGACCACGCATCTCTCTGCAGCAGCAGGACTCGTGGCTTGGTCTTTGGTGGAAACCTGGCGTGATGGCAAACCCACGGCTGTGGGGATGGCAACGGGGGCTGTGGCTGGCTTGGTGGGCATCACCCCGGCGGCCGGCTTTGTGACCCCGGGCTCAGGCATGGCGATTGGTGCCATCACCGCAGTGCTTTGTTTCGTGTCAGTGCAGATGAAGGTGCGTTTGCGGTTCGACGATTCGCTCGACACCTTCGCTGTGCATGGCGTGGGCGGCACGGTTGGCGCTCTGTTGACTGGTGCTTTTGCGAGCTCTGAGTTGATTGCCGCTCACCCCGCGGGCTCGGTCTTGGCCGAACAGGGGCGTTTGGCACTGGTCTTCGGTCAGCTCCAGGCGGTTTTGGTGGCCTATGGGTTGGCGGCTCTCGGCACCTTCTTGTTAGCCGGTGTTCTGCGTGGTTGCGGCGTTCGGTTCCGCGTGACGGAAGAGGCAGAAAACCTCGGTGTGGATGTCGCCGAACATGGTGAGGAAGCCTACGCCGAACGCGTCGGATCTCCACAGTTCCACTGAATTTCGGCAAGCTGCTCGAACCTAAAGCCTGGGTGGAGAAACCCAGGCTTTTTTATGGGCTGGTGCTCAGTTGAACTGTCAGCAAGAAGACCTTTAGTCGTAATTTTTTCTTGCTCGACTTGGGATTGGGAGTTTGGATATGCTCTAGTTGGACAGCAGAAGGTTGTTCGCAGTTGACGATGACATTCTTTTTTTGTACACTTGTTCCGATATTACTTCTATTGATGTATTGAGTAAAAAGGAGCGATTCCATGCATCTTTGTAAGAGAGTGAGAGCCTATATCGCCCTGGATTGATAATTTTTAAGCTGGCCGTGGGGCCTCTGGACTTCAATCTGCCGTTGAGTTTCCATTCATAGTTTTTGTAGACCGATGAATGGGCTCCAAGTGATAGGTTGGCGACTGTGAGATTTGCTGTTTTTCCTGCTATCAATGTCGTGTTTCCGCTAAAATCGGCTTTTAGGTCTGACTCTGGGAAAAGAACTCTAAGGCTTACCTTGTCGAGAGTGCTTAAGCCTTTATTCGCATAGTTTCCTGGTGCAAAGCTTTCCTTTCCAGGATAGGTGTAATGCATTACTGATTTTGGGTCGTATGGAGTTATGTACGATGTTGAATTCCCGGGCGAGTCCTGAACTGCTTTGATCTGTTCTGCAGTGTCTCTTCTTGAGTGTTCATGTCCAAGCCCTAGTGCATGCCCAAACTCGTGAAGTGCATGATCTTTGAACGGCGTACTTCCCCCCGAGGGATCGCCTAGGGCAGAGCCCGTACGTGCCAAATGATCGGCGTAGTTATCATTGCCAATCTTGACGTTGAAGAGGCACGATTTCATTGATTTTCGGCTGGTGCTGGGCTGCCCCCAGCTCGGGCCAACATTTTCTTTGTCGCATCCCGGAACAGGGCTTATACCGTAAGGATTTGTATGTGTTGAGGTTGCTGCTGCGGGTATAACCACTCTGATGTCAGTGGTGTATTCGCCGTTGCTTGCGCGCCTGCATTCAGCATGTCGTGTGAATTTAAGATTGCCGTACTGGGAAAGTTCATTAAGTGCGTCTTCAAGAGAACTCACTCTTGCGGGTTGAGTTGCCAGTGCGTTTCCAATGAAGCAATACGAAATTTCCTGTGGCTGTGGGTTGGCATCATTGAAAGTTCCTGCCTGAGCAGGGGCTAGGAAGCAGGCACTTAATAGCCCGCCTCTTAGGACTTGTTTGAACATGACTCAACTCTCAGCGAATGATTGCTATGCCTGTTGCTGGTCGGCAGTCACTTCTTGCGCATCCAAAGTTGCTTCCAGACGTGCTTGCGTCAAAACGCACTTTTAGGCTTTTACCGGCCAACAGAGCGCTGTTGGCAATTGCAAGGAAGTTTTTGGCGAAATCTTCCGATGCTTTGACCGAAAAATATTTGATGCCACCTGCCGCGCTGGTTTGGCACCTCACGTGGACACGGCTTGTAAATGCGGCTACATCGACTGGTTGACAGACGTGCCACTGTGGCGCAGCAATAGAAGGCGTAGACGTTATCGCGAAGGAAAATATGCCTAAGACTGTTGCGGTGGCTCTAGAGAGAGTCATTGAATTCAAGTTTTAGAACACGTTTCTATGATTTCATTTTTTGCTATTACTCTTTCAATTTTAATTATTTCTAAAGATATCAAGGAAAGAAATTGTTGATTATTGGTTTTGAAGTTTTTCTCGCCGAGTTCGAAATTGAATAACTGAGGTCATTGATCTTGGTGCAAGCCTTTATTATTGCAATCAGTATTTATGCTGTAATGGTGCTCAGTTGATACGACATCTGGTCTGATTCAGTTCAGCCAGCCGGCGCTGAGGATCACCGCAAGGCTCAGGAAGATGGCCAGGCAAGTCCAGGTGATTCGATTCAGTGTTGCTTCTGCACTGCTGGCGCTGGTGAACATTGAACTTCCGCTCGCAGCTAGACCTCCCATGCCATCACCCTTGGGGCTATGAAGAAGCACCAAAAGGATCAGCAGCACGCCACTGCCAATCCAGGCCCAGGACAGAACGGTGGTGAGCATCAAATCAGAGACATGGTGGGGTCAGACCGGCTGGGGAAGCCTGGCGCTTAGAGGCGACGGAGCTTCGATGGCTTCGATCAAGGTGGATCCTGACATGGCCTCCGGCTTCGGCAGGCCCAGAATCTGCAGCAGGGTGGGGGCGATGTCAGCCAAGCCTCCGTTGTCTCGCAGGCGAAGTGCATTCCCCATGCCAGGGAGCTTGCGTTTCTCACCCTCCACAAGGATCACCGGCACCGGGTTGGTGGTGTGAGCCGTCCAGGCTTGACCATCGGGGCCCTGCATGAGTTCGGCATTGCCGTGATCTGCCGTGATCAGCAATGTTCCGCCCATCCGACCAACGGCGTCCAGCAGGCGACCGATGCAGTGATCAACGGTCTGGATGGCTTCGGTGGCTGCTGACATGACGCCGGTATGACCAACCATGTCCGGGTTGGCATAGTTGATCACAACAAGGGAGTATTCGCCGCGTTCAATCGCTGCAATGCAACTGTCGGTGAGGGTATCTGCCGACATGGCGGGAGATTCGTCATAGGTGGCAACGCGCGGCGAGGGCACCAAGTGGCGGTCTTCCCCTTTGAGGGGTTGCTCGATCCCGCCGTTAAGGAAATAGGTGACATGAGGGTATTTCTCAGTTTCAGCGGTGCGGTACTGCTTCAGGCCGTGCTCTGAAACCACTTGGCCCAGGAGGTGGTCGAGCGATTCGGGTGGGAAGGCCACGCTCACAGGAAGCCCCGCTTCGTATTGGGTGAACGTGACAACATTCAGCAGTGGTCGCTGGGGTCGTTCAAACCCTTCAAAGGCCTCAACGGTGAGGGCTTGAACAAGCTGTCGCGCCCGGTCAGGGCGGAAGTTGAAGACCACCAACCCGTCACCATCGCGCAAATAGGCATCGGTGAGACGCACCGGCTCAAGGAATTCGTCGGTGATGCCTTCGTCGTAACTGCTGCGGAGCAGCTCGTTGACGGAGCTGTTGCTGATCGGGAGTCCCGGATCGGTGAGGAGTGCATAGGCCTTCGAGGTGCGTTCCCAGCGTTGATCGCGATCCATGGACCAATACCGACCGCAGAGGCTGGCGATTTCGCCAATGCCGCTGCTCTCAATCGCGTTCTGAATTTGGCTCAGATAACCCGGTGCACTGTCAGTAGGAGTGTCTCGGCCATCCGTGATGGCATGAATAGCGACGCGACTGATCCCGGCCTGGGCAGCCCATTCCAGCAGTCCACGCAGATGGTTCACGTGGCTGTGTACGCCGCCATCAGAACAGAGGCCCACCAAGTGAAGGGTGTTGCCGCTCGACTTCAGCGACTCGGCGAGTGCCGCCAGGGCAGGCCTCTCGCTGAGTTCACCCTGCAGAACGGTTTCCGAGATTCGCACCAGTTCCTGCCGAATGATGCGACCAGCACCGATCGTCAGGTGCCCCACTTCGGAGTTGCCCATCTGGTCGTTCGGCAGACCAACGTGGGCACCACTGGCTTGTATCAGGCTGTGCGGATAGGCGTGCCAAAGGGCATCCATCACCGGGGTCTTGGCCGAGCGGATCGCGTTGTGGGAGATGCTCTCTCGGTGTCCCCAACCATCAAGAATGGCGAGAACCACAGGGGCGACTGCAGAATTTCGATTCTGGTTGGTATCACTGCCTGACGACACACTCACCCAGCAACTATCCATTCTTAAGAGCTTCTCCAGATTCAAGTTACCTCTAGAAGCTCCTGTGGCGATGTTCGGTCTCGGGTCGGTCAGCTTTTGCTCACTGCAACCTCCATACACTGAATGGCCTCAGCAACGGCGTCATGTCTTCCTCCGCTGGACCTGAAAGGGTTGAGATTCTCTCGGCTCAGGACCTGACCCGCACGCTTCAGCGCCTCTCCAGTCAGGTGCTCGAGAGTGTTGATCGCAGCGAGGATCTGTTGCTGTTGGGGATCCCTACGCGCGGCGTGTATCTCGCCAAGGTGCTGGCCAGGCAACTGGAACTGCTGACAGGGCATCCCTTGGCGCAGGGAATCCTGGATCCCACCTTTCACAGGGATGACCTTGAACGTGTTGGGACACGCATGGTGGAAGCCACCGATCTGCCGCTCAGTGTGGAAGGTCGGGATGTGCTGCTAGTGGATGACGTGATTTTCACTGGTCGCACCATCCGAGCCGCCCTGGAGGCGATCCAGGCCTGGGGGCGTCCGCGCCGGGTCATGCTGCTGGCCATGGTGGATCGTGGGCATCGTGAGCTGCCGATCCAGCCGGATTTCTGCGGCAGGCATGTGCCAACCCGTCGCAGTGAAACGATTGAACTCAGGCTGAAGGATCTCGACGGTGAGGAGGGGGTTTATCTCCGCCGAGATCCTTGAATCAGCCTTGGAGTTATGGGATTAGCTGGCAGTGCTCAGCTCATCACTGCGAAAGTGGGCTTTGTAGCGACCGAAGGCCACCACGACAGGGAGCGTGGGGCTGATGGGCTTGCCTTTCCATTCGTTCAGCACAGTCACCACCTCCCCGCTGCTCCCCTGAAGGTCAAATGCTTCGCCTCGGTGCTGGGGGTGGTTGTAGACCACAACGTTGGCAGACACGACCACTTTGTCTCCGGGTTGCATGAGCCGATGCGTTGCTGGCGGCATTGTGTCATGGGTTGTGGACCCCCCGTAGGGATGTTGGAGCCCCAGGCTCAGTGACGTCTGCACAAGCTTTCAGGCCCTTCCTCGAACACTCGGCCGCCCAGATCTCTGCAGCCGGTCACGAAGGCCTTCCAGGGGTCCATTCCTTCGGCTAGACGCTTTTGCACTGCAGAGTCGAGCTCTGCACTGGGCACCGAGTGTTTGGGAAGATCACCGTGGTTGTGGTGCTCATCCAAGTCTTTGAGGGCCTCAATGGCACGTTCGATGGTTTGGCGAAACGGTTTGGCTTTGCGCTGCCACCAGGGATGGTCAAGGCGATTGAGTACGGCCAGGGCTTCCCACCAGCGTTTGGATGTCACCATCGCTTCGAGGCGCTCGTAATCAAGCTTGTTGCGGCTCCACGTTTCCTGAAGGCTGGTGCTGAGGCGACTCCCAGCAGCTTTGATGTTCCGCTCTAGCGGTTTCAACAGCGTGAGTGCCCCGCTGAGATCCCCATCCCGGAAGGCATTGAGGGCTTCATTTCTGAGCTGGTCTCTCCAGGCCTTGAGGCGTGCCTGATCCTGCCGTTGCTGGCTGATGTCGCCAACCTTGGAATTCACCAGTTGTTCCTGGAGTAGCAGGGCATCGATCGTCCGCCCTTCATCCCAGGCCTGTTCGGCAGCCCGGCGTCGACAGAGGGCCTGCTCCGTCGGCGCGCGCTGCCCTAACCAGCGCAGAGCGGCAAGCTGTTTGCTGTAGTGAAGACAGGCTGCGGTGTCACCCGCGCGGATGGCAGCGTCCAGCCGTCCTGGTAACTGGCGCTCCCACCAGTAGGCCAGACCACAAAGCATGGCCACTCCCCCCAGGGTGATCCCCACCCAAAAACGCGGTAGTGGATGGCGACGGAGCGCCAAGGCCGGAGAGCGCTGAATTCTTTATAGTTTGATTGGCCTGAGGCTCCGTTCCTACAACAGCGTGGACGGAGCGTGCACCGCCCTTACCTCCGCTGGGAGTCAGCTTCATCGCACAGTGCCAAGAACGCACGTGGGTAGGGCTTCGCCCGTGCGTAGATCGAGGCCCTCCACGATTAACTGCGCTTCGTCATTGAGGCGGAAGTCAAGCCTAAGGCAGTCTTCTCCTGCCTTGCCAGGTGGGTGTAGGGGCAAGCGCTGGATCGGGGTGTTCCAAGGGTTGACCTGAGAAGCGCCCTGGCTGTCGCGCAGTGTGGGCAAACCATCCACAAACACCACGTCATGACGGGACTGATTGTTGGGTTCGCCCAGCACGAGTTCGACTTCCTTTTGCTCGTCCTGGCCGGCAGCTAGGACAAGCGTGAAGGGTGATTCAGAGGGCCAGGTCTGCCCTGCCACAAACAGGGGATGCCAATGATGGGCGCTGGTGCGTCGATCCCAACAACGCAGGGAAGCTCCCCGTTGCAGCACGTCGCGAACACGAACGCCGGGCGTGAGGCTGAGAGCACCAGTGGCCACCGCTTCTACCGGAGGTGTGTTCAGTTGGGGGATGGAGGGGAAACGCTGCCTTAGCCAGTGCCTGAGAAGAGGGAGCTGGGCCCCCCCCCCCACGGGCAAGATCCCTTGAAGGTCCTCTGGCTGACACCCATGTTGACGCGCACCAGCCAGGGTTTGTTCCAGCAGATCGTCGAGCACTGTGATTAGCCCTCGCTCGATCAACAGTCTTTCCAGTTGATGTCGGCTGAGCTGAAGGGCCAAGGGGGAGCCATCGGAGCCCGTGGCCAGTTCGGTGAGGGAGGTGTGTTCGCCGAGGTCTGGAGAGCTCAGCCTGCATTTCAGGCGCTCTGCAGCGTTGAGAACAGATGCCGATGGCTTGTCGTTTGGTGGGACAGCTGGGGGCTCCAGGTGCTGCACAATCCAGCGATCGAGGTCTCGACCGCCCAGTGGGAGACCCGACTTGCCGAGGACCTTGGCACATCGCAAGACCTGGCGGCTGTCCTGAAGATCGCGTCCTCGAAAACGCATCAATTGGGCCAGTGGGGCTGCACGACCCTGGCCTCCCTCCAGGGCCACCATCGAAAAATCAATGGTGCTGCCCCCCATATCGATGACCAGCAGTCGGGACCCTGGCGGGAGACCCGCTCCCAGTGCGGCGGCAGTGGGCTCGTCCACCAGGGCCACCTCGTCGACCGGTAACGATGCACTGGCCTCCAATAACCATTGTCGATAGCCCCTGTAGTGCTCAACGGGGGCCGTCAAGACCAGCCGATTGACGGTGAGTTCGGAGGGTAGGCGTCTCCAGATTTGATTCAGCAGCTCCGCCGCCGCTGCTTCGGGCGTGAGGCTCGCAGAGGACATGGTGGCCAAGCCTGGGGCCCCGATGCCCCGTTTGAAATCGCGCAATAGCTGGGGCGCATCGCTGTCTTCAAGGCCTGCATCCAGCACTTGGCGACCCACCAGGGGGCTTGGATCGTCAGCCCCTTTTGACCAGATCAGACTGGGAATCTGACCTGGATTGAGGGTGATGGCATCCAGCTCTAGAAGTGCAGGCGTTTCGGACAGTTCGCCTTGAAAGGCCACCACGGTGGTGGTGCTTCCAAGATCAATGGCGAGGGTGCCCGCTGAGGTGGAAATCTGAAGCTTTTGTTCGCCCGTCGGGGTCTGTTCCAACGCCATGGGCAGGTTGGAGAGAAGTGAAGGTTACGGGGTCTCTGCGATGGATCGCTTGCAGCGCCTTGTCTGGTCGTTTTACAGGGAGGAACCGGATCTCCAATCCGAGCTGGAGCCATTGCGCGACTGTCGAATGTCTCGAAGCTGGGGAAGTATTCGCATTGAGTGTGTGGATGCCCACCACCTTGAAGAGGTGAGCGGTCTGCTGTCACTGTTGCGGGAGCCCCTTGCGGCGATGGGCCTAGGGAGACAAATCGTGATGCGGGTGCCTGGATCAGTCCCGCGCACGTATCCGATGCACGTTCCCTTCCACAGTGACCTTCTCACTTAAGATGGTGAATTGATGCTCGGAACAGCGTGATCAGTGCTGGAGTGGACTCACAGGACCTGGCCAAGCGTGGTGAAAGCCTGATTCGTCAGTCGAGCAATCGCTATCTGACCACTGTGCGAATCGCCTTTCGTGCCAAGCAGCGGCGCTTTGATGATTTCGATGGGCTTCTTGAGGAGTCGAGTGTGAAGCCTGTGCAGCGCGCCATTGTTGAGTTGAGTGATGAGCAGGATCAGCCCGATCTCCTGCCTGGATGATTCAGCAAGAAGGGCCAGGTTGGCGCCTGGCTCGCGATCAAACCCGGCTTGAATTCCCCGTCTTGATTGGGGGGGAAGGTTGGGCCGTTGAGCTCACCGATGTGGAGTGGCAGGGCCTGGTGGCTCTGCTGTCGGTGCTGACAGACCAACATCAAGCCCTTCAATCCCAGCTGATGGATGACGAAGGGATTGAACTGGAAATGGAACAGGGGCTCTGGTGGGGCTGCCTCGATGGAGACCGCAACCGTTGGAGTTTGCAGGTTGTGCTGCAGGGGGCTCCCGGGCGGCGAGGAATCGAAGCCCATTGGCCGGGTTCGGCAGCGCAGGCCGTTGTGGCGGCGATGAGAACGGTCTGCGACTCGCCTTCCGATTAGCAGAGCTAATGGGAAGGAGCTCATTGATTTTCCCGGGGGCTTTGCACGCCCCTTGCACAGGTTTTCCACAAGCGGGTTGCCCGGATTGGTTCTGCGCGCGCGTTCTGTGGAAAAGCGATGGTTGCGGTTGGCTGGGGTTGACGGCGGTTCGGGGGGGTGAGCTGCTCGATGCATTTTGTGCATTCCTTTGCCCAGAAGGGCTTCAGGCCTTCGGTCTCACCTTGGGAACAGTTGCGACGTTGTTATTTCGCCCTGCTTGACGTTGGCTGACGGATGTGGAGAACTAATGAGCGTTCGAGGGCTTCGGGATGCTGGATGTGCAGGTGATGGATCAGGTTCAGGCGCTAGAGGCACCCATTGCGCAGGTGGCGGCATCGCCGAGTTCGGAGGTCGGCGATGCTTTGATCAGCTTTCATGCCGAACTGCCCGAGCCTCTGCAGCAGGCCATGACCCTTTTTATTGAGCGCTATCCCAACTGGGATCAATATCGTTTGGTTCAAGCTGCACTGGCTGGTTTTCTGGTTCAGAACGGTGTGGAGTCGAGAGAAATCACGCGCCTCTATGTCGGCAATATGTTTCGACGTCAGTCGCTAATCCGAGGGGTTTGAGTTCGGCAGCTGGCCATCAGGATCAAGGCACTGAGCGGCAAGGTCAGCAGAAGCCCTAGGCAAACGCCCATGAGCCCCACCAGGTAAACGCCCATGAGCCCCAGCAGGTTCAGACCCAGCAGCAGTCCAATCATGGTGAACACCTTGAGCCTGTTGTGTTCCACAAGCCTCCGGCTGTGGACCATCGCTTCGATGGGGCGATGGCCATGGTGCAGCAGGAGAGGCAGGGCCATCCACTGATGCAGTAGCCAAGCCAGAAGTCTCGCGCTGCCGCAGACGAGTGCGATGCCTGCTAAGACTCCACTGTGGGGAATCAGGGCGTTGTAGACGGCGCCCGTAATTCCGATCCCTGCGGTCAGGGCCAATGCCTCACAGAGCACCAATGCCAAGGCCTGGAACAGCAATAAGGCCAGTCGGTTTTTGGAGTGGGGTGTGCAGCTGCCAAGGGAGCCTTTGGGTGTGAGCAGGGTATCGGCCAAATAAAGGAGGCCGGTAAAGCACAACAGCGGCACCAGGAACGACAAGCCCCAGGCAAGGTGGCTGGCTGACACCTTCCATGACTCGTTTCTGGCCTCCCAGGTGTGCGCCAGGCTTCCCAGGCCCGCTGAACTGCTGAGGATGAGGCCGGCCAGGCCGACGCAAGGCCAAGGCGCGCGGCAGAACCCCATCCAGGCCCTCGGAAGCACAGTGCTCAGTGGCAGGCGTTCTTGTGTCACGAAGGGGGGTTGGATTAGTGGAGCGGACCCAGGCGCCTTAGAAGATCAGTGGCGATCACGCGATCAACGGGCAGGATGGAGAGGCGGTTGCCACGGCGGACCAGCGCAAGCTGATCCTCCCTGTAGGTCTCTTTGAGGGCCTCAAGATTGAGCATGGTTGCGAATTCGCCGAGATATCGCAGGCGAACGCAGTCCCAGCGAGGCGACTCTGGATTGGAGCCAGGGTCGTGATATTTCGAGCTTGAATCGAACTGAGTGGGGTCAACAATCCCTAATTCGATCACTTCCATCATGCCGACAATTCCAGG
>JAYKIX010000134.1:0-7898 GCA_035286005.1 Synechococcus sp. | reverse complement strand
GGCGCCATCGCAGATGGCGCAGGCGCTGATGCCGCTGCTCCAGAACTTGTCCTCGCTGGGGAGGCCCAGGCGGTTGGCGCTGGCACCGGTGGCGAGGATCACGGCCTGGGCAAGGATCGTGCGCCCTTCGCTCTGGATGCGGAAGGGGCGTGCACCGAGGTCAATCCCATCGGCATCCGCTTCCACCAGGCGAGTTCCCCAGCGTTCGGCCTGGGCCTTCATCAGGTCCATCAAGTCGGGGCCCAATACGCCGTCGGGGAAGCCCGGAAAATTCTCAACATGGGTGGTGGTCATCAATTGACCACCTGGAATACCGCCCCGCTGGAAGCCCGTGATCAGCAAAGGGCTGAGGTTGGCGCGTGCGGCATAGATCGCAGCGGTGTAGCCGGCAGGGCCTGAGCCAACGATCACCAGATTTTCAACCCCGTCTGCGGCGGAGGGTGCGACCGAGGGCTGCCCAGCGGCGGTCATGGCTTAAGCGGAATGAGTATGAGTTAAGCCTAATAGGTAGTTGGTCTGCGCGGCGGCACGCAGGCCAGAAATTTCCAAGGGACGCCTCTGGCCCCATAGGGAATTCAGCGCGAGGCGCCTGAACGCAAGAAGAACAAATTAAAGAGGATTTTAATATTTTCTTTAGATTTCTAATGTGTTGTCGAGCACGTTCTGATCACGCCTCGGGTGCTTGCTCGGGGTGCGCGGTGCCATCAGCACCGATTCTTCAAGTTGCTCAGGATGCTCGCCAATGCAAGTGATCCACTCACGGAATTCTTGGGTGATCGCAAAACTGTCTTCATAGCGCTCAGCGCTGTCGAGCACTGCGATCCTGGTGCTTGCCCAGCAGGTCGCAACGCTGACTCGACGTTCCCTGGCTGCGTCCATGATCTGCTCCCAGATGAGGTAAGGCTGCTAGGTCGAGGTGACCAATCGAGCCTTAGTTGAAGGAAACGTCGCATTTTTCTACGCAGCGTGATGTCGTTATCGCTGCAGAAATTGGGGCAGTTCTGGGGTGCGCAATCGGATCACCGCGCCGGCACCGTCGTTGACCGCCTCCAGTGGAAGGCAGGGGCCGCGCCAGTGGCCGCTGCCAGGCTCATCGGCATCGGCTTGCTGTTGATCCCGGCGGATTCGATAGGGCTCCGATAGCGACCAGCTGCGGGCATAGCCCATGAGCAGGGGGTCCGCTGGGGCAAAGATGAACGAGGGATCGCGGGGAATGCTCTCCAAGGCCGCACGATCCCCGCCCATGCGCACGGCGCGGGTGATCCCCTGCACAAAACGGCTGCGGGTCACCACGGTGGTGAGATAGGCCACCACCCGAAGCCGCGGGGCATCGAACCCCTCCGCGCACATGTCGATACTCACAAGCCAGTCAGCAGGCCCCTCCTGAAACTGGGCGAGTCGACGGGAGGCGTCGGGGTCCTGGGAATGCACGACATCCACCCGGTCACCCTCCTCTTCCAGCAGGCGTCCGATCGCCGTGGCGTGTTCAATGTCGCGGGCAATCACGAGCCCCCCGGCCCGGGGGTGCTGTTGGCGAACCCGTTCAAGTTGGCGTCGCGCGCGCAGGAGGAGCTGCAACGCAATGCTGCTGGAATCTGAGAGGCGAATTGCCCGCCGCAGGTTGCGAGCGCGCCAGCTTTCGCGCTGTTCCGCCGACAGCGGCGACACATCCCGGTCGGGCATGCCTTCACGGCTGTGTTCCACCCACCCATCCTGGAAGCGGAATTCCAAAGGCCTCACATCGCCCGCGGCAATCAGGTCCCGAGGTTCCACACACAGATCGGGGCTGATCTGCTCCACCAGTTCCCCCTGTTCCTCCACCCGCACCCGCCGGGCCGCGCAGAAGGCGAGATTGTCGGCCCGAAAGGGGGTCCCGGTGAGGCCAAGGCGCAGCCGGCAACCATGGCTGAGTTCCAAGAAGGTGCGCCCCCAGATGGGGCCATCGGGTTCGTCGGGATCCACGCCGAGATGGTGAGCCTCATCGGCGATCGCCAGCAGATCAGCCCCTCCCCAGCGGCGGAGGTCGCCTCGCAGCAACTCAAGCTGACGGCCAGCAGCTTGATAGGTGATCAGCCAGCCATCAGCGGCTTGGAGCGCCTGCGGATCGCCAGGCGCCATCGACCAGTCTTCAAGGCGCAATCCCAGCCGTGCGGCGGCACTACTCCACTGGCGCAGGATCGAGGTGCGATGGCAGAACACCACGAAGCGTTGGAGGCTCCCCTCCTGCTGCATGGCCTGAAATCCGAGCAAGGCACCCAAGGTTTTTCCAGCGCCGGGTCCGGCATGGACGAGGACATCCCGCCCCTTGGTGCTCGCGGGGTTCAGGCGGCGCCGAAGCAGCTGAATCAGTTGCTGCTGCCAGACCCGTGGACGAATCCTTGGCTGTTCCGGCGCGGACGCCAGGTTGAAGGAGGTTGCGGTGATGGGACCCACCCACAAGATGAGTCTTTCTAACCATTCCAAACGGGCCAGGCATCCCTAACTTCCGGCCATCAGCCCACGGGTGGAATCCATTCACGCCATGGCCCGTCGTCACGCCACACCTGGATCCAGTCCTCAGCAGCGCCAGTTGCTGGAGCAGTGCTGGCTGGAGGATTGCGACATTGACCCACTGATTCTGCGGGGCCGGCTTTTGCGGCATCAGGGACGCCAGTCTTTGGCCACCGCTCTTGAGCAGGAAGTGACGCCTCTCTTTTAAGGCCGGTTGAAATCAGGTTGGGCCTCAAGTGCTTCCGCGTGGTTGGCCAGCAGACGCTTCACTTCATCGAGGCCATCGCCTGCCGCCACATGGGCCTGTTCGAAATTGCCATTGGCGTTCTCGAGCAGCTCAGCGGCACATCGATCCAGCAGATCTTCCTTTTGTTCGCTGAGCAGGGTGAGCAGTTCACGCTTGATCAGGTGCTGAACCGCCTGGCGCTGCAGGTGTTCGTCACTCGCCTCTTCAAAAGTGCCCTGCACCAGTTCCTGGATGAACAGGCGGTGCACCTCACGGCTGCGCAGAAAACTTTCGGTGGCGTTGATGATGCCATCCACCAAGGTGCGATCCGGCTCGGACTCGTTTTCGGTCAGCTTGAATTCCCAGTCGAGATGGCGGCGCTGCCAGCCTGCGGCATGCAGGCTGGGCATCACCGTTTGCGTGAAAGTGTCGACTGACATCTCAAAGATGCGCTCAGCCAAGCGCTCACACCAGGCGCGTCCGTGGGCCTGCAGAACGGTCTGCATGGCCGTGCGATCCACAGCATGACCACCGTGGTGGCTGTGGCAGACGCCATCAGGACATTCAATTGCCGAAAGGCCCATGAACTTGTGGGTGGGATCCTTTCTGCTTAGCCAGCAGGTCTGGATCACGCAGCAATCTTCAGAAAAGCTGCGGTAAGCGAATGGGCGACCCCGTAATCTCGCTGGGGTCGGCGGCGTCACGATCTTGCCCAGACTTTTAATACCTGTTGAGACTGCAGCGGCGGAAACCCGCGTTGCTGCATCCCCTGAAACCGTCAAGAAGTTCATCGCCCTGGGTTGTTCGGTTGCGATCGAACACGGAGCTGGTGCTTCAGCCGGTTTTGTGGATTCCGCTTATGCCGAGGCTGGTGCTGAGCTGGTCGGCGTCGGTGATCCCCAGACCTGGGGCCAGGCAGATCTGCTCCTTTGCGTTCTGACCCCAACCTCACAAGATCTCGCCAAGCTGCGCCGCGGCGCTTTGGTGGTGGGTCTGCTGTCTCCCTACAGCAATCAGGCCCTTGCCTCGGCGCTGCAGTCGGGTGGTCTCTCCGCCATGGCCCTGGAGCTGCTGCCCCGCATCAGCCGCGCCCAATCGGCCGATGCCCTCTCCTCTCAGGCGAATATCGCTGGCTATAAGGCTGTGCTGCTGGGCTCCGCCGCCCTTGACCGCTACTTCCCCATGCTGATGACGGCAGCGGGAACGGTGCAGCCCGCCAAAGTCGTGATTCTCGGCGCCGGCGTGGCTGGCCTGCAGGCCGTGGCCACCGCTCGCCGCCTGGGGGCCGTTGTGTACGTGAGCGATATTCGCCCTGCCGTCAAGGAACAGGTGGAGTCGCTGGGTGCCCGCTTTATTGAGCCCCCCGCGCTCGACGACAAGCCCTCGGAATCCGGTGGCTATGCCAAGCAGGCTTCGGAAGCCTTCCTGGCGGCCCAGCGCCAGCAGCTCTCCGACCAGCTGGCTGAAGCGGATGTGGCCATCTGCACCGCCCAGGTGCCCGGTCGTCAGGCGCCTCGCCTGATCAGCGAAGACATGCTTGACCGCATGCGTCCTGGTTCGGTGGTGGTCGACCTGGCGGTGGCCCAAGGCGGCAATTGCGCTGGCACCCAGCCATCCCAGACCGTGGACCGCAAGGGCGTGAAGCTGATCGGCGCCAACGATCTTCCCTGCACGGTGCCCAACCACGCCAGCGCTCTGTACGCCCGCAACCTGCTGGCTCTGCTGGAGCCCACCCTCAAGGAGGGCCAGCTCAGCCTCGACACCGACGATGAACTGATCGCCGGCTGTCTGATCGCCCAGGACGGCAGCCTCCGCCGCGGCGACGTTCTCACCCCCGGAGCCAACTGATGGATTCAATCTTTGTGAATGCTCTCTGGGTGCTGCTGCTCGGCAGCCTCCTGGGGCTCGAACTGATTGGCAAGGTGCCCCCAACCCTGCACACGCCCTTGATGAGTGGTGCGAATGCCATTTCGGGCATCACCGTGTTGGCCGCCTTGACGGCCATCATCAAATCGAACGGCAGCACCCCACTACTGGTGCTCGGTTCAGTGTCGTTGGGCTTTGCCCTCTTCAATGTGATCGGCGGCTTCCTGGTGACCGATCGCATGCTCGCCATGTTCAGCCGTAAGCCCGCTCGTAAGGAGAACCGCTGATGGACATCCTTCAATACGCCATCGACCTTGTCGCCATCCTGTTGCTGGCGCTCGGCATCAAAGGCCTGTCCAAAGTCCGTTCTGCCCGGGGCGCCAATCAATTAGCCGCCGTGGCCATGGCCCTGGCTGTGCTTGGCCTCCTCGTTCATTACCTGGGCACCTCCGGCATCCGGGCTGACGCCTGGACCTGGATCATCGGCGGCACCATCGTGGGTGGGGTGCTCGGCGCCATCACAGCCCAGCGGGTGCCGATGACCTCGATGCCCGAAACCGTGGCTCTGTTCAACGGTTGCGGCGGCATGTCATCGCTGCTGGTGGCCTTGGCTGCGGCCTTCTATCCCACCCAGCTCGAAGCCACTGGCATGGTCGCCGTGGTGTCGATTGTGATCTCTGTGTTCGTGGGTGCGATCACCTTCACCGGTTCGATCGTGGCCATGGCCAAGCTGCAGGGCTGGCTCTCCACCCCTGCGTGGATGCAGAGCAAGGCGCGCCACTTCGTCAACATTGCCCTTGCTGTGGCCTGTCTGGTGGCGTCTGTTGAGCTGATCGCCAACGGGGGTTCCAGCATTCAGGGCCTGTGGCTGCTGGTGATTGCGTCCAGCGTGCTGGGCATCGGCGTCACCCTGCCGATCGGCGGCGCCGACATGCCGGTGGTGATCTCGCTGCTGAACTCCTATTCCGGCGTCGCGGCAGCCGCAGCCGGCTTCGTGGTGGGCAGCCAGCTGCTCATCGTGGCGGGCGCGATGGTGGGTGCGGCGGGCCTGATCCTGACCCAGGTGATGTGCACGGCGATGAATCGCTCCCTGGTCAGCGTGCTTTTCGGAGGCGCGCTGGGCGCCTCGGCTGCGGTCGGAGGCGGCGGCAGCGAGGCCGGTTACACCCGGATCACCAGCTGCAGCCCTGAGGAATGCGCCATGGCGCTGGAGCAGGCGGAACGGGTGGTCTTCGTGCCTGGCTACGGGTTGGCGGTGGCCCAGGCGCAGCATGCCCTGCGGGAGCTGGCGAAGCTGCTGGAGACTCACGGTGTGGAGGTGACCTATGCCATTCACCCGGTGGCCGGGCGCATGCCGGGTCACATGAATGTGCTGCTGGCGGAAGCCGATGTTCCCTACGAACAGCTGGTGGAGATGGACATGATCAATCCTGAGTTTCCTCGCACCGACGTGGTGATCGTGCTCGGCGCCAATGATGTGGTGAATCCCGATGCCAAGAGCGATCCCTCCAGCCCCCTCTTCGGCATGCCCGTGCTGGAGGTGGATCAGGCGCGTCAGGTGTTCGTGGTGAAGCGCAGCCTTGGCGCGGGCTATGCCGGCATCGCCAATGCCCTCTTCGAGCTGCCGCAGACGGCGATGGTCTTTGGTGACGCCAAGGCGGTGCTGAACGGCCTGCTGGGCGAGCTGCGCAGCCTCGGCGTCGGCAAGGCCCGGGCTTCCGCAGCGAAGCAGAAGGTGGCCGCCTAACCTTCAGCGAATCTCGAAGTTCTTCCTGGCCGCAGGCCGCCAACTCCTGCAGCGGTGGCCCGGTAGCACTTCCAGCTTCATCCAGAGTTCATGATTTCGATCGCTCGTCAGACGCTGCAACGACTCCGCCAGCAGCCGCTGCTCTGGCCGCCGTTGCTTGTGCTGTTTGTGTTCGGTCTGCGTGTGTTGAGCGAGTTGAGCTCAGGCCAATGGGAGTTTGATGCCGACTATCTGATGTACATGGCTGATTAATGGTTGCGCGGCAACACTCCCTGGATCCGTGAATTCGATGACAAGCCTCCCTTCACCTATGTGCTGTTTCTTCCAGCACCACTCTGCCGGTCGATTCGGATTTACCAGCTCCAGTCCAGCCTGATCGTCCTGGCTGGGTCTGCCTCTACAGCATCTGTTTTTTTATCAAAGGTTCTGCACGCGAACGCGCTTATCACGATTTACACTGCTGAGCCTGCTTCTGCTCGTCGGCGGGACCTTTGCTTACTCGATTGCGATCCTGCCGGGATCTGTCACGACGATTAATGGCATGGCAGCCTCCTTCTTCATGCTGGCTGCCGCAATTCTCTTCTGGCCCGATCCACTGCTGCGAATCCGGCCAGCACTGGCGACCAAGATGGTTCTCGCGGCTCTCGCGATGGCGGCTTGCATTTCGCTGCGCCCTTACTTCGGTCTGGCTGCCATTCTGCTGCTGCTCTGGTACGTACTGGTCAGCGGTCCGTGGCGACCGATGCGCCTGCTACTGCTGCTGCTGGCCTGGATCGGACTGCTCTCGGCGGTGGGCTTTCTCCTGAATGGGCTGATGTTTATCGTTAGCGGCGATCTGGAAACATTCAAGGCCGGGCTACAGATTCTGAGCCAACGGCTGATTCGCAGCGACCTGCAGGACAGGACCAGTCGCCAGATCATGGACACGATAGGCGTGAGCAACCTCGTGTTCCTCAGCTTCGGCTCCTGCCTGCTGGCTCCGCTCGGCTTCGTTCTCACCCGCAACACCCGACCGCATCATGAAAAATCCAACCCTCTCAACAGACACGGGCTGGCACTGGACATTGCTTTTGCGAGCGTATTGCTGCCATTGAGCATCGAGTTTCTGATTCTGAAAAAGCACTACTATCCACATTACATGCAGTTCTTTGCCCCCTTCGGAGCTCTTTCGATTGGGATAGTACTGCTTTTATGTCGCGATCATTTGCCCCAACTCAGCAAACGGCTGATTGGTTCTCTGTCTCTACTTGCGACTGTTGCCGCCATTGGCCTCATGAGAATTGAAATCTTCAGCTCCATCAAAAGCCTTTCACAGCCTCTGCTCGACCGGCGCTCCGCCGAATACGCGACACTGACATCAGATTCAAAGGCCATGAGGGAACTTAGGAAGGGGTTTCTTTACCCAGAGTCGATGTCCCTGCATTGGAAACTTGTCATGTCTCGGCAAGGCTTCCCAAACACCTACAACAGCCAGCTTAGCGCCGGTGGTGCCTGGAAAGATGTTACTATACCAGCCATCTACCGTGATCGCATTGCCACGACCGCCGATACTTTTTGCACAAATCTGAG
>JAYKIX010000133.1:0-2847 GCA_035286005.1 Synechococcus sp. | reverse complement strand
GCAGCGACGGAGCGACCACCACTTCCACCTGCTGCATCTCTTTGATGGTGCGGGCTCCCAGGGTGCCCATCGAGGTCTTGAGGCAGCCCAGCAGGTTGTGGGTGCCGTCGTCGAGCTTGGCGGGGCCGCGCAGGATTCGCTCCAGGCTGCCGGTGCTGCCAACGTTGATGCGGGTGCCGCGCGGAAGCACGGGGCTTGGGGTGGCCATGCCCCAGTGGAAACCCCGGCCCGGGGCCTCTTCGGCGCGGGCGATCGGGGAGCCGATCATCACCGCATCAGCGCCACAGGCAATGCACTTGCAGATGTCGCCGCCGGTGACGATGCCGCCGTCGGCCACGATCGGCACATAGCGGCCGCTCTCTTTCTCGTAATCATCGCGGGCAGCGGCGCAGTCGGAGACAGCCGTGGCCTGGGGAATCCCCACGCCCAGCACGCCGCGGGAGGTGCAGGCGGCACCGGGGCCGATGCCCACCATCACGCCGGCTGCGCCGGCCCGCATCAGTTCCAGAGCCACGTCGTAGGTGACGCAGTTGCCGATCACCACCGGCACGCCCATGTCGCGGCAGAGAGCGGCCAGATCGAGGGTGTCCTGGCCTTCGGGGCCGATGTGGTTGGTGGAGACCACGGTGGCCTGCACAAAGAAAAGATCGGCGCCGGTTTCGGCGATTGCCTTGCCGAAGCGCAACGCTGCCACGGGGGTGCCGCTTACCGCTGCGATGCCGCCCTGGGCCTTCACGTCTTGAATGCGCTTACGGATCAGGCTTTCCTGCACGGGCTGGCTGTAGATCTCCTGCATCAGCGGGACGAATTCGTCCTTGCCCACCGCAGCGATGCGGTCGAGCACCGTGTTGGGGTCTTCGTAACGGGTCTGGACGCCCTCCAGATTGATCACGCCCAAGGCGCCGAGCTGAGACAGCTTCACCGCCATCCCCACATCCACCACGCCATCCATGGCGCTGGCGATGATCGGAATCTCTCGTTCGATGCCGCCGAGGCTCCAGCGGGTCTCTGTGACCTCAGGGTCAACGGTGCGGCCGCCTGGCACCAGGGCGATCTCGTCGATGCCATAGGCCCGGCGGACAACTTTGGAACGACCAAGCTGAATGTTCACCGCAAGCCATTAAAAGATCAGGTCAAGCTACCAAGCGGCCGCAGCCCCAGCTCACGGGGCTGGGTTGCTGCGGGGGCTGCGGATTTGTGGCGTTGGTTCAGTTCTTGCCGCTGAACTGGCTCCAACGCTGGCGTAGGCCATCGAGCACCACGCGGCGGTCGCTGCTGCGCACCATTCGGGTGGCGGCAAAGCGTGCCACCCAGATCACACCCACCAGCTCCAGCAGTCGCGGTGCCAGGGGGATGCTGCCGATGGCGGCCAGCACGCCCGCGTACACCTTGAGCACCAGAATCACAGCGATCAGGGATGCCACCACCCGCAGGGGCTGGCGCAGGTTGTTGATCTGGGTGCCCATGTCGTTGGACTCCCACCAGGCGCTCACCTTGGCGGTGAGCAGATCCCATTCCCCGCCGGTGGCGGTGCTGTCATCGCTGTGGCTGCTGGCGGGGATGGTGATGCGCTCGGCAATCACCGGATCAGGCACAACTGGATCAGCCACGACTGGATCCCTTGCAA
Source organism: Synechococcus sp. (assembly GCA_035286005.1). Taxonomy (GTDB): domain Bacteria; phylum Cyanobacteriota; class Cyanobacteriia; order PCC-6307; family Cyanobiaceae; genus Synechococcus_C. Next base: position 1,220 of record JAYKIX010000133.1, on the reverse strand, counting down.
CCTGTTCGTGTTCCGGGGCTGGGCTGTCCACGGCTTGGCTGTCCATGGCTTGGCTGTCAACGGCATCAGTGGCCGGTTCGGTGGCCGCCGCGGTTGAGCTTGGGGCCAGTTCAGGTTCGGGCGCGCCCTGTTCCGTGGCGGTCACAGACTCCGTTGCATCCAGCGCTGGCTCGGCATCAGCGTTGGCGCCCGTATCGACGGCGCTGGCCATGCTCGCCAGGGAGTCGGGATTGGTGTTGCTGCTGCTGTTAACGGTGTCGTCGCCGCCCTCGTTGGCCTCCGCTGCCGCCACCGGGGTGGTCCAGGGTGCGGGCATGGAGCCGGTCAACGATTCGGACATCGTGCTATCGGAGCTCATCGCCAGCCGTACGCGTTAGGCCGCGAAGCTTAAGAGCGATGGCCTGCGCCCATCCGTCCGCAGCGGCGATTGGTGTTGATTGCAATACCTGGTAAGTCGCGCCCTGCCGCGATAAACTCGCAAAGGCTTTTAGGTCTTGTATGGCGGATCCAGTGGGGCCCGGCAACGGCGGTCCCGGAGAATCCGACGAACGGATCATTCAGACGGATCTGCGCAACGAGATGTCGCGCTCCTATCTGGAATACGCGATGAGCGTGATCGTCGGGCGAGCGCTGCCCGACGCCCGCGACGGGTTGAAGCCCGTGCATCGCCGCATCCTTTACGCGATGTATGAGCTAGGTCTCACCAGCGACCGGCCCTACCGAAAGTGCGCCCGTGTCGTGGGTGAGGTGCTGGGTAAGTACCACCCCCACGGCGATACCGCGGTCTACGACGCCCTGGTGCGCATGGCCCAGGACTTCTCGATGTCGATGCCCCTGATCGACGGGCACGGCAACTTCGGCTCGGTCGACAACGACCCCCCGGCTGCCATGCGATACACCGAATCGCGGTTGCGGGCGCTCACCACCGACAGCCTCCTGGAAGATATCGAGGCAGAAACCGTTGATTTCGCCGACAACTTTGATGGCTCCCAGCAGGAGCCCACGGTGCTGCCGGCGCGGATTCCCCAGCTGCTGCTCAACGGTTCGGCGGGCATCGCGGTGGGCATGGCCACCAACATTCCTCCCCACAACCTGGGGGAGCTGATCAATGGCCTGCTGGCCCTGATCGAGAACCCGGAGCTCGATGACGAAGAGCTGATGCGGATCATCCCCGGGCCCGACTTCCCCACCGGTGGTCAGATCCTCGGACGCACCGGCAT
>JAYKIX010000132.1:0-9398 GCA_035286005.1 Synechococcus sp. | reverse complement strand
CCTGAGGGCACGCCTGTGGTGGCAGCTCTCTCTGGCACGGTGACCAGCAGTGGCCTGGCTGGCGGCTACGGCATTGCTGTGGAGATTGAGCACAGCGCCCCGAAGCGCCGCACCCTTTATGGCCATCTTTCCGAGATCTACGTGAAGCAGGGGCAAACAGTCCGCCAGGGCGACGTGATCGGTCGAGTGGGCAGCACGGGCCTGAGCACAGGACCCCATCTTCACTTTGAACTGCGGCGCCCTGAAGCGGGCGGTTGGGTTGCGATTGATCCTGGTGAGATGGATCTCAATCCGCTGACGACTCAAGGGAGTGATGCCGTGGCGATGTTGATGGGGCAGTTGTTGGACAGCCTTAGGTCACCTGTTGAGTCTCGTCGCGCAGGATGAAGCCCACGCCGCGAACGGTATGGATGAGGGCTGGTAACTCCGGGGATTCGATTTTCTGGCGCAGGTAGCGGATATAGACATCGAGAAGGTTGTCGTCTCCAAAGAAGTTTTCCCCCCAGACACCGCGCATGATTTCAGCTCGCTCAAGCACCTTTCCCCCTGAGCGCATGAGAAAAACCAACAGGTCGTATTCCTTCACGGACAACTGAATGGACCGTTCTCCGCGAGTGACATCACGGGTACTGGTGTCGATCTGTAGATCACCGATGCTCAGCACTACCTGAGCCGGTTCAGCACTCCCGCTGGAGAAACTCTGTGCCCGTCGTTGCATGGCCCGCAAGCGAGCCATGAGTTCCTCAATGGAAAAGGGTTTGATCAGATAGTCATCAACGCCTGCATCCAACGCTGTGACACGGTCGGCCACATCGTCATGCCCCGTGAGCATCAAGATTGGCGTGGTGACGCCGCCACGGCGGATGCGCTGACAGATGTCGACCCCTGTGAAGTCGGGTAGGTTCCAGTCGAGAACAATCAGATCAGGTGCTGGCTGGGATCGCGCCTTGACCAGACCTGTTGCGCCGTCATTGGCGACGTCCACCGCATAACCCTCCACATCCAGCTCCAACCGAAGCAGTTCTGTGAGTTTGGCTTCGTCATCTACCACGAGAACGCGCGGGCGTGGTTCAGACGGTTCAGGCATGCAGGCTGAGGTGCCACATCCAATGTTAAGCCGGCCTCTCCGATCGAAGCCAGTGCCCGGTCATCGCTTGTTGTGGGCGAGGGAGGCCACCTTCCCATCACGGAAATGGGCCACCGTTGCAGCCCTTGCAGCCACTTCATCCTCATGGGTAACCAGCACCAGAGTGATTCCCTGACGATGGAGGTCGTCAAACAAATTGAGCACATCGTGGGTGGTGCGTGAGTCGAGAGCACCAGTGGGCTCATCGGCCAGGAGTAGGGCCGGCTGATTGATGATCGCTCGGGCGATCGCCACCCGTTGCTGTTGCCCCCCTGACAGTTGGTTCGGACGGTTCTGAAGTCGCTCAGCCAGGCCAACGCGCTCGAGGGCTTCCGTGGCGCGACGGCGACGTTCTGTGGCTGGAACACCCGCATACACCATCGGCAACATCACGTTGTCGAGCGCCGTGGCATTGGGAAGCAGATGGAATTGTTGAAACACAAACCCCAGCTGCTGATTGCGCAGATCGGCAAGAGCATCGTCATCCAACTCTTCCACCGCCACTCCATTCAGTCGGTAGTTGCCTGAACTGGGACGGTCTAGGCAGCCAAGGATGTTCATGGCCGTGCTTTTGCCAGATCCACTGGCGCCCATCACGGCCAGGTAGTCACCTTGATGAACGGTGAGGTCGAGTTCGTTGAGGGCGCGAACTTCCGTCGTTCCCTGTCCATAGATCTTGCTGACCCCACTGAGCTCAGCAACGGGATCGCCCAAAGGTGGTTCGCAGGGGTCAGCCAACGTTGTGCTGGCTGGCGATGGCAATCGCCTGCTGCAAGAGAGGGGTGCCTTCAACAGCACTGTTGGCCCATTGGAAAATTGGGTTCGACAGGATGCCGCCCACGGCAGTCACGACGACACAGGCCACAAGAGCAAAGCGAAGCGGAGGAAGGCCGATGGTGTTCCACTGCACTTCGGGATAGGCCTTGACCACGTCAGATGCTTCCTGCGGCTCTTTCACAACCATCATCTTGATCACACCGATGTAGTAGTAAATCGAGATCACAGAGGTGATCAGGCCAACCACCACAAGCAAGTACTGGTGATCAGCCCAGCCGGCGAAAAACAGGTAGATCTTGCCAAAGAAGCCCAGCATCGGGGGGATCCCGCCCAGAGAGAGCAGGCAAAGGCTGAGCCCGAGGGTGATCAAAGGATCCTTTTGGTAAAGACCGGCGTAATCGGCGATGCGATCACTTCCTGTTCTAATTGAGAACAGGATGATGCAGGCGAAGGCCCCTAGGTTCATGAACAAGTAGGCCGCCATGTAAAGAACCATGGCCGCAAAGCCTTCCTCGGTACCACAGACAAGACCGATCATCACAAAGCCGGCCTGGCCGATGGAGCTGTAGGCCAGCATCCGCTTCATCGATGTTTGGGCCAGAGCCACAACATTGCCGAGGGTCATGCTCAGCAGCGCCAACACCGTGAACAGAAGCTTCCACTGGGTGTCGAAGGAACCAAAGCAGCCCACGAGAATTCGAAGTGCCAACGCAAAACCGGCGGCCTTTGAACCCACCGAGAGAAAAGCCACGACTGGTGTTGGGGATCCCTCGTAAACGTCAGGTGTCCATTGGTGGAATGGCACCGCAGCGATTTTGAAAGCCACTGTCGCCAGCACGAACACAAGTGCCAATGCTGCAAGCGGGGTTGGACTGTTGATCAGAGCGAGGCCAATCACTTCAAGGCTGGTGGATCCGCTCAGGCCGTAGAGCAAAGACGCGCCATAGAGGAAAACTGCGGCTGCGGCTGATCCCACAAGCAGATATTTCAGGGCGGCTTCGGAGCTTCTGGCGTCGCGCTTCATATAGCCCGACAGCAAATAGCTGGCGACGGAGAGAGTTTCCAGGGAAACGAACACGCTGACCAGATCGGTGGCCCCGCAAAGGAGCATCCCCCCAAGGGTTGCGGCCAAGAGGATGGCTGCGTACTCGCCTACTGGAGTGCCGCTCTTCTCGGCATAGCGCCAGCTAATCAGCAAAGACAGAAGAGTTGAGGTGGCCACAACAGCCCGGAAGGCGATGGCCAGGCGGTCGGGGAGGAAGGCCCCGAGGAAGGAGGTCTCAAGTGGAGCGTTCCATTGCAAAGCCAGCAGCACGAGGGCTCCGCCAAGGCCTGCATAACAAATGGGAGGAACCCAACGGATGGCCACCCGCTCACCGGCAAGATCCACCAGGAGGGTGGCCAGCATCGCCAGAAGGACGGCGCCTTCTGGAGCGACAGCCCCGGCATTCAGTGCCAGGTTGAGCAAATCGCCGGGCGCGGGCATGGCCTGGGTGGAGAGAAGCAGTGCACCCAACTCGGGCATGGCGCTCGTGGGATCAGACCTGTTCAGGTAACTGTAACGGCGCTGCCGGATCAGCCTGAATCCGGATTGGCAAAAACGGTCGTTTCGCTGCACTCGGATCGCCGGTGCGATAAAGAGGTGGTCGGTTACCTGCCGCACGTGGCGAACACCCTGGTCATCGTCGAGAGCCCCACAAAGGCTCGAACCATCCGTGGTTTCCTCCCCAAGGGGTACCGGGTAGAGGCCTCCATGGGCCATGTGCGCGACCTGCCTAACAACGCCAGTGAGATCCCTGCGGCCCATAAAGGGCAGAAGTGGGCCAACCTGGGGGTGAATACCGAAGCCGACTTCGAACCCCTCTACGTGGTGCCGAAGGACAAGAAGAAGGTTGTGCGAGAGCTGAAAGACGCTCTTAAGGGTGTTGACCAGTTGCTCCTCGCCACTGATGAGGATCGAGAAGGCGAAAGCATCAGCTGGCACCTGCTCCAGCTGCTGGCACCGAAGGTTCCTGTCAAGCGGATGGTGTTCCATGAGATCACCAAAGAGGCGATTTCCAGGGCCCTCGATGACACGCGTGAGCTGGATATGGAGCTTGTGCATGCCCAGGAGACGCGCCGAATTCTCGATCGCTTGGTGGGTTACACCCTGTCCCCTCTTCTCTGGAAGAAGGTCGCCTGGGGATTGTCAGCCGGACGCGTCCAGTCAGTCGCCGTGCGGCTCCTGGTGCAGCGTGAACGAGCTCGTCGGGCGTTTCGCAGCGGCAGCTACTGGGATCTCAAGGCTCAGCTAGCCCATGCTGGAACCAGCTTTGACGCCAAGCTCAGCCACCTCGGTGGCCAGAAAGTTGCCACCGGCAACGACTTTGACGAAACCACAGGAGCTCTGAAGAAGGGCAGTGCCGTGCGCCTGCTCAGTGAGACTGAAGCCCGATCCCTGGTGGATCAGGTGCGCAGTGCCGACTGGCGGGTTGAAGCGGTGGAAGAGAAGCCCACCGTGCGGCGGCCGGTGCCTCCCTTCACGACCAGCACTCTCCAGCAGGAAGCGAACCGCAAGCTGCGTCTTTCGGCGCGGGAAACCATGCGCTGCGCGCAGGGGCTTTATGAACGGGGGTTCATCACCTACATGCGGACGGACTCCGTTCACCTGTCGGATCAGGCCATCACCGCAGCTCGCAGTTGTGTTGAATCCCGCTACGGGAAGGAATACCTGAGCAAGACCGCCCGCCAGTTCAGCACCAAGGCCCGCAATGCTCAGGAGGCCCATGAGGCCATTCGTCCCGCAGGTGAGAGTTTCCGTGCCCCGTCTGAAACGGGTCTCGATGGGAGGGATCTCTCCCTGTATGAGCTGATCTGGAAGCGCACCGTTGCCAGCCAGATGGCCGAGGCGCGTCTCACAATGATGGCCGTTGATCTAGTCGTTGGTGATGCCCGCTTCCGTGCCAACGGCAAGCGCATCGATTTTCCTGGTTTTTTCCGGGCTTATGTGGAGGGCAGCGATGATCCTGATGCGGCGCTGGAAGGGCAGGAAGTGCTGCTGCCGGCTTTGAAGTCTGGCGATGCTCCTAGCCCTCAAGAGGTGGAGGCCCTCGGCCACCAAACCCAGCCGCCGGCACGCTTTAGCGAAGCCTCTCTGGTGAAGATGCTTGAGAAGGAGGGCATTGGGCGGCCGTCCACCTACGCCAGCATCATTGGCACGATTGTTGACCGTGGTTACGCCACGTTGCAGAGCAACGCCCTCACTCCCAGCTTCACGGCCTTTGCCGTTACGGCCCTCCTCGAGGAGCACTTCCCCGATCTGGTGGATCCAAGCTTCACCGCACGAATGGAGAACACCCTTGATGAGATCTCCCACGGCAAAGTGCAGTGGCTTCCCTATCTCGAGGGGTTTTACAAGGGCGAGTCAGGCCTGGAACATCAGGTGCAACAGCGTGAGGGCGATATCGATGCGGGAGCCTCCCGCACCGTTGATCTGGAAGGTTTGCCCTGTGTCGTTCGCATCGGCCGCTTCGGTGCCTATCTGGAAGCCAAGCGTGTCGGCGAAGACGGGGAAGAAGAGTTGCTCAAAGCCACCCTTCCGCGGGAAATCACTCCTGCTGATTTAGACGCGGACAAGGCTGAATTGATCCTGAAGCAGAAGGCGGATGGTCCTGAGGCCCTCGGCGAAGATCCAGAAACCGGTGATCTGGTGTATCTCCTGTTCGGGCAATACGGGCCCTACGTGCAACGGGGCCAGGTCAGTGATGAAAACCCCAAGCCCAAGCGTGCGTCGCTGCCTAAGGGCGCTAAACCTGAAGACCTCAGTCTTGAAGATGCTCTGGGGCTCCTACGCCTGCCGAGGCTGTTGGGTGAGCACCCAGACGGAGGCAAGGTGCAGGCAGGTTTGGGGCGTTTCGGCCCGTATGTGGTGTGGGACAAGGGCAAGGGTGAAAAGGACTACCGCTCCCTCAAAGGCGATGATGATGTGCTCGCGGTGGGGCTTAGCCGTGCCATCGAGCTCCTCGCCATGCCCAAGCGTGGCCGCGGCGGACGGACGGCCCTCAAGGACCTCGGCAAGCCAGAAGGCAGCGAAGAGTCCATCCAGGTGTATGACGGCCCCTACGGCCTGTATGTAAAACAGGGCAAAGTCAATGCGTCCTTACCTGAAGGCAAGGGCGCCGACGACATCTCTCTGGAGGAGGCGGTTGCCCTGCTGGAGGCGAAGGCTTCAGCCAAAAAAACATCGCGCCGCAAAACCACCAACACCAAAACCGCGACCACGAAAAAGACCGCCGCTAAAAAAACCGCCGCCAAGAAGCCTCCGGCCACCACCAAGACCGGACGCCTGCGGGCGAGTGCGGTACGGGTGATCAAACCAGGAGAGGTCTGATGCCCCTGGCCCGTTCTGGCCTTTGGCTGCTCCCTTTGCTGCTGCTCCAGGCATGCGGAAACACCCAGCTCGGTCAGCAATTGGCCGATAGTTTTGATCCCCCTTCACAGCCCCAAACAGGGTCACCGGCCGCTTCCATTTCCTCTGGGGGCCAGGATCCTGGGCCGACACCAAAGCCGGATGGTTCCAAGCCCGATCCGGTTACGGCGCCCAAGCCAACGCAACCCGCTTCACAACCCTCGACCCAGAAGCCTCCCTCTCCAGCCCAGGATCCCCAGCCCTACCGGATCACCATTCGATTGTCCGCTGCGGATCCTTCCGCACCAGCCGAAGTGGTGACCCGCTCCCTTCGGGAGGCTGGAATCGGTTTTGAGGTGGAGACCATTGAACGGATTCAGCCACCAGGCATCCTGCAGGTGAAGCCCGAGCCCCGGGGCCAGAACCCTTGAGCGGTCGTGACGCCAACGGCTTGAGTCGTCGCCAGGCCCTCAGGGCAATGGAGACGTCTTACCTCTCAGCGACGGCTGCTCTGATCTGGCTTGCCCTCTACTACCTGCCGGTGGGAGGCGCTTTGTTCCGTTTGGCCTTACCACTTCCCCTGGCTCTCCTGTTGATGCGTCGGGGATGGAGAGCCGGTGTGGAGGGGGTGTTGCTGACTGTTCTCCTGTTGGTGGCCCTGATGGGACCGGTGCGCGGCCCGTTGATCCTTTTCCCCTATGGCCTCCTGTCGCTCTGGCTGGGTTGGTGTTGGCTGCGGGGGAAGAGTTGGTGGATCAGTTGGAGTGTGGGAACACTGATTGGGGCCGCTGGTTTTTTGGTGCGGGTCGTTGCGCTGTCTCTGCTGCTGGGGGAGAACCTCTGGGTGGTGATCACCCGTGCCGGTGACGGCCTGTTGAATGGCTTGATAGGAGCCCTGAACAACGGACTGGGAGTGCTGCAAATTCCCTTTCGACTCACCTTGGCACCGGATTTGGAGCAGGTTCAGTTGATGGCCCTTGGGTTGGTGATCCTTCAGCAGCTGATTTACGTGTTGGCCTTGCATGCGCTGGCCTATTGGATCTTTCCACGCCTTCAGGCCCCTGTTCCGACCCCGCCCAAGACCCTGGAACCTCTCTTGGCTCTCGATCCGTTGTAGTTGTCAAACCTGTTTTGGATGAAACTGCTCTTTCCAGATCCTGTTGATGCCATCACTCCTGCCCTCTGGATGTGACGTGATCGGTGCCGGTCCGACCGGCATTTCTCTCGAGACTCAGCTCCGCCCTTGGTGCAGTTCCGCCCCCCTGCCCGATGTGTTGTTGGTCCTGGCGGCAACCGAGACAGCCGAGGTGCAAGGGATTTCCGCAGCTGGAGCAACGCCTGAGTCACGCCGTTACACCGCCATCGCTGATGCCGAACTTTTCCTTCATGGTCCGGCTCAGCTGCCCCGTTGGCCCCTTCCTCCACTGCCAGCCGGTGTGTCTCCGGCATTGATCAGTTGGGTTGCCGCCCAGCATCTTGGTCTGGTTCCCCACGTGGCGGCAGTGGGCCTGACCCATGGCCCTCCCTTTGCCCATCTGCGGCTGGAAGCTCCAGCTTCAGGGCCTTCCGCCTGTCTCAGCACAGGCCAGGCCATGGCTCTCGAGAGGGTGCAGCGGCTTTGGCAACGGGGCTACCGCTTGGGCGCTTCCCTGCGCAGACCCCTTGTGTTGGCGGAATGCGTACCAGGGGGCACCACCACGGCGCAAGCGGTGTTGCAGGGGCTGGGCATCCCCGTTCAGGACCTTGTCAGTGGCAGTGCATTCAAGCCCCCACGTGCCCTGAAACAGCAACTGGTGAACCAGGGGCTTGCCGCTGCGAACCTGGGGGAGCCCGTGTCACCACCAGTCTTGCTTGCGGCGGTGGGAGATCCGTTTCAGGCTTTGGCGGCAGGCTTGGTGGTTGGAACCATGGAGTCTCGCCAGCCGTTGTTGCTCGCTGGAGGGAGCCAGATGCTTGCGGTGATCGCCCTTGCCTTCAGCAGTTGTCGTCCGGCTGTGAGGGCTGAGCTGGCCAAGAACCTGGTCCTTGGGACCACCGCCTGGCTTGCGGATGAATGCCTGGTGGATGCAGATGAGGCAACCGGAGCGCGAACGCCCCCGGCGTTCCCCCAGCTCTTGCAGCGGATGGAAGTGCATTGGGGGATTCCATTGCTGGCATTGACCTCTGGGTTGCGTTTTCATCACAGTCGCCATGTCCAACTGCGGGCCTATGAGCAAGGGCACGTCAAAGAGGGGGTTGGGGCAGGGGGGCTGGCCCTGCTCGCCCAACTGCGCGGCACCAGTGCAAGGCAATTGCTAAGCGATTGTGATCTGGCGATGGATGCACTGTTGCAGCAACTTTCTGGCCGCTACGAGCCGGGAGGTTCGCCTCATGGCTCCTTAGGGTCAGTGCCATGACGGCCAATTTCGATCTTCAGCGTTCTGCTGTGCCGCCAACGGGTCCGCAGCCCGCTCTTCAGCGGCGCCAGCTGCTGCGGATGGGCCTGCTGTTGGGGATGGCTGGATTGGCCGGCTGTGCACGCACAGCGACGCCAACGCTCATGGCGGCTCCAGAGACCCTGCCCTTGCTTTGGCGCCGCCGACTGGTCAAGCCCTGGCATTTTTCCCCTTTGGAATCCAGCCAGCAATTGGAGGACAGCGTCCCTGGAGACGCTGATCTCCTTGCTCTGCCGGATGGCTGGGTGTCGTCCTTGAGGGCGGATGGGCTGCAGCCCCTGAAGGCACCCGAGCTTCGACGTCGGCTCAGCCCTGAGGCGGATCGCTTCCTTCAAGGGTTTGCCTCCGAGTTGTCTGAAGCCCTGCTGCCCGTTTCCGTCAGCCCCTGGGTGATGGTCTTCAGAGGCCAGGATCTTGTCGGGAGGGCGCAGGCCCGGGGCTGGGAGGCATTGTTGGACCCTGCTTTAGCGGGTCAGCTGGTGTTACCCGCCAGCCCCCGCGTGTTGATCAGCCTGGCTGATCGCATGGAGAGGCCTGATGCACTTCGCCGCTTGCGAATCGCCGCTCGCGTGTTTGATGATCGCCAAGCGATGAATTGGCTCCTCCAGGGCAAAGCGCGCGTCGCGGTTTTGCCTCTTGTGCGCTGTGTTGCCGCCTTGCGCAGTGATCCAAG
>JAYKIX010000131.1:0-22401 GCA_035286005.1 Synechococcus sp. | reverse complement strand
TCGAAGGGCTCCGCATCGATCCCCTCTGCCTGGGTGGCCTTCCACCGTTTTGCCAAGGGGGAGTGCGCATGGCCCAGGTGATGAGCTTTGCCTTAATGCTGCTGGCATCCTTCGGGCTGTGGTGGCTCTACGGCCGTCAAAAAATGCTGCCCGATCCCGGGCTGCGCCCGGGACAGAACCAATGACCAACATGGAGTCGTCCACGACATCACCCTCCATCATTTCGATCGTGGGGGCCGGACCTGGCGCACCAGATCTTCTGACCCGCAGAGCCGAAGACCGTCTTAGGGCCGCCGATGTGTTGGTCTGGACAGACTCTTTGGTCTCTCCCCAGATCGCAGCACTGGCACCGGAGGGCTGTGAACGGATTCGCACCAGCACCCTCACCCTTGAAGAGGTGCTCCCCTTAATGGTTGATCGTGCCCACCAAGGCAAAAGGGTGGTTCGACTCCATGACGGCGACCCTTGCCTCTATGGCGCCCTCTCGGAGCAGGTGTGCGGATTGGCCGACGCTGGTATCGATGTTGAGGTTGTACCTGGCCTCAGCGCTTACCAGGCCACTGCTTCAGCACTGAGCGCAGAACTCACCATTCCCGGCGTCGTGCAAACCATTGTTCTCAGCCGTGCCGGCGGGCGCACCGGAGTTCCAGAACCGGAGAGTTTGGCCAACCTGGCACGCTTGAAGGCATCCCTCTGCCTTTACCTCAGTGCTCGCCACGTTGAAGAGGTGCAGGCCACCCTTCTTGAGCACTACCCAGCCGACACCCCCGTTGCCATCGGCTACCGGGTGAGCTGGCCGGACCAATGGCTTGACGTGGTTCCTCTGGATCGCATTGTTGAAGTCTCAAGGCAAAAGAATCTGATCCGCACCACCTTGTACGTGGTCAGCCCGGCACTGGCATGCCAAGGACAACGCTCCAAGCTGTATTCCCCCAGCCACGACCATCTCTTCAGACCTCAACCCCAGGTAAGGAAAGGGACCGATGGTGGTTTAGGATCTTCTGGTGCGGGCGATTAGCACAGTGGTAGCGCACTTCCTTCACACGGAAGGGGTCACTGGTTCGAATCCAGTATCGCCCATCAATGAGACACAAACCTAAGCAATCACTATCTCTTTAGTGCGAACACGATCTTTATTGAAATTCGCAAGCTCATCATATTTTTCAACCTGAAAATAAATCCAAAATCACAAGACAAATAGAAAGATTATGAACTATGTGCCTGTGAAATCGAGAGACACTGACCGATCAACGTTGCACTTTTACCTGTAAATCCAGTGCTGTCGCCTCCATAACGACAGGGGCACAGCTTTCTAAACTCCACTGCTCAAGGCTGAGGTTTTGGTTGAGACGCTCAGGCAGGAGGGTCACCTCAATCGCCCCTTTGGAGGGCTTGACGGTGATTGAGGAGATCACAGGCTCAGGGCGGCGATCAAGTGCTGCGGCCAATCTCAGCAACAAGGCCATTTCCGACACAGTGCGGCGCTCCTCTCGGGTTTGAAGGGCTTGCCATGCTTCGTGGCGTTTTTTGGGAAGGCTGCGGCGGTGATAGCGCGCAATTGCCGCCACCATCAAGTGCTCTGTTTCGGAGTAACCGAGCAACTCTCCATGACGAATCAGATACCAGGAATGTTTGTGATAAGCACTGAGATTGATGTGCTGACCACAGGCGTGCAACATCGCGGCAGCCCAAAGCAACTCCCTACAAGGCCCAGGGTCGCGGTGCAACACACCAACGGTGTTGTCGTAGAGCGAGAGAGCATGCTTGGCCACACGCTCCGCACGGGTCCGGTCGACGGCGAAACGCTGAACCTGATGAATCACGGTGCGCTGACGAATGCTGCTTTGAAAACTGAAGCGGTCTTCCAGCAAGCCGTGCCGGAGCATCCAGTCGACGATCAAACCCTCCCTGAGGGCTCGTTCGCTCAGCACCATCTCTTCGACCCCAAGCATCTGCATGGTGGTTTGGAGAATCAGGGCCCCGGGCACGATGATCTCGGCTCGGCGGTCGTTAATCGGTGCCAACGCTTTGCGTTGCTCCGGGGTCAGGGCAACGAGCTTGTCCACCACTTGATCAAGCCGCTCGCGATCAATGCGATACCCATGCAACTTGAGGGGAGCTCGCTCCTCCTCGCTGGCAGCAAGGGCGCCGATCGCCATCGCCGTGCCACTGGTGGCCACCATCACCGGAGTTTCACCCGGCTTGATCCGACGGCGAACCTTGTCGACAGCAGGTTCCAGGGAACCCTGGATATAGGCCCGCAGAAAAGCCTGACTTTGGGCAGGGAGGGGATCCTGCGTCACAAAATCACGTTGCAACCTCACGGCACCAACCCGGGTACTCGTGAGCGCCCTGGCGTCGCGGCCATCGGCCAGGATCAACTCGGTGGATCCGCCACCGATATCCAGCAAAAGATGAGGACGTTCGCCAAAGGACATCCCAGAAAGAACCCCCAGATAGATCAGGCGGGCTTCTTCTGGTCCACTCACCAAATCGACATCAAGGTCAAGTTCGTCCTTGATAAGCTGTAAAAAATCCCTGCCATTGGGAGCCTCCCGCACCGCACTGGTGGCAGCGGTCACGATCTGCTCCACCTGGTGGCTTGCCGCGAGATCTTGGAATCGGCGGAGTGCATCCATCCCCCGCTTGAGGGCTTCATCGGTGATGTGCCCCGTTTCTGGATCCCGCTCGCCCAAACGCGTGGTCGACTTCTCCGCCAACACGATGCTGAACGTGCGCAGCTGGGGATCCACTGCCGCCACCAGCAGATGGGAGGAATTGGTGCCGATGTCGATGGCAGCGACGCGTCTCAGGTCAGCCCCACCCTGAGGGAACGCCGACTCAGACAACGTGGCCTCGGCACCTGCCATCAGCGCTGACCTTCAAACCGGAAGCCACTCTGCCACCGGTCATCGGCCCGGAAGCGGAAGTGCCTAAGGTTTTTTGAAACACCACTCAACGTGAACGGCGCCCTGCAACGCCATCCTTCCCCAGCTCTTGCCACCTGGCTCCAATTGCTGCGCTGGAACAAACCAAGCGGACGTTTGATTCTGCTAATTCCCGCAGGCTGGTGCCTGTGGCTGACCCCCGGGGCCCCACCATCGCCTTGGCTGGTAGGGCTGATTGTGCTGGGAGGCCTAAGTGTTAGCGGAGCAGGATGCGTCGCGAATGATCTTTGGGACCGTCGCCTGGACAGTCAGGTAGAACGCACGAAACAACGACCTCTAGCGCGGGGGGAACTCTCCCTGACGAAGGCTGGGATGGCACTGATCGTCTTACTTCTGATCAGTCTGCTGGTGGTATTGGCACTTCCAACCCCAGGGAAGAGCCTCTGCCTGATCCTGGCCACCTTGGCACTGCCGCCGATTCTGGTTTATCCGTCAGCCAAGCGCTGGTTTCCCTTCCCTCAAGCGGTGTTAGCCCTCTGCTGGGGCTTCGCGGTCTTGATTCCCTGGGCTGCAGCAGAAGGGCTGATCCCCCCAGCCCCAGAACTATGGCTTTGCTGGCTGGCCACCCTCACCTGGACCTTTGGCTTCGACACGGTCTATGCGATGGCCGACCGCCCTGATGACCGCAGGCTGGGACTCCGCAGCAGCGCCCTCACCCTTGGCGGTGCTGCCGTACCTGCGGTGACCTGTTGTTATGCCATCACGCTTGTGGCGCTGGCTGGAGCTGCTCTCTATGCCGGCCTCGGCCCAGCCTTTTGGCCCTGCTGGATGCTGGCCACGATCGGAATGTTGCGCGAACCCCACAAACTGCAACGCCTGAGCCAGCAACCGATGTCGATCTACGGGCGGCATTTCAAGCATCAGGTTTGGCTTGGCAGTCTGCTCCTCTTCGGCCTCGTTCTGGGCAGGCTCACGCCATGACCACAGCCATCAAGCCCCTCCACTCCGGCGACAAAGTACGCGTCGTGGCTGCAAGCTCAGCATTCGCGAACGTAGATCCGTTGCAACGGGGCCTTGAGATCCTTTGCCGCTGGGGATTGATCACGGAGACGGAAACCATTCCGCAGCGCCGCTGGGGCTACCTGGCCGGATCCGATGCCGAACGCCTCGACGACCTGCAGCGCCTGCCGGCCCCGCCCTTACTGGCCTGTGCCCGCGGTGGCTGGGGCGCAGCCCGCCTGCTTGAGCAAACGATCGAATGGCCCAAAGGGTGGCTGCTGGGCTTTTCCGATGTCACAGCACTGTTGCTGGCCCGCCATCGCGCCGGAATCGCAGGCGGCATTCACGGCCCGTTGTTGAGCACGCTGGCTGCTGAACCGGAATGGAGTCAGGAACGCCTCCGTTCACTGCTCTTTGGCCTCTCACTGCCCGACTTACACGGCAACAGCTGGGTGACGGGTATCGCAGAAGGGCCAGTGATTGCAGCCAATCTCACGGTGGCCTCCCACCTCCTGGGCACCCCACACATGCCTGATTTGAGCGGATCGATTCTGATCCTCGAAGACGTGGGCGAACTGCCCTACCGGCTCGACCGGATGCTGACCCACTGGCGTCTCACGGGAGTGTTGCAGCAACTAGCCGGAATCGGTTTTGGGCGCTTCAGCGATTGCGATGACGACGAAGCCGATGGATTCAGCTGGAGAGAAGTGCTTCAAGAGCGCAGTGGTGATCTTGGTATTCCCGTGATCGCAGACCTTCCGATTGGCCATGGGTCGGAAGGAAATGCAGCTCTCCCCATCGGTCACATGGCCCGTCTGGACGGTGATCGGGGAGTGCTCAGCTTGCTCTGAGCCTGAGCACCGCTTCAGCCACCACCAAATCGAATGGTGTGGTGACCTTGACATTGGCCGGACCAGCGTCGAGCACGTTGACCTTCCATCCCAGGCGCTCATACAACGACGCATCGTCGGTGACATCCCAACTCAAACGGGACGCTTCGGCATGCCCTTCCCGCAGCTGAGCCACAGCAAACCCCTGGGGGGTTTGAGCCGCCCAGAGTTCAGAGCGGTCAGGGGTCGCGGTGATGACTCCGTCCGCACCAACCTTCTTGATGGTGTCAGTCACAGGAGTGGCTGCAATCACCGCATCACCAGCGATGACCGCTTCGGCGCAACGGTTGAACAACGAAGGCTCAGCGAGGCAGCGAGCGCCATCGTGAATCAACACATAGTGAGCATCAGAGGGAAGGCCAGCAAGACCTCGCGACACCGACTCCTGACGGCTGCTTCCACCCTCGATCCAAACGATTGGTTTGGCCGGCGCCAACTCCCGCACGCTCGCAATGATCTTGGCAATCTCGGGATAGTCAACCGGCTGGCCCACAACACCGATCCAGGTGATCGATTCTGCGCTCAGCGCAGCCTGCAGAGTCCAGGCCAGCACAGGCTTCTCAAACAAGGGCAACAGCAGCTTGTTGCGATCGGCCCCCATGCGGCGTCCACTTCCAGCTGCAGCGATCAACAGATGCACAAGCGACTCCTGCAGCCGGCAGGGAGAAACGGCCTCCATACAATCAGCTCGCACCCATTTTGTGCTGCTGGTCCATGCGTCTTCTTGCCCTCTCTCCGGGGACTCTTCAGCAGCAACTCGAGCGCCTGCCCGCCATCGCCGCTGCAGCCGAGCATCTCAGCGCTTCCGTTCAGGTGGCCTGTCCGATGGCCCATCGCCAGGCTTGGGACCTTCTGCCCGCAGTGGAGAAGGTGATCCCATTTGAATTTGAAGACAGCACCACCCTGGCCGACTGGGCCAATCTTCTTGGTTGTGTGCGAGAACCGGATTTCCAGGTCTGCTTCAACTTCGCCTCAGGCCGACAAGTGAACCTGATGCTTGGCATGAGCCACATCCCCACCCGCATCGCCCTCGACGGATTCGCCACCACGGAGCGGGTGCAAACCGCCGGCGGCTGGAAAGCCCAACAGCTCAGTGGATTTCTTCAGGCCATCGGGATCAGCTTCGACGCTGATCGCTTTTGTCTCTCCTTACCAGCCAAGCTGCTGGAAACAGTTCGAGCCGAGCAACCAACGGGCAATGGTCCTCTGCTGCTGATGGCTCCTGGTGGTGCAGCCAATGACTGGCCTGCCAACTGTTGGCACTCCCTGCCGAGCACGATTCAGCAACGGCTTGCATCTCTGCGCTGCCAGCACCTAGCAAGCGGAGGCAAGCTCCTCAAGCGTGCAGCCCAGGTGGCCTGCGCAGATGTCGTGCTCAGCAGCTGTCCTGTCACCCAACTGTTGGCAGTGTTTGCAGGCGTTCCTTTGGTCGCTCTTGGCGCCGACCCGACGGATCTTCCCCAACGAGACGGGCTGCGTTGCCTTGGTGGTCAACCTGGCGAACTCCATCAGCTCAGTGAGCAGAACGTTCTGGCAGCCCTGGGTTTCTGATGAAACGGATGCGTCTGGGTCGATCCAGCCGCCAACACGCCTTGCTTCCTTGGCGCCTGAGCACCAACCTGCGTCTGCTGACAGCACCTTGGATCGGACCGATTCTGGCCTTGCTTGCCGTGATCTGCGGTGGAGCAATCGGCTACCGGATCACGGAAGGTTGGGATTGGGGGGATTGCTTCTGGATGGTGTTAATCACCATCAGCACCATTGGTTATGGGGAGGTGGAACCGCTTTCCACCGCAGGACGATTGGTGACGGTCTTGACCATCGCAGGTGGTGTGGTGGTGGTTCAACTCACGATTCAGCGCCTTCTCGGGCTGACTGAAGCCGGTTATTTTCGCCAGTTGCGTGCCCTGCGGTTTCGCCGCAAACTCCGGCGCATGCACGACCACGTGATTCTCTGCGGTTATGGCCGCATCGGCCGAGAAATCGGCGAACAGCTCCTGCAGGAGAAGGTCTCGGTGTTGGTAGTTGAACAGGATCCTGCTCGCATTCAGGCCGCCAAGGATCGAGGGCTGATGGTGCTCCAGGCGGACGCCA
This sequence comes from Synechococcus sp., assembly GCA_035286005.1. Classification (GTDB taxonomy): domain Bacteria; phylum Cyanobacteriota; class Cyanobacteriia; order PCC-6307; family Cyanobiaceae; genus Synechococcus_C. Next base: position 15,530 of record JAYKIX010000131.1, on the reverse strand, counting down.
CCTTGGATGAAACGCTCCTTGAGGCAGGACTATCCCGCTGCCGCAGCCTGGTGGCGGCACTGCCGAGCGATGCCGCCAACCTCTACGTGGTGCTGAGTGCCCGCAGCCGTGAACCAAACTGCCGTTTGATCGCCCGAGCTGCCGGCGAAGACGCCTCCGCAAAACTGCAGCTGGCTGGAGCCAGCGTGGTCGTGAGTCCCTATGTGGCCGGAGGTCGCGTGATGGCCGCATCCGCCCTGCGGCCCGTTGCTGTGGACTTCATGGAGTTGTTGGTGGGTTCCGAGTGTGAAATCGAAGAATTCCGCCTAAGCACAGATCCCCTTCTGCTCAAGCATCTGGCTGGTCGCACCCTGGCTGAACTTCAACTTGGCCGCCGCAGCGGAGCGATGGTGCTGGCAATCCGAACGCAAGGAAATCTGGTAGCGAACCCCGGCGGTGACATGCGCTTAGCCCCCGGACAACTGCTTGTGGTGCTGGGGAGCAAAGACCAGCTGCAGGAATTCCGAGATCTGTTGGGTCCCGCTGTTGACATGGTGGAAACGATGGGGCGCCCCGGAGGCAGTTGAGAGGTGGCGGGTTGGCTCCCTACGATCCAGCCACTGCCGCCGTTGCCATGACCAACCACACCTCCCTTTCCGGCCAAACCGCACTGGTCACTGGTGCCAGCCGCGGCATCGGCAGGGCGGTGGCCCTTGCCTTGGCCGAGGCAGGTGCAGAGGTCGTCGTGAACTACGCAAGTTCCCCCGATGCCGCAGAAGCAGTGGTGGCGGAAATCACCGCAGCTGGAGGCCAGGCCTATGCGCTTCAAGCCAACGTGGCGGAAGAAGAGGCTGTTGAAGGACTGATCAAAACCGTGCTTGAACGCAGTGGCCGTATCGATGTGCTGGTGAACAACGCTGGGATCACCCGCGACGGGCTTTTGATGCGCATGAAAACAGAGGACTGGCAGGCAGTGATCAACCTCAACCTCACCGGTGTGTTCCTCTGCACCCGTGCCGTCACCAGGCCGATGTTGAAGCAGAAAAGCGGGCGCATCATCAACATCACCTCCGTGGTGGGGCTGATGGGCAACGCCGGTCAAGCCAACTACGCTGCGGCCAAAGCAGGCGTTGTGGGTCTCACGCGCAGCGCCGCAAAAGAGATGGCCAGCCGAGGGATCACGGTGAATGCCGTGGCACCAGGTTTCATTGCCACTGACATGACCAAAGACCTCGATGCTGAAGGCATCCTGGCGGCGATTCCCCTCGGTCGCTTCGGCGCCCCGGAGCACATTGCTGGCGCGGTGCGCTTTCTGGCTTCCGATCCTGCGGCGTCCTACATCACGGGTCAGGTGCTGCAGGTGGATGGCGGAATGGTGATGGGTTAATCGTCAGCTGTTCAAAGGCTGATTCAGCTCGTCCCGAAGCCGTCGGATGCGCTGCAGCAAGCGCAATCGGCGGCTCCTTTCTGTCGCAGTGAGAAAAATCCGCAGAGGCACGTAGATCAAGGCCATGCCACCGGCCAATCCGGCGATCACCGTGAAGGATTGAAAACCGGGATCATGCATGGCCGGACCATAACGAGCAATCACAGCTCAGGCAGGCTTCGCGAGCCTTCGATTCGGCTTTCCCCACCGTGAAGAGACTTCTGATGGCATGGTCCCTATGGGACATTGACTCGCGGGTATCTGTCGACCATGGCCAAACTTCTCAGCTTTTCCGATGAGTCCCGCGGAGCACTCGAGCGGGGGATGAATGCCCTTGCGGATGCAGTTCGCGTCACCATCGGGCCACGTGGTCGCAACGTGGTACTGGAGAAGAGTTTCGGGGCCCCAGACATCGTCAACGATGGCAACACCATTGCCCGTGAAATCGAACTGGAGAACCCGTTCGAAAACATCGGCGCCAAGCTGATTCAGCAGGTGGCCTCCAAAACCAAAGACAAGGCCGGCGACGGCACCACAACAGCCACAGTTCTGGCGCAGGCCATGGTTGAGGAAGGTCTTCGCAACACAGCCGCCGGCGCCAGCCCGATCGAACTGCGCCGCGGCATGGAAAAAGCTGCAGCCCACGTCGTGGCAGGCCTTGCCCAGCGCAGCCAGTCCGTCAGCGGAGAGCGCATCGGCCAGGTGGCCACGGTGAGTGCCGGTGGCGATGAAGAGGTGGGTCGGATGATCTCCGAGGCCATGGAGAAGGTCAGCGTTGATGGCGTGATCACCGTGGAGGAATCCAAATCGCTGGCCACCGACCTGGAAGTCACCGAAGGGATGGCCTTCGATCGGGGATACAGCTCCCCCTACTTCGTCACCGACAGCGACCGTCAACTCTGTGAGTTTGAGAACGCCCTGCTCTTGCTCACAGACCGCAAAATCAGTGCCATTGCTGACCTGGTTCCCGTCCTTGAAACCGTTCAGAAAACAGGTTCTCCCCTAGTTGTTCTGGCGGAAGAAGTGGAGGGAGAGGCCCTTGCAACACTCGTTGTCAACAAGAACCGTGGTGTTCTCCAGGTCGCCGCAGTGCGTGCGCCATCGTTCGGAGAGCGCCGCAAGGCAGCCCTGGCCGACATCGCCATCCTCACCGGCGGCACCGTCATTAGCGAAGACCGGGCCATGACCCTCGACAAGGTCACCCTGGGCGATCTCGGCCGTGCCCGCCGCATCACCATCACCAAGGAAAGCACCACGATCGTGGCCAATGAAGACCACCGCAGTGCTGTGAACGATCGCGTCGCCGCGATCAAACGTGAACTTGAGAACACCGAGTCGGAATACGACCGCGAAAAACTCACGGAGCGCATCGCCAAATTGGCGGGTGGTGTTGCTGTGGTCAAAGTGGGCGCCCCCACCGAAACCGAGCTCAAAAACCGCAAACTACGGTTTGAAGATGCGTTGAATGCCACCCGTGCTGCGGTTGAGGAAGGGATCGTGGCTGGCGGTGGCTGCACCCTGATCCAGCTGGCCGAAGAACTGGATGGGCTAGCGACCCAACTGCAGGGCGATCAGCGAACTGGTGTTGACATCGTGAAACGTGCCCTCAGTGCCCCACTCCGTCAGATCGCCATCAATGCAGGCGCCAATGGCGATGTGGTTGTCGAAGAAGTGCGACGCTCCGGCAAAGGCTTCAATGCCCTGACTGGAAACTTTGAAGACCTCCTCCAAGGGGGAATTGTGGACGCCGCCAAGGTGGTGCGCCTTGCGCTTCAAGACGCCGTCTCAATTGCTTCCCTGCTGATCACCACCGAAGTGGTGATCGCCGACAAACCTGAACCGGCAGCTCCGGCACCTGGCGGAGATCCGATGGGCGGCATGGGTGGCATGGGTGGCATGGGTGGCATGGGCATGCCCGGAATGATGTAATTCCGCTCCTCCGAAGATGTCCTGCTGATCAAAGAGCCTGCACCAAGCGGGCATGGATCCTGCAAACGGCAACGGCTTCACGGGGCGGTCTGCGACACAGCCGCCCCAACTCACGATTCAGTGCATGAAGCTCACCCATCGGCAATCCCGCCATAGGAACCGCAAAAGCAAGTCCGCTGAGAGCCAGAGACCAAGGAAGCAGGCGAACAGGTCTTTTCATGGGACTAGCGCGTCTCGTTCAATTTTGAGCGCACTCCTCCTCAGCGAGCAGGATCCCTTCGATTCACTTCAGAGTGATCACGCTCAGCCGAATGCGTGATCCAAAGTTTGCTTGTACGCAGCCACCTGAAGATCCACTCCAGTGATGGCCGTACCAACCACCACACAATCTGCTCCCTGCCTCAGCACTTCCGCCGCCATGGTTGCCGAAGCAATACCTCCCTCACAGATCAAAGGCACATGAGCCGGTAGTTGCCGACGGAGTGGTTCAAGCAACACCCGTCCAGGGGGCTTCTCCTGTTCTGTTTCGCGGGTGTAGCCAAACAAGGTTGTGCCCACCCAACGGCAACCAAACCGGGCCGCTTCAAGTCCATTGGCCACACTGTCCACATCAGCCATCAGCGGTGCACCAAGCTCCTCTGTGGCTCGCCGCACCAGTTCTTCGAGAGATTCGCCTTCAGGCCTAGGACGGCTCGTGGCATCCAAAGCGACAACGTCGGCACCAGCGGCCCAGACGGATTGAATCTCCTGCCAGCGAGGGGTGATATACACCTCGCTGTCTGCAAAGGTACGCTTCCAGAGCCCAATAATTAATGCATCTGGGCAGCGTCGACGCACAGCGCCGATGTGCTCTGGACTTTCAAGCCGCACGCCAATCGCTCCGTTGTTGAGGCTGGCCTCAGCCATCGCGGCAATCACCTCAGGATCCCGCATGGGCGAACCCTCTGGAGCCTGCACGGAAACAATCAGCCCTCGGCGCAGGCCCTCCAAATCTGGCAATCCCATCGATCAGGATGCCTTGGGAAGATCTTCAGCAGAAGCCGGAAGCCAACGGCGAAGACGCTGCAGGCGCGGAGATGGCGGTGGAGGAACCTCCCTAAACAGCTCAGGCAACTGATCGAGAGGCTGTGTAGGTGGTTCGACAACCGTGCCAACGTCTTCCAGACACTCCTTCAGGGCCGTTTTAAAGCGAACGAAGGCAGAAACCAGAGGAGCCTTTTCCTGAACAGTGATAGGAGTCTCCTGCTGCAAGGAGATAGGCAGCGGTTGATTAGCAACCGGAGTCCCGTCGAGCGGGGAGGCGAGCGTCACTGGCCCCTCTGAATCGGCCTGGGGCAACGACGCAACGCCGTAACGATGCACCCACTGCTGTTCGGCGCGGGCAATCTCCAACGGATCTCCCATGGAACGGGCATTGAGGAGCTGCTGGAAGAGGGCCTCCCGGCGACGCTGAGGTTGGGAAGCGCTGAGGGCAGTCACAGGATCAAGCAAGTTTGCGATTGAGCAGAGGGCGAATCACCAAGAAAAGACCCACCGTGAGCACCATCAGCACCGACAAACAGGCATAACCGCTCACAGCTCCGTAAGGAGCATCAAGCAGAACAACCGACAGATCAAGAGGACCTGCGTAGGCAGCACGAATGGGTTCAATCGCGAAGGTAAGCGGATTCAAGGCCGCAAGCCAGCCCAACCAGGGGGGCATGAATGCGAGGGGTGCCAGCGCTGTGCTTGCAAACAGCAGAGGAAGGTTGGCCACAAAGATCACAGCGATCAATTCGATATGGCCAGGCAAGGCAAACGCCAAGCCAAGACTGAGGGCGGTCACAGCAAACACTAAAAGCAACAATGTGAACAACACCACACCGAGGCCGGCCACTCCAGGCCAGCCGTAGCCCAGCAAGGCTGCTGTAACCATGATCGCCAGGCTCTGAATCAGGCTGAGCGTCGTGATGTAGATGACCGATGACAGAACAATGGAACTGCGGCTGCGCAACGGCGCCACCAACAAGCGATTGAGAAACCCGAATTCGCGGTCAAACATCACCGGAAGTCCGGCGTTGAGAGCCGCACTGAAGGCCGTAAACACAATCACCCCAGCACCAAGAAAGCGCCCATAACTGCTGCCTCCAGGTAACAACCCTTCGGGAGCCCTGGAGAACAGGGCTCCAAAAAGCACGAGCCAGATCAAAGGTTGAAGCACGCCGGCCACGAGAGTGGATGGACGGCGTTGAAGCTGCAGGAACAATCGGCGAGTCAACGCCAGCGTTTCCTGCACCAGTTCGGCAAGAGGTGCACTGCTGGCTACGGAGCTGGTCATTGATCAGTTGAACTCAACAGAAGGTGGGGAACACGACAAGAGGGATGGGACATCACCGCATCGACTGCTTACGTTCCTGCTTGGGATCCCGCTGGCCCGCCACGGCAAGCTCCGCGTCCATCAACGTGCGGCCGGTGGCCTGAAGATACACATCATCGAGGCTTGGACGGCTCTGCGCCAGAGCAAACACTGGCAAACCGGCCTGATCCAGCTGATCGCGGAGCCTTTGCAGCACCTCGTCACCTTCCACCACCAAGTTCAGGGAATACCCCTGAGCACGATTCACCACAATTTGACGCACCCCATTGACCGACGCGAGTAGGCATTGAAGCCGGGCTGCTTCCTCAGCATCACTGAATTCACGCACCCGCAAGGTGACCCGATCGCCACCAAGGCGTTGTTTCAGCTCGTCAGGTGTGCCTTCAGCGATGACTCGACCTGCATCGATGATCGCCATGCGATCGGCCAAGGCCTCCACCTCTTCCAGGTAATGGCTGCTGAGCAGCACGGTGGTGCCTTGCTGACGCAAATCTCGGAGCACCTGCCAGATCGCGGCCCTGCTTTCGATATCAAGGCCCACCGTGGGCTCATCCAACACCAACAGGCGCGGCCGATGCAGCAAACCCGCAGCCAGATCAAGGCGCCGGCGCATGCCGCCTGAATAGGTGCCGCAGCGGCGATCGATCCACTCCTGCATGCCCAGCAGGGCAATCAGCTCGTCCATGCGCTGATCCCGATCCGAAGGCCTCAAGTGATAGAGGTCACCTTGAAGCTGCAGCAGTTCGCGGCCGGTGAGAATTTTGTCGATCGCCACCTCTTGGGCGACATACCCAAGCAAGCAACGCACCGCGCGAGGATCCTGCAGAGCATCCACGCCGGCCACATCAACACGTCCGGAATCGGGGGCAAGCAGGGTCGCCAAAATGCGAAATGTGGTGGTCTTCCCCGCCCCATTGGGCCCTAAGAGCCCATAAAGACAGCCTTCAGGAACAGCCAACGAGAGATCGGCTAGAGCCTGAACCGCCCCGTACGACTTCTGGAGATGGGCCAGCTCCAACAAGGGCATCGAGCTGTCGGGAGAAGACTGATATGGAATCTAGGAAGCGAACCAGAGATAGACGCCCCTGGATCCGCCAAACAGGGAATCGATCACGGCATGCACCTGGTGATCCAACACCTCAGCGCCGGGGAGACGACTGAGGATAAGGAGAAGACAGACGCCGAACAGGTAAAGAATCGACCAACGGAAAAGACCTTTGGCCCTTTCCAGGCTCTCGGGAGCTCCCGCCAGATTCTCCACCATCTGCAACAGACGTGCATTAAAGGGCAGCAGCAACAAGCCGTAGAAGAGCCCCCCCTCCGGCAACGCCAGCACACCAAAAACGCTCAGACAGGCTGTGGCCCAGCCATACCGTCGAATCGCCCGTGCCGTCACTACCGGACCTTTCACCACGGGGAGCATGGGGATACCCACAGCGCGGTAGTCCTCACGCAGGAGCAACGCAAGAGCCCAGAAGTGGGCAGGGGTCCAGACCATCACCAGGGCAAACAGCCACCAGCCACCCAACCCCACGTGGCCCGTCGCGGCAGCAGCCCCCACCAGAGGCGGAATAGCTCCAGCAACACCGCCGATCACAATGTTCTGAGTTGTGCGCGGCTTCAACAAGGCGGTGTAGAGGAGCACGTAACTGCACAGTCCCAGAAGGGAAAGTGCGGCAGCCAAGCAGTTGACGCCAGTCACCAGCAACAAAGCAGCCGCCAGAGTGCAAGACACGGCACCGGCAAAAGCCGCCGTTGGCGACAACCTGCCTGATGGCAAAGCCCGTCCGCTGGTGCGCTGCATGCGTCCGTCCAGATCCTGTTCCCAAAGGCAGTTGAAAACACCAGCAGCAGCGGCCGCCAAAGCACCACCACCAAGAGTGCACACCAATCGGAGTGATGACAAAGGCCAGCCTTCACTCAAGGCCATTCCCCCCAGAGTGGTTGCCAGAAGGAGGGGAATGAGGCGTGGCTTGGCCACTTCCAGCCAGGCGGGAAGCTTGACGCGTTGACGCGAAGGCACAACCTGATCACGCGAGATGACCAAAGCACCAGGAGCAGTGGAACTAGCCATGGCAAGGCTCCAGGGGAGAGGGAGTGTGGTCAGCGGCTTGAGAGGTGATGGCCAGTCCTGGACGTCTGAAGGCGAGGGCTGCCAAAGAGGCCACCAGAAGGGATGCGACAAGCTGATGCGCCACGGTGAGTGCCGGCTGGGAGAGACCAAGACGCAACGTGAACACCCCCAGGGCGATCTGCGCCACCACAAGACCAGCGACAGCCAGAAGCAACGGCCACTGGCGCCGGGCCCATCCCCCAGCGAGCAGACTCACCGCCACAAACAACAGCACCATGACCGCCACCGGGGTGCCAGCGCTTCGATGCCAGTGCAACCACTGACAAGCCTGCCCGGCCTCAACACATCGTCTGGATGCCCAGGAGGTGGCCATCCGTCCACCCAGCAGACTCTGAGCAGCCACTGCTAACAGGCTGAGACCACTGAGGACCTTCCACCACAGCGGGGAAGCCTTCGATGACAGCGAAGGCTCGGTCAACAACAGCTGGCTCAGACCACTGAGCAATGCAACGAGAGTGAGGCCAAGGGCGAGATGGGCGGTGACCACACCCGTGGGCAGCAACTGGAGCACGGTGAGCGCACCGAGGCCACCCTGCAATCCCACCAACAACACCAATCCGGCGCTGGAGGGAAGCAACCAGCTTGGAAGCTGCTGTCTCCACCACCAAACAGCGGTCAGCTGCACCAGGAGGGCGACACCGATCACAAAAGCATCGAGACGGTGAAACCACTCAAGAAACACCTGAACGTTCATCTGACGCCCAGGAAGCAGAGAGCCATAGCAGAGAGGCCAGTCTGGACAAGCCAGACCCGCTTCCATTACCCGTGTGGCACCCCCGATCACCACCAGGGCGACCAAGGCAACCACCAAATGGGTCTCCAGCTGTGCAAGCCGGCGACGGATTGATAACGGCGACGAGCGAACCAACGGAACGGAACCCTCCCAAACAGCATTGGGAATGCATGGAAGGTAGCGTTCCGATCCAGCACGACATGCCTGTATGGACCTTCACAACATCAATTCCCGACATTGCGCCGGGTGACGTCTCCTATCTCTGACAGTTGACTCCTGCGAAACGGCAGAGACCCAGCCTCCAAACAGGCTTCCCGTGGCAAGGCGATCTCTGGATCAACAAGATTTTCCAGCCCTCTTAACAATCGGCTTGTGGTCGGCTGGGACGAAGCCCATAGTGTGAAGCGAGTCGAGTGATGGACCGGGCCGTGCCCATCCCCTCTTCAATCCTCACCCTTGTGCTGGGGATGATCCTGGTGCTTGGAGGGCTATGGATCGGTCAGAACGTCAACCTCCTTCCTGTTGACGCCAGTGCCAACGCACCGGTGTACGACGAACTTTTTCGTGTGCTCTTCAGCATCGGCACGATCCTGTTCATTGGCATCGTTGGGCTGGTGTTGTTCAGTCTTGTGCGTTTCCGGCGTCGTGCCGGAGAGATCGGCGATGGCCTCGCCATCGAGGGCAACTTGCCGTTGGAGGTGTTCTGGACGGCGGTCCCAGCGATCGTCGTTCTGTTTGTTGGCCTTTACAGCTACGACATCTACGACCGCATGGGAGGGATGACCCCTCTCAATGCCGGCATGGATCACAGCGGCATGAACCACATGGCCATGGTGAGCCCCGACGACTCAGTCAACGACGTGGCTGATCGCGTTTGGGGCGGGATCGGCAGTGGCAGCACCGCAACCATCAATGGAGAAGCGATCGCGCCCGTGCCAATTGAAGTCACGGCCATGCAATTCGCCTTTCTCTTCCGCTACCCCCAGGGAGACTTCATTTCCGGTGAACTGCATGTGCCAGCAGGTCAACCGGTGAGTCTGCGCATGGAAGCCAAAGACGTGATACACGCCTTCTGGGTGCCGGAGTTTCGTCTCAAGCAAGACGTCATTCCAGGCCAACCCACTGTGTTGAATTTCACAGCCACAAGGCCTGGCACCTATCCAATCGTTTGCGCCGAACTCTGCGGCCCATACCACGGGGGAATGCGTTCATCGGTCGTCGTTGACGAGCCCGACGCCTACGAAGCCTGGTTCAAGGCGAACAACAAACTTGAGGTCTCCGACGCATGACCATTTCTCTGCCACCACAAGGCGAACACCCCACCCCTTCACTGCAGCCAAAGGGCTGGCTTCGCTATTTCAGCTTCAGTGTCGACCACAAGGTGATCGGACTTCAATATCTCGTTTGTGGATTTCTCTTTTATCTCATAGGTGGGGCTCTCGCAGGAGCGATTCGTACTGAACTGGCGAGCCCTGTTTCAGACTTCATGCCTCGTGATGTCTACAACCAGGTGCTGACCCTCCATGGCACTGTGATGATCTTTCTCTGGATCGTGCCGGTGGTGAACGGTGCCTTCGGGAACTACTTAATCCCGTTCTATGTGGGAGCCCGTGACATGGCTTTTCCACGACTCAATGCCGTGGCCTTCTGGCTGATTCCCCCTGCAGGCTTACTACTGATCAGCAGTTACTTCATTACCGGTGCCGCCCAATCGGGCTGGACGGCCTATCCCCCCTTGAGCATCACCACACCTGCAAGTGGCCAGATCATCTGGATCCTTAGCGTGTTGCTACTTGGTGGCAGCTCAATCTTTGGTGGCATCAATTTCATAGCCACAGTTCTGAAATTACGGCGGCCAGGACTGAAACTGATGCAACTTCCGATGTACTGCTGGGCAATGCTTGGCACCAGCATTCTCGTTGTGCTCTCAACCCCAGTGTTAGCAGGAACGTTAATTCTCCTTAGCTTCGACATCGTGGCCCATACAGGATTCTTCAATCCCGGCCTCGGTGGAAATGTGGTGGTCTACCAACATCTCTTCTGGTTTTATTCCCACCCAGCCGTCTACATCATGGTGTTACCGGCTTTTGGCCTGGTTAGCGAGATCCTTCCGGTGCACTGCCGCAAACCCTTGTTTGGCTACGCAACAATGGTGTACTCCATTATGGCCATTGTTGTGCTGGGCCTTGTTGTGTGGGCCCACCACATGTTTACAAGCGGAACCCCTCCGTGGATGCGCCTTTTCTTCACGATCGCCACAGCATTCATTGCAGTGCCAACCGGGATCAAATTCTTTAACTGGTTGGCAACCCTTTGGGGAGGAAGAATCGCTCTGAACAGCGCAGTTCTGTTTTCATGTGGCTTCATTATCAATTTTGTTTTAGGGGGCATCACAGGCGTAGCCCTTGCTCAGGTGCCGTTCGACGTCCATGTCCATGACACCTATTTCGTAGTTGCCCACTTTCACTACATCGTCTACGGCGGAACAGTATTTGTCATCTTCGCCTCGATCTATCACTGGTACCCAAAGGTCACCGGGAGAATGCTGAACGAAACCATCGGAAGATTGCACTTCCTGCTCACCTTCATTGGTTTCAACCTCTGTTTTGCCCCCCAGCATTGGCTCGGGCTCAATGGCATGCCAAGACGGGTTGCTGAGTATGACCCTCAATTCGCATTCATCAACCAGATCAGCAGTGTGGGAGCTCTGCTGATGGCCATGAGCACACTGCCGTTTCTCTGGAACGTGATTGCCAGTGCTTTCAAAGGTGAGATCGCTGGTGACAACCCCTGGCAAGCCCTCACCCCCGAATGGCTGACCAGCTCGCCACCTCCCGTTGAGAACTGGACAGGAGAAGCCCCTCTGGTGAAAGAGCCCTATGGCTATGGCGTTCCCCTGGATCAAATCGACCTAGCTGCCGCCAGTGGCAGTGACCTCTGGAGCAGCCGCAAATGACCACTCTGAATTCGCCCAGTGCTGAAACCAGCACCCAAGAGCTCGAGCATGGGCATGAAGACCACCGCATGTTTGGAGTCGCCACATTCTTGGTGGCGGACGCCATGACCTTTGCCGGTTTTTTTGCCGCCTATCTCACCTTCCATGCCGTCAATCCTCTGCAGCCGGATGCTGTCTACGAACTGGAACTTCCGCTGCCGATCTTGAATACGGTGCTTTTGCTTGTGAGTAGTGCCACCTTTCACAAAGCTGGGCAGAAACTTCGCCTGCGGGACAACCCAGCCTGCCGCCAGTGGCTTCTGATCACGGGGTTTCTGGGGCTGAGCTTTTTGGTCAGTCAAATGGTCGAATACTTCACCCTGCCGTTCGGCCTGACAGACAACCTCTACGCCAGCACCTTCTACGCTTTGACGGGATTCCACGGCCTCCATGTGACCCTGGGAGCCCTGATGATCCTGATTGTTTGGTGGCAGTGCCGAACACCCTCCGGCAGGGTCACCGCTGACAATCAGTTCCCCCTCGAAGCCGTTGAGCTGTATTGGCACTTCGTTGATGGAATCTGGGTTGTGCTCTTTCTGATTTTGTATCTGCTCTGATCAAAACATGGTTGAAAGCGGCCAAGATCCTTGCGGCACTTGCGTTTGCTCGCCAGAATTCAGTCAATTCATCCTGTTCAGATGCTTGTCGGCCAGGAACTTCTCGACAAGGCCCGCGCCCTGAGCAATCGGCGCGAAGATGAAATCGCCCGTGGTTGCGGCTATGTGGGTCCTAGTGGACGGGTTCTCAAAAAAAGTTTTTACCGGGCCCTGGTGGAAGCCAAGGGGTACACCCTGCCATCAGCAAGCAGCGGAGGAAGTGGAACCCGTGGACGCCAAGCCGAGTTCCGCACACGAGTACATGGGAATGGCAATCTCCTGATCGGGCATGCCTATACAAGGCGCCTTGGCCTTGAACCTGGCCAGGAATTCAAAATTGAACTTCATCGCGAATCAGGCTCCATCTGGTTGCTCCCCCTAGACGAGGGCCGAGAGAACTCCGATGCAGAACACTGAATCAGCGCTCCAGCATGCGATCAAGACCAGCCATTGGCATTCAGCCATTCATGGGTGATCGCTGGATTGGGCGGAGTGCCCGGTGAATGATGATCACCGGCTGCTTGAAGTAGGCGTTCTGTATAGCGAGCGATCACATCAGCCTCGAGGTTGACGGACGAGCCCACCTTCAAGAACCGCAAAGCGGTTGAAGTCCAGGTATGGGGGATTACAGCGATCCAGAACCGACAACCATTTGCCTCACAACCGGCCACCGTGAGGCTGACACCATCCACAGCGATGCTGCCTTTCTCAACAACGTATCGGCCGTACAGAGGGTCGTTCCATTGCACCTCCAGACGCCACGAGTGAGACAAAGCGTCCACCGCCACCACTGTGCCTCCACCATCAACGTGGCCGCTCACCAGGTGACCACCCACCCGATCCGCCAGACGCAGAGCCGGTTCGAGATTGACTGGACCACGTTGCGAAGCCTTCTGTCCCAAGGTGGTGCGAACCAGCGTCTCCTCACTGACATCCGCAAGGAAGCCATCGCCAACGCAGTCCGCCACGGTGAGGCACACCCCATCCACCGCCACACTGTCACCCAGGTGCAAAGGAGCAAAGGCCTTGCAGCCACTCACCAGTAGCTGCTGACCACGCCGCTCCACACTGCCCACCGCCTGCACCAGCCCCGTGAACATCGCTCCCCGCCTGTGGCCGTTCCTCTCGCCATAATCGGACAAAGGGGGAGACGGTGCCGTGGTTGAGATGCACGTTGCCGGGATTGCTCTCGATGCGGCCAGCCGCAGCCCCATCGTTCTGCTTCGAGATCCAGCCGGTCGGCGGCAAGTACCGATCTGGATTGATCAATCCCAAGCTCACAACATCATGGCCGGGATCCAAGGTGAAGATCCGCCAAGACCCCTCAGTCATGACCTGATGGTTGCTCTGCTGAATGCGGGTGACCTAGTGCTGGAACGCGTGGTGATCCACACCATTGAAGACAGCACATTTCGAGCCCTGCTCAAGCTGAGACGTAAAGGCGAAGACACAAGCGAAACACTCGAACCCGGGATGAATCCGGCACTGGCAGAGGCTGAAGAGAAACCGGCAGAGGTTCCCTCCAAGGCATGGGAGATTGATGCCCGCCCCAGTGATGCCATTGCCTTGGCGGTGCGAACTGGCACCGCCATCTGGATGCTGGAAGAGGTAGTTGCGGAAGCCTCCATCCCCGTCGATGCGGAAGCCGATTCCGAAGAGCAGGATGAGTTTCGACGGTTCCTCGACCAAGTCAGCCCTGCCGCTCTGGTGCGCCATCTCCAATCCCGCCAACCCGGCGACACACCCCCCCAGGACGACGAGGACGACGCGACCAACAACCCACCGAGATGAACGTCCCCGCCCCCAGCCGAAAGCCAGGCCGGCGCGCATTCGGACAAGGGCGGGCCGTCAGCCTCTTCACGCTGGGAACAATGCGTGCCCTGAGCTCCCACTCCCAGATGCGCGAGGTGGTTCAAGCGGCGATTACCGCAGGGATTAACCACTTGGAGACTGCCCCCGCCTACGGCCCGGCAGAGCAGTTTCTAGGAGAGTCCCTGCGCACCCTTGCCCAGGAGGGGCTTGCCCCCATCGGCGGCTGGGTGATCACCAGCAAGGTTCTGCCGGGCGTGGACCTTGAGAAGGGCAAGACCCAACTGTTGGCCTGCCTGAAACGCCTGGGGGTGGAGCGTCTCGACAACTGGGCGATTCACGGTCTGAACAGGGACGAACATCTGAACTGGGCCTTGGATGGTGAAGGCCGTGCCCTCCTGCGCTGGGCTCAGGAACAAGGGCTTGTGGGGCAGGTGGGGTTCAGCAGCCATGGCAGTAATGAGCTGATCGAAGCCGCAATCGCCAGTGGCCGCTTTGCGTTCTGCAGTCTCCACCTTCACCTGCTGGACCAACGGCGGATGCCGCTGGCGACCAAGGCACTGACAGCGGGCATGGGAGTGATGGCCATCTCCCCAGCGGATAAGGGCGGAAGGTTGCAGGATCCCAGCACCACCCTGGTGGAGGACTGCAGCCCCCATGCGCCCCTGACCCTGGCCTACCGCTACCTGCTCAGCTCCGGCATCAGCACCCTCACCCTCGGAGCCAGTTGCAAGGAAGACCTCCTGGTGGCCCACGACCTGGCAACGGCCGAACATCCTTTGACCAGCAGCGAGCAAGCATCGATCTGCCATCTGGAGGCCAACCGCCGCAGCCGCCTGGGCCCCCAAGCGTGTGGTCAGTGTTACGCCTGCCTGCCCTGCCCCAATGAGGTGCCGATCCCAGAACTGCTGCGACTCCGCAATCTGCGCATTGGCCACGATCTCAAGGCATTCAGCGAAGAGCGCTACAACCTGATTGGACGCGCAGGCCACTGGTGGGAAACCCTTGATGCCAGTGCCTGCGCAGGCTGCGGTGACTGCCTCCCCCGCTGCCCCCATCAGCTCCCGATTCCTGATCTCCTGGCGGAAACCCACGAACTGCTGTCGGCACCGCCACGGCGACGGTTATGGGGCTGATGCCGACCAGCGTTCGCTTAAACGGGCTCGTTCTGGCCCTGAAAGCGGACTGAAACTCCAGCACCGTTCCCAAATCAGCGGTGGCGGCAACACCAGGGGACGCAGCCGAGCAGGCAGCGATCGTTGGGCCAACTCCAGCTGGTCATGCGGGAGAGGAGGGCGCCATCCCTCCGCCAGCAACTGGCCAAGGAGTGGAGCGCGCCATGCCTCCTCAACCCATTCCTGGGGAAGTGGCTCAAGAGACTGGGAGGTGCGCATCAGCAGCGTCCAATGGAGAAGAGCGCCCTGAGACGGCAGCACCACCTGCACTCTTGGATCACTGCGCAAGGCGGCAACACAGCGCACAAGAGGCAAAACCGCGACGCGCGCTTTGCCCTGGAGGAGCCAATTCATCGCTTGGCGATCATCAAACACGCGAGCGGCGATTCGCAAGCGGC